>JAEWJX010000122.1 GCA_023386365.1 Actinomycetes bacterium | reverse complement strand
CCCCTTGACGGGCACGACGATCTCGCCGTAGTTGTCGGTGTCGATCCATTCGTTGCCGCCGTAGGTGACCTTCAACTGTGTATAGGTCTTCTTCCACACGCGGATCGTCACCTGGTCGAGGGACTCGGCAACCGCATCGGGCAACTGCCAGGAGAACACGAGTTGTTCGGTGAGGCCGGGCCCGAGCGTCTGGATCGCCGATCCGTCGCGAAAGCGGAAGGTGCCGAAGAACTCCGCGTCGGGCACACCGCGCAGATCCAGCTGGTCGCGAAGCCGACCCGGCACCGTGCCGTCATTGCGCAGTGTCGCAACCACACCGAGGTATTTCATCCCCTGCTTGGCAGAGCCGTACGTTCCTTTCAGTTCGTCGACCAGCCTGGCCCGCTCGACGGTGACGGTGAATTCGCCGTCGCTGAAATCTTCACCGGGCTTGAACGGGGTGACCTGCTTGTTGACGGTGTCCAGGCCACCGAAGGCCGCGGTGGCCACGAGCACGAGCAGAAGCGCCACGCGTCGCGTCTGCGGAGCGGTCAGTCGCGCGAACCAGTCGCTCCATCGACTGCGTCGCTGCACAGGCGCGGCGGGGTGGCCCTCCATGGTGGGCAATGCTAATGGCTAATTCCGCAGCCGCGCCCGCAGCGTATCGGCGGTGTCCGAAACGACCCCGAGCTGTCTGGCCACCTGGATCGGCGCGGTGCCGCCACGGGCGTCACGAGCGTTCACCGAACCATCCACCGTCAACACCTCGCGCACGTCAGCGGTGAGCTCGGGATGGATGCCTGCCAGCTCGGCATCCTCGAGGTCTTCCAGCCCGACTCCGCGCGCTTCTGCTGCGCGCACGGCCGCACCGGCGGCTTCGTGCGCCACCCGAAACGGCACTCCCCTTCGCACCAGCCACTCGGCGATATCGGTGGGGAGCGTGTAGCCGAGCGGGGCGAGTTCGGCCATCCTGTCGACGTCGAAACGCAGTGTCGCGACCAGCCCGGCCATCGCGGGCAGCAACAACTCGAGCTGAGCCACCGAGTCGAACACCGGCTCCTTGTCCTCCTGAAGGTCGCGGTTGTACGCCAACGGCTGCGCCTTCAACGTGGCCAAGAGACCCGTGAGGTTGCCGATGAGACGACCGGACTTGCCGCGCGCCAACTCGGCGATGTCGGGGTTCTTCTTCTGCGGCATGATCGAGGATCCGGTCGAGAACCCGTCGTGCAGGCGCACGAACCCGAACTCGCGGGTGTTCCAGATGATGATCTCCTCGGCGAGCCGCGACACGTCGATACCCACCTGCGCGGCGATGTAGGCGAATTCGGCGACGGCGTCGCGGCTGGCGGTGGCGTCGATCGAGTTGGGCATCGGATGCGAGAGGCCGAGTTCGGCGGCGATCGGCACCGGGTCGAGACCCAGCGCACCCCCCGCGACGGCGCCCGCACCGTAGGGCGACTCGGTGGCACGCACCCGCCAGTCGCGCAGGCGCTCCAGGTCGCGCACGAGCGGCCAGGCGTGCGCCAGCAGGTGGTGCGACAGGAGAATCGGCTGCGCGTGCTGCAGGTGCGTGCGGCCCGGCATCACCGCATCCGGATGCGCGGCCGCCTGCGACGCGAGCGCGTCGACGAGCTGCACCACGAGGTGCCCGATGCGCTGCGCGTGGTCGAGCAGGTAGAGGCGCACGAGGGTGGCGATCTGGTCGTTGCGACTGCGTCCGGCGCGCAGCTTGCCGCCCAGCTCGGCGCCCACGGTGGCGACGAGTTCACGCTCGAGCGCGAAGTGCACGTCCTCGTCTTCGGGCAGCGGCCGGATGACGCCGTCGCGGATACCGCGGTCGATCACGTCGATCCCCTCGAGCATGCGGGCCAGCTCCGCCTCGTCGAGGAAACCGGCCGCCGCCAACGCGCGGGCGTGGGCGCGGGAGCCCTGGAGGTCATAGGGCGCGAGCGTCCAGTCGAAGTGCGTGGAGCGGCTCAACTCCACAAGCTCGGGAGACGGGCCGTCGGCGAAACGACCTCCCCAGAGGCTCGAGCCTCCCGCCGTCGCGGCGCCGTCGTGCGTGGTCCCGGGGTCGGTGGGGCCTTCAGCCATCGGTTCTGATCTCCTCGTGTCGTGTCCAGTCTAGAAGTCGACTCGGACGGCTAGGGTGTCCCCATGTCCGAGCCGAACTCGCCGTCCGTCCCGCCCGTTCCGACCTCACCCGAGGCCGCCCAGCCCGCACCGAAGTACGGCGAATTCGCCCCCGTCGAGACGGGCGCCCAGGCCACCCCCGAGGTTCCTGCGGCTCCCGCCGCGGCACCCGCGGCCCCCGGATACCCGGCGGCCCCCACGTTCCCCACCGCGCCCGGCGGCTACGGCCAGCCCGCGCAGCCCGGCTACGGTCAGGCCGCCTACGGCCACCCTGCGCAGCCCGGGTACGGTCAGCCGGGCTACGCCCCGCAGGCCGGGTACGGCCAGCCCGCCTCCCCGCAGCCCGTGTACGGTCAGCCCGGATTCGGCGCCACCCCCGTGCCTCGTCGGCGCACCTGGGATGTGGTGCTCACGATCGTGTTCCTCGTGATGGGACTCGGCGGGCTCGCCTTCGCGCTGCTGTATGCCTGGATCTTCAGCCAGCCGGAGCTGCTCGACGAAGCCTTCCGTCAGCAGGGCTTCAGCGGCTTCTCGGGAGATGCGGGTTCCGCCGGCGCGATCATCACGATCAGCCATGTGGTGCTCTACCTTCTGGCGCTCGGCCTGTCGATCCTGCTGCTCGTGAAGAAGAAGATCGCGTTCTACGTGCCGCTCGCGGCGGGCGTCATCGCGGCGATCATCTTCTGGGGTTCGCTGTTCGCGGTCGTCATGAGCGACCCGAACCTGCTCAACGAGTACTCGAGCACCGGCTACTGAGCCGGGCGCGGCTCAGCCGGCCGCACGCTCCAGCAACCACACCAGCAGCGCCTTCTGGGCGTGCAGGCGGTTCTCCGCCTCATCCCAGATCACGCTCTGCCGGCCGTCGATGACGCTCGCGGCCACCTCGTAGCCGCGGTCGGCCGGGAGGCAGTGCAGGAAGACGGCATCCGCCTTCGCGGTCGCGATGAGCTCCTCGGTGACCTGGTATGCCCCGAAGGTGGCGACGCGGTGCGCCTTCTCCTCCTCCTTGCCCATCGATACCCAGGTGTCGGTGACGACCACATCGGCACCCGCGACCGCCTCCACCGGATCGGTGAACAGCGTCACCGAACCGCCCGTCTCCGCGGCGCGGCGGTCGGCATCCGCGACCACGGCATCCGCAGGGCTGAACTCCGCTGGAGACGCCACGCGCACATGCATGCCGGCGGTCGCGCCCGCCAGCAGGTAGCTGTGGGCCATGTTGCTCGCGCCGTCGCCGAGGAAGGTGACGGTGAGGCCCGCCAGCTCGCCCTTGTGCTCCCGGATGGTGAGCAGATCGGCGAGAAGCTGGCAGGGGTGGAAGTCGTCCGACAGCGCGTTGACGACGGGCACGCGGGTACCCGCCGCCATCTCCTCGAGACCGGACTGCGCGTACGTGCGCCACACGATTGCCGACACCATGCGCTCGAGCACCCGCGCCGTGTCGGACGGGGTCTCCTTGCCGCCGAGCTGGCTGTTGGCGGTCGAGATGATCAGCGGGCTGCCGCCGAGGTCGGCGATGCCCACCGCGAAGCTCACGCGGGTGCGGGTGGAGGACTTGTCGAAGATCACCGCGACCGTCTGCGGGCCCGCGAGGGGCGTGCGACCCCAGCGGTCGGCCTTGATCGCCTCGGCCAGGTCGAGGACTTCCGCCTGCTCGGCGGGGGTCAGGTCGTCGTCGCGGAGGAAGTGGCGGGTCATGGGGTGTCTCCCGGGTCGGTGTGAGGGATGGTGAGGGCGTCGGCGAACTTGCGCGTGAACTCGTGCAGGTCGTCGTCGCCGACGATGAGGGGCGGCGCGAGGCGGATGCGGTTCTCGTTCGCCGCGTTGATGATGAGGCCCGCGTCGAGTGCTCGGCGGGCGACGATGCCGGCGACCGGCTCGGCCAGACCGATGCCGAGCAGCAGCCCGCGGCCCTGGATGTCGGTGACGAGCGGCGAGCCGAGCAGCTGGATGCGGGCGCGCAGTTCGGCGCCGCGGGCGCGTGCGTTCGCCACCAGGTCGGCCCGCTCGATCTCGCCCAGCACCGCATTCGCGACCGCCGCCGCCAGAGGGTTTCCGCCGAAGGTAGACCCGTGATGCCCGGGCCCGAAGAGCTGCGACGCCGCACCGAAGGTGATGAGGGCGCCGATGGGGAAGCCCCCGCCGATGCCCTTCGCGAGCGCCACCGCATCCGGGACGATGCCCTCGTGCTGGAAAGCGAACCAGTCGCCCGTGCGGCCTGCGCCCGTCTGGATCTCGTCGAGGATGAGGAGGGTGCCGTGGCGCGCCGTCAGTTCCCGCGCCGCCACCAGGTAGCCCTCTGGAAGCTCGACCACGCCGGCCTCGCCCTTGATGGGCTCGAGCACGAGCGCCGCGACGTCGCCCGCCACCAGCTCCGCCTCAAGGGCCTCGATGGTCGACGGGATGTGGGCGACACCCGGCAGCAGCGGCTCGAACGGGCCGCGTAGCGCCGGCTTGCCGGTGAGGCTCAGGGAGCCCATCGTGCGGCCGTGGAACGCGTTCTCGAGGGCGAGGATGCGCGGCCTGCCGGTGAGGCGAGCCAGCTTGACCGCCGCCTCGATCGCCTCGGCGCCCGAGTTGCAGAGGAACACCCGGTCGCCACCGCTCAGCCGGGTGAGCCGGTCGGCGAGTTCGAGCTGCGGCGGGGTCGCGAAGTAGTTCGAGACGTGCGCGACGGCGCCCGCCTGGCGGCTCACCGCCTCCACGAACGCCGGATGCGCGTGGCCGAGCGAGTTCACGGCGATCCCGGCGAGGAAGTCGAGGTAGTCGTTCCCCTCGACATCCCACACGCGGGTGCCTTCGCCACGTTCGAGCACCGCGAGCGGTGCAGGCGCGGACTTCATCATGACCCGCGCGAACAGCTCCTGATAGCCGTTGGTGACGGTCGTCTCGATCATCATGCCGGCACCACCTCCGTGCCGATCCCGGCGTCGGTGAAGATCTCGAGCAGGATCGAGTGGGGCCGCCGCCCGTCGATGATGGCCGCCTTCGGCACACCCCCGTCGACCGCTTCGAGGCAGGCCGCCATCTTCGGGATCATGCCCGACTCCAGCGACGGCAGCAGGTCGGCGAGCTCATCGCGGGTGATCTGCGAGACCAGCGAATCCCGGTTCGGCCAGTCGCGGTAGAGCCCCGCCACATCCGTGAGGACCACCAGCTTCTCGGCGCCCAGCGCCACGGCGAGCGCCGCAGCGGCGGAGTCGGCGTTGACGTTCAACGACTGGCCCGGCACGTCGAGGTCGGGGGCGATCGAGGAGACGACGGGGATGCGCCCCGCGTCGATCTCCGCGATCACGGCCGCCGCATCCACCCCGACCACGTCGCCGACGAGCCCGATGTCGACCGTCTCACCGTCGACGAGCGCTCCGCGCCGACGCCCCTGGAACAGCCCCGCGTCCTCACCGGAGATGGCGGAGGCCAGCGGGCCGTGCTGGTTGATGAGCGTCACCAGCTCCCGGCTCACCTGACCGGTGAGCACCATCCGCACGACCTCCATCGCCTCGGGCGTCGTGACGCGGTACCCGCCGCGGAACTCGCTGGGGATGCCCAACCGGTCGAGCATCGCCGAGATCTGCGGGCCACCGCCGTGCACCACCACCGGCTTGAGGCCCACCGAGCGCAGGTACACCATGTCCTGCGCGAAGGCGCGCTGCAGTTCGGCGTCGACCATCGCGTTGCCGCCGAACTTCACCACGACGATGCGTCCGGCGAACTGCAGCAGCCAGGGAAGGCTCTGGATGAGGGTGTCGGCTTTGACCGCCGCATCCGCGGTGCGCGGATCCAGCTCGTCGAGGGGTGTGGCATCGGTCATGAGGAGTAGGCGCTGTTCTCGTGGACGTAGTCGTGCGTGAGGTCGTTGGTGAGGATCGTGGCCGCCGCATGGCCGGCGTTGAGCTCCAGCTGGAGCAACAACTGCCGGGGACGCAGGTCGACGTCGGTACGCGGACGGTCGGGGCCGCCCTTCGAGCACACCCGCACGCCGTTCATGCTCACGTCGACGTCGTACGGATCGAACGCGGCGCCCGTGGTGCCGATCGCGGCGAGCACCCGCCCCCAGTTGGGGTCGTTGCCGAACACCGCCGCCTTGAACAGGTTGTTGCGGGCGATCGCGCGCCCCACCTCGACGGCGTCATCCTCGGTTGCGGCGCTCATCACCTCGATGACGATGTCGTGGCTTGCGCCCTCGGCGTCCCCCTGGAGCTGGAATGCGAGATCCATGCACAGTTCGGTGAGGGCCACCGCGAACTCGGCCCGGTCGGGCTCGACGCCGGATGCGCCGCTCGCCAGCAGGGTGACCTGATCGTTGGTCGACATGCAGCCGTCGGAGTCGAGGCGATCGAAGGTGACCCGGGTGGCCTGCCGCAGGGCGGTGTCGAGGTCATCGGGCATGAGCACGGCGTCGGTGGTGAGGACGACGAGCATCGTGGCGAGGCCCGGCGCCAGCATGCCGGCGCCCTTCGCCATCCCGCCGATCGTGTAGTCCCCCCGGCGGACCACGGCGGTCTTCGGCTTGGAGTCGGTGGTCATGATGGCGCGCGCGGCGTCGTCTCCCCCGCGATCGTCGCGCCGGACCGCCGCGTGGTGGGCCCCCGCGAGCAACTTCTCGCGGTCGAGCTGCTCGCCGATGAGACCGGTCGAGCAGACGAGAACGTCGCCCGCGGACACCCCCAGCGCCTCCGCGACGGTCTCGGCCGTCGCGTGGGTGGTCTGGAAGCCCTGTGCCCCGGTGAAGCAGTTCGCGCCGCCCGAGTTGAGCACGATGGCGCTGGCCGTGCCGTCGGCGATGACCTGCTGCGACCAGATGATGGGGTTCGCCTTCGCCCGGTTGCTGGTGAAGACGGCGGCGGCGCTGCGCAGCGGCCCCTCGTTGACGACGAGGGCGAGGTCGAGCTTGTCGAAGCCCTTCAGTCCCGCGGCGACACCCGCCGCGGTGAACCCGGATGCGGCGGTGACGGTCACGGGGCGACTCCGTTCACGGGAAGTCCCGCGGTCTCAGGCAGCCCGAGCGCGAGGTTGGTGGACTGTATGGCGGCACCGGCGGTGCCCTTCACGAGGTTGTCGATCGCCGAGACCACGACGACGCGTCCGGCGTTCTCGTCGACCGCGAGACCCATGAGCGCCGTGTTGGCGCCGGTCGTGTCACCCGACCGCGGGAACGTGCCGTCGGGGAGCACGTGCACGAAGGTCTCGTCGGCATAGGCGCTCTCCCACGCGTCGCGCACGTCGCGGGCGGAGACACCCGGGGCGAGGCGCGCGGTCGACGTCGCGAGGATGCCCCGTGACATCGGCACCAGCATCGGGGTGAACGAGATGCTCACCCCGGTACCCCCGGCTGCCTGCAGGTTCTGGATGATCTCGGGCGTGTGCCGATGGGTTCCCCCGACCGCATACGCCGACGCCGATCCGGCGATCTCGCTCGCCAGCAGATCGGTGCGCAGCGACTTGCCCGCTCCGGAGGTGCCCACGGCGAGCACCGACACGAGGTCGTGCGGCTCGATCACGCCGGCGGCGACACCGGGGGCGAGCCCCAGGGTGATGGCGGTGACGTTGCAGCCGGGGACCGCGATCCGCGAGGCACCCGCGAGGGTGTCGCGCTGCTTCGCCGGGCCACCGTCGAGCAGCAGCTCGGGCAGCCCGTAGGTCCAGGCGCCGTGGTACACGCCGCCGTAGAAGGCCGCCCAGGCGGACTCGTCGGTCAGCCGGTGATCGGCGCCGCAGTCGACGACGAGGATGTCGTCGGGCAACTGCGCCGTGATCGCCCCGGATGCGCCGTGCGGCAGCGCGAGGAAGACGACGTCGGCCTCGGCGAGAACCGCCGGCTCCGTCGGCTGGAGCACCAGATCGCGCAGGCTCGTGAGGTGGGGGTGCACGGCCGAGAGCGGCTGGCCGGCGTTCTGATGTGCGGTGACGGTGCGGATCTCGAACTCGGGGTGGTTCGCGAGGAGCCGGAGCAACTCGCCCCCCGCGTATCCGCTCGCACCCGCGACAGCGACGGAGATGGGCATGGATTCAACCTTAGGGTTCGACGGGACAGTGCCGGAGCGGCGACGTCACGTGAACGGCTGAACGGGTGTCAGCGGCGCGACGTCGCCGAGATTCGGCGCACGCGGCGGACACGACGGAGCGCTGCGCTCTCGAACGTGACCCGCTGACCCATGCGGACGAGGCTAGCAGAATCGCTCAGTCGGTCGGGAACCTGCCGTCGCGGGCGGCCTGGTCGAAGGCCGCGTGATCCGCCTCCGCCTGGTCGGCGTACGCGACCCCCCAGCGGGCGACGGCGCGATCGAACGCATCGCTCTGGCCGAGGTACCCGGCGATGAACGGCAACGCAGGGCTCTGCGCGTGACCGCGCGCCAGCACCCAGCCGCACACGCGTGCATACCAGCGGAAGCCGTCCTCGGCGAGCGACTCGACCTCCACCGAGGAGTTGCCGTCACGGAATTGACGAACGTAGAAGGCGCGACCGTTGTTCTCGAGGTAACCGAGGAACGGATCGGAGACCGCCTGCAGGATGCGCTGCCCGCTGACGACGCGGTAGCCGGGTTCGGCGAGCGAGCGCTCCTCGCGCATTCCCGGAAGATCGGTTCCCGGCATCCCGCCGTGGCTGTTCGCGACCGCCGCCCCCGCCTCCTTCACCTGCATGACGAGCGGCTCGCCATCCGGCCCCGAGAGCACCAGCACGTAGCACCGGGTGCCGACGCTGCCCACGCCCACCACGCGTCGCACGATGTCGTCGATGCGGTAGTGCGAGAACAGCAGGGCGACGTCGGCGCGCGTCGTCAGCAGGTACTCCTCGAAGAGGCGACCCACCGCGTCGCGCTGCTCCTGCAGCACATGGGTCATCACGGGCGGCGCCTCGATGAACCTCCGCACGCCGTCGGCATCGAACTCGGTCACCCGGTCGACGACCCGCGACGACGTGCGCTTCTTCGCCGCCCTCCGCGCATCACGAACCACCTCGACCAGACTCGGCGGAACCTGCGCTCGATCGTCGTCCAGGTCGACGCGCCGGTAGAAACGCTCGGTCGCCGGCATGGCGTCGAACTGACGGATGCCGTCACGGTAGGTCGCCGCCGCGTCGGCCGCCATCGCCTCCGCGACCGCATCCGAGACACCCCGCGCCCGCGCCGCCACCACGACGCTCGCGATCAGACGCTTCACATCCCACTCCCACGGCGCCACCGCCGCCTCGTCGAAGTCGTTCATGTCGAACACGAGCGTGCGCTGGGGCGACCGATAGAAGCCGAAGTTCGAGATGTGGGCGTCGCCACTGATCACCACGCGGGCGCCGGTGGCGGTCTCGGGCCCGAGGTCGGCCGCCTGGATCGCGGCGGTGCCGCGGTAGAACGCGAACGGGCTGTGCCGCATCCGTTCGGTGCGCAGCCCCAGTAGCTCCTGAAGGCGCCCCGCGTTCTGCGCCTCGATGATGCCGAGCGGATCCCGTGAACTCGCCGGGTGGAACTCGGCGTGCGACGACCGCGGCACCTCGGCACGGCGCGCACGCCCCGCCTCACGAAGCGCCGGCGCGTCGTGCATGTCGAGATCGTGGAGCTGTGTGAGTTCCATGGGGTCCTCCCGTGCTGATGCTGGTGAATCTAGTACCCGCGGAGGCACCATGGATGAAGCGACTCGAGGGAGAGGACCGGCCCATGACCGACTACGACGAACTGCTCGAACGGATCCCCGTCGCGGACATCGCGCGCACGCTGGGCGTGGATGAGGACACCGCCTCGGATGCCGTGCGGAAGGTGCTCCCCGGCCTGGTGGGTGGGCTCGAGGCGAACGCCCACGACCCGGCCGGAGCGGCTTCGCTCGAGAAGGCCCTCGCGGGCCACTCGGACCGCCCGCGCCTGCGGAGCGTTGACGAGGTCGACACGACCGACGGCGCGAAGATCGTCGGCCACGTGTTCGGATCGAACACCGACCAGGTGGCCGCCACGCTCGCCGACGCCTCACCGCGGGCCGCCGTAACGGGCGACCTCATCCAGAAGGTGCTGCCGATCGTCGCACCGATCGTACTGGCGTGGGTCGCCGACAAGTTCTTCGGGCAGAAGTCGTCGTCCGGCGGGCAGGGCGGACTGGGCGACCTGCTGGGTGGGATGCTCGGCGGGCTGCTAGGGGGCGGCTCGCGGTAGCGCCGCCCCCTACTCGCGCAGGGTGGCGCCGAACCGCTCGGCGGCGACCGCGAGGCCCGCCAGCTTCGCCTCCGTGGCTTCGGCGGCCGTGAGGGTGCGATCCGACGCACGGAAACGCAAGGCGAACGTCAGCGACTTGGCGCCGTCAGGCACCCCCTGGCCGCGGTAGTCGTCGACGAGCCGGATGCTTTCCAGCAGGTCGCCCGCGCCCGACAGCAGTGCATCGCGCACCTCGCCGGCGGGGACGGTCGCATCGACCACGAGCGAGAGGTCCTGCGTCGCAGCCGGGAGCGTGCCGATCGGGGTCGCCGCACGGTCCCGGTCGCCGAGCTCGATCAGCACATCGAGATCGAGCTCGAAGGCGGCGACCACGCGCGGCAGGTCGGACTCCTGGGCCAACGACGGGAGCAGTTCGCCAGCGACACCGACGACGGTTTCCCCCGCGCGCAACTCGGCCGTGCGCCCCGGGTGGAACGCCGGATGCGCGCCCTGCACCGGGCGGATGTCGACACCGACCGCGAGCGCGACGTGCTGCACCGCATCGAGCGCGTCGGCGAGTCCCGCGGGCACAGCGGCGGCACCGGGCTGCTTGGGCGAGACATCACCGAGGAAGACACCGGCGACGCGACGCGACTGCGGCGGGATGCCGGCGCCAAGACGCTCGAGGGTGTCGTCACCGGGGCGTTCGGCACCCAGCGGGATGAAATCGGTGCCGTAGGTGACACCCGCGTCGGGGCGGAACACCGTTCCCAGCTCGAAGAGCGCGAGATCGGTGAGGCCGCGCGCGAGGTTGCGGTGCGCGATCTCGACAAGGCCCGGCAGCAGGGTGCGGCGCAGCAGCGACACGTTCGCGTCGAGCGCGTTCTGCAACCGCACCGACGGCGCGCCGGGCTCGAAACGCTCGGCCACCGCATCCGACACGAACGGGTACGCGAGTACCTCGGTCGACCCGGAGGCGGCGAGAGTCTGCGCCACCCGACGGCGGGCCGCCTGCGAGTGGGTGAGGCCGCGCCCCGCGGGAGCGATCGGAAGTTCGGCCGGGATGCGGTCGTATCCGGTGATGCGGGCCACCTCTTCGACGAGCGACACGTCGTCGACCAGGTCGGGGCGCCAACCGGGGGGCGTCACCGTGGCGACGTCGCCGTCGACGACGACCTCGGCACCGATCAGCTCGAGCGTGCCCACGACCTCGTCGCGGGTGTACTCGACACCGATCACGGATGCGGCACGGTCGAGGGGAAGCCGGATGGGTGCGAGCGGCACGGACTCGTCGAAGTTCGCGCCCAGCTCGTCGAGGGTGCCCCCGGCGAGCTCCACCAGCAGCTCGGCGACGCGCGTCACAGAGGCGGCCGACATCTTCGGGTCGACGCCGCGCTCGTAACGCTTCGCCGCCTCGCTCGGCAGCTTGTGCCGGCGGACGGTGCGCGCGATCGTCACCGGATCCCAGATGGCCGCCTCGATGAGCACGTCGGTGGTGGTGTCGGAGATCTCGCTGTACGCGCCGCCCATGACGCCCGCGAGGCCGAGCGGGCGCACCGCGTCGGCGACGAGCAGGTCGGCGGGATCGAGCGTGCGCAGCTTGCCGTCGAGGGTCTCGAGCGTCTCGCCCGCCACCGCGCGGCGCACGATCAGCCCGCCCGCGTCGACCTTCGCGAGGTCGTAGGCGTGGTTGGGCGCGCCGAGTTCGAGCATCACGTAGTTGGAGATGTCGACCGTGAGCGACACCGAGCGGATGCCGGCGAGCCGCAGCCGCGACACCATCCACGGGGGCGTGGGGCGGGTCGGGTCGATGCCGCGCACGACGCGCACCGAGAACACTGAGCAGCCGTTGCGCCCGCGGACCGGAGCGGAGTCGCCCACGACGAGCGGGTATCCGCTCGCCGGGACGGGGGTGACCGCCGCCGCCGGGTCGCGGAAGGTGGCACCCGTGGAGTGCGAGTACTCGCGGGCGATGCCGCGGATGGAGAAGGCGTAGCCGCGATCCGGGGTGACGTTCACCTCGACGGCGGCGTCATCGAGCCCGAGCAACGCGATCGCATCCGTGCCGGGCGCCGGGTCGAGCCCCAGCTCCGCGAGCCGCAGGATGCCGTCGTGCTCGTCGCCCATACCCAACTCGCGGGTGGAGGCGATCATGCCGTCGGAGACATGACCGTAGGTCTTACGTGCGGCGATCGGGAACGGCCCGGGCAGCACGGCGCCCGGGAGGGTGACCACGACCTTGTCGCCGGCCGAGAAGTTGTGGGCGCCGCAGACGATGCCACGCGGCTCGGACTCCCCGACATCCACCTGGCACCAGTTGATGGTCTTGCCGTTGGACTGCGGCTCCGGCTCGACCGAGAGCACCTGACCCACGACGATCGGCCCGGTGAGCGGCGACCCGTGGACGTCCTCCTCCTCGAGCCCCACCTTCACGAGCGCCGCGTGCAGGTGCTCGAGAGTCACATCCTCCGGAAGGTCGACCCATTCGCCCAGCCAACTGATCGGGACGCGCATCACACCACCATCCCGAACTGCTGCGAGAAGCGAACATCGCCCTCGACCATGTCGCGCATGTCGTTCATCTCGTTGCGGAACTGCAGGGTGCGCTCGATGCCCATGCCGAAAGCGAAGCCCTGGTACTCGTCGGGGTCGATGCCCGCGGAGCGCAACACGTTCGGGTTCACCATGCCGCATCCGCCCCACTCGACCCAGCGCGCGCCGCCCTTGGCGTTCGGCTGCCAGACATCCATCTCGGCGCTCGGCTCGGTGAACGGGAAGTAGTTGGGGCGCAGGCGGATCTGCGCACCCTCGCCGAACATGGCGCGCGCCAGGTGCTCGAGGGTTCCGCGCAGGTGCGCCATCGTGAGGCCCTTGTCGATGGCGATGCCCTCGATCTGGTGGAAGACGGGGGTGTGCGTCGCATCGAGTTCGTCGGTGCGGTACACGCGGCCGACGGCGGCCACGTACACGGGAAGCGGACGCGACAGCAGCGACCGGATCTGCACCGGGCTGGTGTGGGTGCGCATCACCAGGTGGCGCTCCGCCGGCTCGACGAAGAAGGTGTCCTGCATGGCGCGGGCCGGGTGGTCTTCGTCGAAGTTGAGGGCGTCGAAGTTGAACCACTCGTGCTCGAGCTCGGGACCCTCGCCGATCTCCCAACCCATGGCGACGAACAGGTCGCTCATCTCCTCCATGAGGAGGGAGAGCGGATGCCGGGCTCCGCGGGTGGTGCGCAACGGCACCGCCGTGACATCCACAGCCTCGGCCACGAGGCGCTGCTGCTCCTCGGCGACGAGCACACGCTCGTCGGCGGCGGCGAGCGCCTGGTTCACCTGCGCGCGGGCCTGGCCGACCAGCTTGCCGGCGGCGGCCTTCTGGTCTCCGGGGAGATCGCGGATGGCGGCGTTCAGCAGGGCGAGCGGCGAGGACTCTCCGGCGTGGGCAGAACGGGCGGCCTTCAGGCTCGCCGAATCGCTCGCCTCGCCGATCGCGGCGAGCGCCGCAGCGGTCGCGTCAGCGACCGCGCTCTCGGTGATGGGGCTGGGGGTCGACACGAGGATCGAGTCTATCGGCGCGGAGTGCGCCCTCCGCTCAGGTTCGTGCGCTGTCCGGGCGGCTCGGTTCGGACTGCGCCGTCGCGAGCGCTGTGTCGAACACCTTCCCCCGGCGCGGGATGCGGGCCGCCCCCGCTCCGGGTCGCACGCGACGTGCGACGAGACGCGCGATCGTGGAGAGCAGCAGGTTCATCGCCAGGTAGATCACGAGGCAGACCAGGAACAGCGAGAACATGTAGCGGTCGCCGTAGTAGGCGCGCATCCCCCGCAGCATCGTGTCGAGCAGTTCGTCGTAGGCGATCACGTACGCGAGAGCGGTGTCCTTCAGGAGGACGACGAGCTGGGCGATGATGATCGGCAGCATGTTACGCACGGCCTGAGGGAACTCGATGAGGAAACGTGTCGCCAGCGGGGTGAGACCGATGGTGAGTCCCGCCTCGCGCTGGCCGCGCGGAAGCGCAGCCACCCCCGCACGCAGGATCTCCCCGATGATCGCCCCGTTGTACACCGCGAGCGCCCACGCCCCCGCCCAGTACGCCTCGGTGGAGAACACCAGGAGGATGAACAGCATCATCAGCAGCACCGGCATGCCGCGGAAGAACTCGAGGACGACCGTCGACGGCACGCGGATCCACGCCGTCCGCGCCGTCCGCAGGAAGGAGAAGAGCACGCCGATGACGATCGCGCCGACGGCTCCCGCTCCCGCCATCTTCAGCGTGTTGACGACGCCGCCCAGGATGTCGCGCCATACGGCGCGGTCATTGAAGATGTCCCACCGCGATGGATCGCTGAGGGGCGGCTGCGTCGATCCGATCGATGTCACACGCGGGCTGACGAACTGGATCACGAGCCAGGTGACGAGGGCCGCGACCGCGAGGATGACGACGACGGAGATGATGAGGGACCGGCGACGGGCGCGGGGGCCGGGCGCGTCGTAGAGCACGTTGCTCATCGCAGCACCGCCACTCGCTTCTCGACGGCCGACGCGATGAGTCCGAGCGTCACGGTCACCACCAGGTAGAACGCCGCAACCGTGAGCAGGATCGCGATGACCGCGTCGCCCCGCAGATTGATGACCGCGCGGGACGTGGCGAAGAGCTCGATCACGAAGAAGCCGCCGGCGACCGAAGTGTTCTTGGTGAGGGCGATGAGCACGTTGATGATCGGCGGGATCACCATCCGCACCGCCTGCGGCAGCACGATGAACCAGAGCGTCTGGCCGAACCCGAGACCGATGCTGCGGGCCGCCTCCGCCTGACCGACGGGGATGCCGTTGATACCCGAGCGGATGGCCTCCGCGATGAAGGGCGTCGTGTAGACGGTCAAACCGATGCACGCGAGCACGAAGAAGCTCGCCTGCGCGTCGAGACCCGGGAAACGCACACCGAGGAACGGGAGCACGAACGCGGTACCGAACAACACCAGCGTGAGGGGCGTATTGCGGAAGAGCTCCGTGTAAACGATGGCCACACCCCGCAGCGGGGGGATGGGCGAGACACGCATCGCGGCCACGAGAGCACCCAGCACGAGTGCGCCGGTGCCCGCGATGCCGAGCAGGGCGAGCGTGCGCGCGAAACCCTCCAGGAACAACCCGAAGTTCTCGATCACGGCCGACACGAGCCAGTCCTTCCTCTCAACGATGGTTCCGGCCCCGCCCAGCCCAACGCCC
>JAEWJX010000078.1 GCA_023386365.1 Actinomycetes bacterium | reverse complement strand
CCCCCCCGGCGCGGGGGGGGGGGGGGCCCCCCCCCCCCCCCCCCCGGCCCCGGCCATCACACCCCGGCGGCGTCGCGCCGCCCACACCGACCTTGCGACCGACATCGTCATGATCGGTCCCGCGCTCGCGCTGGTCGCCGCGTTCGTGCTGATCCCGATCGCGATCGCGGTGTACCTCAGCTTCACGAACTGGGACGGCTTCACCACCCCGCCCGACATGATCGGCATCCGCAACTACGAGCGTCTCTTCCAGGACCCGGATGTGCTGCGAGCCGCCACCTACACCGCAGTGATCGCCGTCGTCGGGACCCTCGCCTGCAACGCGCTCGGCCTCGGCATCGCGCTGCTGCTGAACCGCAACTCCCGCGTCAACACCTTCATGCGGGTGCTGGTGTTCTCGCCCTACGTGATCGGCCCCATCATCCTGGGCTTCCTCTGGGCATCGATCCTCGGCAGCAACGGCGCCATCAACTCGGTGCTCAGCAACCTCGGTGCCGACCGCCTGCCGTTCCTCGCCGACCCGGCCTGGGCGATGGTGACGACCATCCTCGTCATCATCTGGGCGAGCTTCGGCGTTAACGTCGTCCTCTATCTGGCGGGTCTGCAGACCCTCGACGACTCCCTCCTCGAGGCGGCCGTCATCGACGGCGCCACCCCCTGGCAGACCTTCTGGAAGGTGAAGCTCCCCGTGCTGGCACCCACCGTCACCCTCAACGTGGTGCTCGCCGCCATCGGACTCCTGCGCGTCTACGAGATCGTGCTCGCGCTCACCGCCGGCGGACCCGCCGGCACCACCCAGACGGTCGTGTTCAACATCCTGACCACCTCGTTCAGCCGCTCCCAGCTCGGCTACGGCGCGGCTCAGTCGGTCGTGCTCATGCTCGTCATCGTGACCGTGACCGTGCTGGTCACCCAGTTGCGCCGCCGCAGCGAAGAGGCGGTGTCGGCATGATCGCGCGCCGCACCCTGCGGGGTCTCGCCTTCGGGCTCATCGGGCTCGCGATGCTCGCGCCGCTCTACCTGCTCGTCACCAACGCGTTCAAGTCGCAGCAAGACATCGTGCGCTCGCCGTTCGGATGGCCGGCCGACGGCTTCACGCTCGACAACCTCTGGCGTGCGGCCACCTCCACCGACTTCAACGTGGTCGGCGCCTACGGCACCACCGCGCTGCTCGTGATCGTCGTCAACGTGCTGTCGGTACTCGTGGCGGGTCCGGCGTCGTACGCGATCGCCCGCGGGGTGCGTCGCGGCCACCGGATCGTGCTGCTGGTGATGCTGGCCGGGCTGTTCATCCCCAGCCAGGCGATCGTGATCCCGGTGATCTACGTGCTGAAGACGCTCGGGCTCATGGGCACCCTGCCGGGGCTGGTGGTCTTCCAGACCGCGCTCACCATCCCGACGACGCTGTTCCTGTTCACCGCGTTCGTGCAGAGCATCCCGCGCGAGCTCGATGAGGCTGCCCGCATCGACGGTGCCTCGCGTCTCGGCACCTTCTGGCGCGTCATCTTCCCGCTCATGCGGCCGGCGGTCGCGACCGCGGTCGTACTGAACGCGGTCGGTGTGTGGTCGGACTTCGTGAACCCGCGCATCATCCTCGGGCCCGGCTCCGGCATCTACACGGTGACGACGGGTGTCTACGCGGCGATCAGCAAATACTCGACCGACTTCACCATCGTCTACTCCAACATGCTGCTCGCCGTCGCGCCGGTGATCATCTTCTACGTGCTGCTGCAGAAGCGCATCATCGGCGGCCTCACCTCGGGGGCGGTCAAGGGATGACGCGCCTACGTGCATCCGAGCCGCTGCGCGAGCTGCCCCGCTGGGCGGTGCTGGAGCGTGCGCTGTTCGACCTGCTCGACGACGGCTGGCGCGAGTTCGAGCGTCGCTTCTGCGAATCGGACGGTCGACTGCGCTACAGCGGACGGATGTACGGGCGCGACGGGGTCGACGACTTCTACGAGCCGTTCTTCAACTGGCCCGCCCTCTACCGGCTGGGGGGCGCCGACGACCTGCTCGTCGCCTCCAAGGCGCACTGGGAGGGCGTGACCCGCCAGCTGACGGAGTTCGGTTTCGTCGACGACGAGTACGAGGTCGGATACGATTGGTTCCACCAGGCGGAATCCCTCGGCCTGCTGCTCGGCATCTGCGCCGCAGACCCCGCGGATGCGGTGTTCCGCGAGCGGGCACGTCGATTCGCCGGCTACTACCTGCCGGGGTCGCCGACCGGCAACTACGATCCGGTCACCCGCACGATCGTGGCCCCGCACACCGGGTCGCGCGGTCCGCGCTGGGGCGTCGGGGAAGACTGGGAGGAGTACTCGGCCGAGCAGCAGGGGATGCAGATCTACGGGTTGCCTCTGCTCGACGTCGACGGTATCCGCACCTGGGACGACCTGCGAGCGCCCGGCGCGGCCGCAGCCATGGGCGCAGCGATGCAGGAGCGGATGGGCCGCGGCGACACCGTGGTCGACCTGGCCGCCACGAGCCTCGCCGTGAACGCGTGGCTGTACGACCACGAGCCGGAACTCGCCGACTGGGCGCTGCAGTACATCGACGCCTGGCGCGAGCGCGCGGCCGCCAACGGCGGTGTGCTTCCCGACAACGTGGGGCCGTCGGGTGTGGTCGGTGAACTGCACGGCGGCGCGTGGTGGGGTGGGCACTACGGATGGGCCTGGCCGCACGGACTGCATGCGATCGGCGCCGCGGTCACGGTCGCCGCGCTCAACTCGGTCGTGCTCACCGGTGAGCTCGACAGGCTCGACCTGGCCCGCGGCGTGCTCGACACCGTGCTCGCGCACGCCGAGGTCGGCGATCGGATCGCCGAGCGCGGCAGCCTCGGACCCGGCTGGGCCGAGAAGATCGGCGCGACGCCATCGACCCACGAACTGCTCGTGCCCTACCGCCACGGTCCCGACGGCTGGTTCGACTTCCACCCCGTGCCGCTCTCGCCGCTGCTCTGGCTCGAGTGGGTGTCGGATGCCGAGGCCGATCGCGCGCGCACGGCCCGGGTGCGCGAGGCGTCCGAGTCGGACTGGGGCGCCGTGCGCTGGTTCCGCGACAAAGAGGAGCAGGGCCACGAGGCGCCCTGGTCGGAGTACCTGGCGGGACGCAACGCGGACTACCCGGAGCGCGGGCTCGAGCTCGCGATCGGCCAGGTGCTGCGGCAGCGAGCTCTCATCGCGGAGGCGCCGGATGCGCCCGAGGATGGTGACATCCACTTCTGGCAGCGTCTCAACCCGGTCGTGACCGAGGTGCTCACCCAGCTCGTGACGGGTGCGTCCCCCGCCGTCTACTACGGCGGACTCTCGCTGGCGCGGCTCATCGTCGGCGATGCCGATCGGGGCCGACCGGGTCTTCCGCCGGGCGTCGCGATGCTCGTCACCGGCATCCGCGACGACGGGGTGACCGCCGAGCTCGTCAACACCGGCGACATCGAGCGTGTCGTCGTCCTGACCGCCGGGGCCTTCGGCGAGGACACGATCGACGAGGTCGCCCACACCGGAGGATCCCACGACTACCCGGGCGATCCCCACGGCTACGCCATCCCCACACCGACCGCCGAACGGCACGAGCGATCCGTCGGCACGTCGCGGCTGGAGGTCGCCCTGCCGCCGCGCACCCGCATCCGCCTCGACCTCGCCATCAGCCGCCGCACCAACGTCGCGGCCCACCAGAGCTACGCCCCCACGAATCAGGAGAAAGCATGAACACCGCCCTCGAATCCCCGTCGACCGTCTGGCCGCTGCCCGTGCGCGGGGGGAGTTTCGACCGCGCCGACGCCGACATCCTCCAGCGCATGGAGGCCGTCAGCGCAGCGACCGCCTGCGCGAAGCTGCAGGGGATGGGCATCAGCCGTTCGTTCGTGGAGGGTCCCGTCGCGCTCGAACGCGGCAGCCGCGTCGTCGGCTCGGCGCTCACCCTGCAGTTCATGCCGCAGCGCGAGGACGTGGCGACAGGGCTCGGACAGGAGTACGTCGAACGGCACACGGCCCTGTGGGCGGTGCTCGAGACCGTGCAGGAGGGCGATGTGCTCGTGGTGCAGGCCAACGGCAGCCCGTTCACCGGTTGCTTCGGCGACATGCTGGTGCGGTACTTCAAGCGCCGTGGTGGCGCGGGAATCGTCGTCGACGGCCGCATCCGCGACGCGGCCCGCGTACGCGAACTGGGTGTGCCGATCTGGTGCACCGGCACGACGCCCCACTACGCGTCGCAGACCGACCAGTTCCCGTGGGCGTACGACGTGCCGGTCGCGGCCGGCGGTGTGCTCTGCCTGCCCGGGGATGTGGTGGTCGCCGACGACGACGGTGCAGTGATCGTGCCCGCGGGCAAGGCGCTCGAGCTGGTGCAGTCGGCCGAGGACCACGAGAACTGGGAGGAGTTCAGCCGCATGCGTCTCGACCAGGGCGCGCGCCTCTCCGACTACTACCCGCTCAGCCCCGACAGCCGTGCCGAGTACGAGGCCTGGCGCGACGGCGGCCGCCTCCCTCTCGCCTGACGATGCGGATCGACGCTCACGCGCACGTGTGGGGGACGGAGTTGCTCGACGTGCCCTGGCTGCGGGGGGATGAGGCGGCCGCGATCCGGCGCCCGTTCGCCATCGGGCAGCTGGAAGCCGAACTGGAGCGCGACGGCGTCGACCGGGTGGTGCTGGTGGCGGCGGACGAGACGGACGCCGGCAACCTGCGGCTGATGGACGTCGCCGCGGGCTCGGACCGCGTGGGCGCGGTCGTCGCCTGGGCGGATCCCGCGGATCCGCGCCTTCCGGAGCAGGTCGCGCGCCTCGCGGGCCGTCCCGGCGGCGAGCGACTGGGTGGGGTGCGGGTCTCTGCCGGTCGCGCCGGCGCCGCGTGGTGGTGGAGCCGCGAGGTCGTCGCCGGTCTCGCGGAACTCCGTGACCGCGGTCTCGTCGTCGAGGCCCTCGTCGCCGAAGGCGCGCTCGCGGCGCTCGCGGCCGTCTGCCGCGGTCTCCCGGGGCTGACGCTCGTCGTCGACCATTTCGGAGGTCCGCCGGGAGGTGAGCGGGGCACGTGGACGGAGGGAATCCACGCTTTGGCAGGGGTCGACGGCGTGCAGTTGAAGGTCTCGGGCGCGCCGCTGTACGCGGATGCCGCCGCCGACCTCGTCGAGACGGTCCGCGCTGCCTTCGGTGCCTCACGGCTCATGGCAGGAAGCGACTGGCCCGTGTCGACCCTGCACGGCGGCGGGTCGTGGCAGCGCGTCGTCGCGGCGACCGCCCACTGGAGCCCCGACGAGCGCGCGTCGCTGCTCGGCGGCACGGCCTCTCGTGTCTATCGGATCGCAGCGTGACGCTCGCCGACATCGCAGGCGGTATCGGTCTCGGCACCGCCCAGCTCGGAGACCTCTTCGAGCCGCTCGATCAGGCCGACGCGACGGCGATCGTCGACGCCGCGTGGGACTGCGGCATCCGTCTCTTCGACACCGCGCCGCACTACGGCCTGGGGCTCGCCGAGACACGCCTCGGCGTCGCCCTGCGCGACAAGCCCCGCGACGAGTACCTGCTCAGCACCAAGGTGGGTCGCCTCATCGTCGACGTCGACGGCGGCCGGACCCGCGTCTGGGATTTCTCTGCCGAGGGCGTGCGCAACTCGCTCGCACGTTCGCGGGGTCGCCTCGGCCTCGACCGGGTCGACATCGCGCTCGTGCACGACCCCGAGGATCACCTCGACGAGGCGCTGGCGGCCGCCTACCCCGAGCTCGAACGGATGCGCGCGGCGGGCACCGTCGGCGCGATCGGCGTCGGCAGCAAGCACCTGCCGAGCCTGGTGCGCTTCGTGCGGGAGACCGACATCGACGTGGTGATGGTGGCCGGGAGGCTGACCATGCTCGACCACTCCGCGCTCGACGAGCTCGTGCCGCTGTGCGCCAGCCGCGGAGTGCCCATCCTGAACGTCGGAGTCTTCAACAGCGGCATCCTGGCGACGCCCGACCCCACGGGGGGACATTTCGACTACGCGACGGCACCGGATGCGATCGTCGCGCGGGCACGCGAGCTCGCCACGGTGAGCGCCCGCTTCGGTTTCACGCTGCCGGAGGCCGCGATCCAGTTCGCACGCCATCCGGCATCGGTCGCTTCGATCGTGCTGGGCGCGGAATCGGTCGCCCAGGTGCGCGAGAACGTACGCGCCGCCGACGCACGCGGGGACGCCGACGGACTGTGGCGCGCCGTGAGCGGCGGCCACCCGCAACAGAACACCTCGACAGGGAAGGACAACGGATGAGACTGGGGCGCCTGGGAGGCCGCGGAACGGAGATCCCCGTGCTGCACGCGGCAGGGAAGGTCTTCGACCTGCGCAGCATCACCGACGACATCGACGGTGCGTTCTTCGCGCGTGGGGGGATCGCCCTCGCCCGCGAGGCGCACGGGATCGGCGCACTCGCCGAACTGACCGAGGCGGCGGCCCTGCGCGTCGGCGCACCCGTCGCCCGGCCCAACAAGATCGTGTGCATCGGCCTCAACTACCGCGACCACGCCGCGGAGACGGGGGCGGCCCTGCCGCCGGAGCCGATCGTGTTCATGAAGGACCCGATGACGCTCGTCGGCCCCTACGACGAGGTGCGCATCCCTCGTGGCTCGACCAAGACCGACTGGGAGGTGGAGCTGGGAGTCGTGATCGGTTCCGAGGTGCGGTACGCGGCGTCCCCCGAGGAGGCGATCCGGCACGTGGCCGGCTACGCCGTCTCGCACGACGTGTCCGAGAGGGAGTTCCAGCTCGAGCGCGGGGGCCAGTGGGACAAGGGCAAGAGCTGCGAGACGTTCAACCCCTTCGGCCCCTACCTGGTGACCGCCGACGACGTCGACGATCCGCAGGCGCTCGCGCTCACCCTCACCGTCGACGGCGTGACGCGCCAGTCGGGGACGACGGCGGACATGATCTTCCCGATCGCCCACCTGGTCTGGTATCTGAGCCAGTTCATGGTGCTCTACCCGGGCGACGTCATCAACACGGGAACCCCGGCGGGTGTGGCGCTCGGGATGCCCGACAGCCCGTACCTGCGCGCCGGTTCCACCGTCGAGCTGTCGATCACCGGGCTGGGCACGGCCAGGCAGCGGACGGTCGACGCGTGAGCGGCGACTTCGCGGGGCTCCGGGCGATCGTCACCGGGGGAGCGTCCGGCATCGGGGCGGCAGCCGTGAGCCGACTGCTCGAGCGTGGTGCGCGGGTAACGGTGCTCGACCTCGACATCGCGAACAGGCCCGAGTGCTCCGACGGCATCGTGACCGACGTGCGCGACCGCGACTCGGTGGATGCGGCGGTCGCGGCAGCCGCCGAACTGCTTGGAGGCATCGACGTCGTGATCAACAACGCCGGCGTCGGGGCGGTCGGCACGGTCGCCGACAACGGCGACGAGGAATGGCTGCGAGTGCTCGACATCAACGTCGTCGGGATGGCCCGGGTGGCGGCCGCCGCCCTGCCGTGGCTGAGGCGCAGCGAGGCGGCGGCGATCGTGAACACCTCGTCGATCGCGGCCCTCAACGGCCTGCCCGCTCGCGCCCTCTACGCCGCAAGTAAGGGGGCCGTTCTGTCGCTCACCTTCGCGATGGCGACCGACCACGTCACCGACGGCATCCGGGTCAACTGCGTGTGCCCGGGCACCGCGTCGACGCCGTGGGGGGGGGGGGGGGGGGGGG
>JAEWJX010000067.1 GCA_023386365.1 Actinomycetes bacterium | reverse complement strand
CCTCCAGCACGCCCAGCCGCTCCTGCTGGCGCACCAGCTGCTCGCTCACGCGTGGCCGCTCGTGCGCGACCTCGAGCGGCTACGCGACTGGCGGGCGCGCGCCACCGAGTCGCCGTACGGCGCGGGGGCCGGCGCGGGCGGCGCTCTCGGACTCGACCCGGTGCCGATCGCGCACGAGCTCGGGCTCTCGCATCCGATGCCGAACTCGATCGACGCGACCTCGAGCCGCGACGTCGTCGCCGAGTTCGCCTACATCGCCGCGCAGCTCGGCATCGACCTCTCGCGCCTCGCCGAGGAGATCATCATCTGGAATACGCGGGAGTTCGGATTCGTGCGCCTGCACGATGGGTTCTCGACCGGATCCTCGATCATGCCGCAGAAGAAGAACCCCGACATCGCCGAGCTCGCGCGCGGCAAGTCGGGTCGCCTGATCGGCAACCTGACGGGCCTGCTCGCCACCTTCAAGGCGTTGCCGCTCGGGTACAACCGCGACCTGCAGGAAGACAAGGAGCCGGTCTTCGACTCGGTTCAGACGCTCGAGGTGCTGCTTCCGGCGTTCACCGGCATGGTGGCCACGCTCGAGTTCGACGTCGACCGTCTCGCCGAGTTGGCGCCGCAGGGGTTCTCCCTCGCCACCGATGTCGCTGACCACCTGGTGCGTCGCGGTGTGCCGTTCCGGGAGGCGCACGAGATCTCGGGTGCGCTCGTGCGGTTCTGTGAGAAGAACGGGCTGGAGCTCGACGAGCCGAGCGACGAGCAGTATGCGGCCATCGACCCGCGGCTCACGGGCGAGGTGCGTGAGGTGCTCACGGTGAACGGTTCGATCGAGAGTCGCGCCGGCGTCGGGGGAACAGCTCCCGCGCGGGTGGCGGAGCAGTTGGCGGCGCTGACCGCACGGGTTCAGGAGGTCACGGCATGACGCTGTCGGGCAAGGGCGATCCGAAGGAGCGCCGCGAGCACGCCAAGGAGTACCGACGCGATGTCGACGCGCGATCGCCGTGGCTGCGTCCGTTGCTGATCGGTGTCGCCGTGGTGATCGTGGTGGGGGTCGTTGTCTACGCGATCGTCACCGGGACCGGATTCTGATCCCGCTCGCGGAGCTGCTGTCCCGGCCGGCCGACGAGGTTGCGCCGCTCCTGCTGGGCGCCCGGCTGACGGGCCGCGGGGTGACCGTGCGCCTCACCGAGGTCGAGGCGTATCTGGGCGAGACCGATCCCGGATCCCATGCGTTCCGCGGGGTCACGCCCCGCACCCGGACCATGTTCGGGGAGCCGGGCCACCTGTACGTGTACTTCAGCTACGGCATGCACGTGTGCGCGAACGTGGTGTGCTCGCCTGCCGGCACGGCGAGCGCGGTGCTGCTGCGGGCCGGGGAGGTGGTCGACGGCCTCGATGCCGCGCGGGAGCGCCGCACGACCTCGCGTCTCGATCTCGATCTGGCGCGCGGTCCGGCGCGTTTGACGAAGGCGCTCGGGATCGAGCTGAGCGATGATGCGGCGGCACTCGATGCGTCGCCTTTCGCCCTCGAGCTACCGGAAGAGCCGTCGCTCTTCGTCACGGGTCCGCGGGTCGGTGTCTCCGGTGCGGGCGGCACGGATGCGTTCCCGCTGCGCTTCTGGATCCCCGGAGACCCGACGGTGTCGGTCTACAGGCCGTCGGTTCCGCGTCGGCGGGTCAGTCCGCCGCGATGACGACGAGCAGCGCGCATGCCGTCGCCCAGATCATGCTGGCCATGGTGCCGATGATGAACCGCTCTCGCGCGGCCGCCGACTCCAGTTCCGAGAACCGGCCGAGGCCCTTGATGGCGATGATCGCGGCGATGACCTCGGGGTGGCCGACGGCAATGGCGCCGACGATGGCGACCCGCTCCAGGTAGCCGATGGTGGTGCCGCCGCGCAGCACTTCGCGCTCCTCGCCGCTTCCTTCGCGCCGGATCAGGATGCCGCCGTGCGCTCCGCGCCGGACGGTGTCACGGGTGGCGAGGTCGAGCACGTAGCTGGTGAGCGGGTTGCCCGCGAGCACACCGATCGCGGCGATCCCGATCGCGAGGACCACCCCGTAGGGGCGCTCGTCGGGGAGCAGGTCGACCCCGAATGCCGTGATGAGCAGACCTCCCGCGATGGGGATGAGGCACAGCAGGGCGAGAGGCGGCCGTTGCAGGCGCGTCGCGAGGACGGCTGCGACGACGGCGCCGGCGATCACGAGCACGGCGAGCGCCCAGAGGACGTATCCGATGACGATCATTGCTCTCCTCCCGAGCCGATGCTCTCATCCGCGAGCGACAGCAGGGCGGTCAGAGCGTCGCGCGCCGCCGAGTCGAGCCGGATC
Source organism: Actinomycetes bacterium (assembly GCA_023386365.1). GTDB lineage: Bacteria > Actinomycetota > Actinomycetes > Actinomycetales > Microbacteriaceae > Homoserinibacter. The sequence continues at coordinate 191 of JAEWJX010000067.1, read as the reverse complement.
CCGGCGGCGATGGCGCGTTTGCTTGCCGCCTGTGGGGTGATCCCGAGCGTGGCCGCGGCCTCTGCCTGTGTCTGGCCGGCTTCGACGAGGTCGTACAGCTCCCACCCTTCCGGTGACCGGCGGTCCCGTAGGTGGAGGAGCAGGTCGAGGGTGGCCTGCAGGGTCGAGGCGTCCGGTCGGATGCCGTCGCC
>JAEWJX010000060.1 GCA_023386365.1 Actinomycetes bacterium | reverse complement strand
CCCCCACGCGATGCTTCGGCGGCCCCGAGCGCGGGCGTGGTCGAGCTCGGCGACGGGCGCCGCGTCTTCGTGAAGGCGCCCCGTGATCCGCGCGCACCTGCGATGGTCGACGCCGAGGAGCACGGCCTCGCGTTCCTGCGTGGTCGAAGCGGCCTCCGCGTGCCGAGCGTGCTCGCGCGCGGCGCTGACTTCCTCGTCCTCGAGGCGCTCGATCTCTGCTCGCTCGGCGGCGCCTCCGCGGAGAGCTTCGGACGGGCCCTCGCCGATCTCCATCGAAGCGGCGCGCCATCGTACGGTCTCGATCGCGACAACTTCATCGGCCTCACCGAGCAGCGCAACAGCCCGCATGCCCGCTGGGCCGACTTCTACCGCGACGAACGGATCCTCGCGGTCGCGAAGCGGTGCCGCCTCGACCCGGACACGCGCGCTCTCGTCGACACCGTCGCGGAGCGCATGGACCAGCTCGTCGGCGACGCCGAGCCGCCCTCACGCCTCCATGGCGATCTCTGGTCCGGAAACGCGTGCGCCGACGCGCGCGGGACGCCCTGCGTCTTCGACCCCGCCGTGTCCGGCGGCTCGCGTGAGCTCGATCTCGCGATGATGCGCCTCTTCGGCGGCTTCTCCCGCCGCACGTTCGACGCTTACGAAGAGAGCTTTCCCCTCCTGCCCGGCCACGCGGATCGCGTCGCGCTCTACCAGCTGTACTTCCTCCTCGTGCACGTCGCGATCTTCGGCGCCGGCTACGTCGCGCAGACCGTTGGATGCTTGCGCACGATCTTGCGGACGTGAGCCGTACCGGGAGGACGAGCGTCCCCGACCACCATCACGCCGGCGGGACCTCATTCGTTCGCCCTCGACCTGACGCCGTGATCAGGGGACGCCGACACCGAAATCGATGGCTGAGGCCGTTTTTCCGGCGTGGCATGATCCATGCGGAGGTCACCAGCGATGACACGTTCTTCGGCTCTCGTCCTGACCCTCACGTTCGGTGCGATCGCGCTCGCGCCGCGGATCGCTCACGCAGGTTGCTCCATCGAGTGCGCTTCGATCCAGAACGGCGGGATCACCATCACGCCGCCGCTCGATTGCGTCACCCCCGACGGCGCGCCGGATGACAACGCGTGCGTCTGCGCGAGCTCGCAGCGGTACGTCAACAACTGCGAGGGCGCGGTCGAGGTCAGGCCGGAGACGATTCCGTCGGGCTGCACCAGCTGTGGCCCGAAGACCTACGGCCGTGGCGAGAGCTTCGAGATCGAGGTGCGTGTCCCGACCAACAGCCGCACGAGCGGCGAACGGTACAGCGAACGCGCAACGGAGCGGTACACGCTCGTGCGCGTCGACGATCCGGCGAAGACCGAGCACGTCTTCGAGATTGCGGCCGAGGCGACGATTGATCCCGAGGCGAGCGCGTGCAGCGCATCGCCGCGTCCGTTCCGTCGTTCGCCCGGGGCCTTCATGGCCGGGGCGCTCGGCATCGCGGTGCTTGCGGTCGGCCGCCGCGTGCAACGCCGCTCGCGCGTGTGAGCGACGGGCGCGTCCGCGCGCTCGCCGACGGAAAGTTCTGGTCGCCGAGCTCGGGTGGCTATCCTTTCCTCGGAAGCACCATGAAGTTTTCGAGAGAGGAGACGCGGGCGTTCCACGATTGAGGCGTCGTGGTGAGACGTGCCATGTTTCGGGAAGACGAAGTGCTGGCCGCGCGCGCCGCGCTCGAGCGCCTCTACGCCACGGCGCAGACGCTCCGCGCGACGGGTGATCACGACGGCGCGTTCTTCGCGCTCGGCAAGTCTTCGGAAGGGCCCGTCGTGGTGCACCGCGTCGTTTGGGCGGGCGGCGCGGAGCCCGTGCTCCTCCGCTTGAGCGAGGACCCTCGGCTGCTCGAGCCCGCGCTCGACCTGCTCGGCACGGCGTATTGCGAGCAACTCCTGTGTCAGGCGCACTACAAGATGCCGAACGACGGCGTCGCGTTCGACTGGCACCAGGACATCCAGCATCGCGACAAGGGCGGCGACACGTGGCGCGACGTCAACGGACGCGGCTCGTTCGTGCAGACCATCCTCCTCATCGACGACATGACCGAGGAAAATGGCCCGCTCGAGTTCGTCCCGATGGACGCCGTCACGGTCGATACCTCACGGCGGCTCGTGAAAGGGAGCGTCGACCCATCGCGCGCCGTCTCCGTCACGGGCCGCGCAGGCGACGTCCTCTTCTTCGGTCCCTACGCCGTCCACGGGAGCAAGCCGAACCTGTCGAACAAGCCGCGACGCGTGCTCATCAACGGCTACGCGGCGCCAGGCGCGAACAAGCGCTTCTATCCAGGGCGCGGCGCGTGCCGCATCCTGCCTGCGGCATCCCCGATGCTCAGGGCCGTATGAGCTGAGCCGGCGTGAACGGCCGGCCCGGGTCACGGCGGCTTGCGCGCGACGTACGCGTCGAACTTCTTCTGATTGTTCACGGCGTGCAGGTAGAGCTCGCAGCCGTCCGCGCTGATCGCCGTGGGGACCGTGTTCACTCCGATGTTCAGCTCGTCGACCGGCTTGGCCGTGTCGAACGGACCGGCCGCGGTCTTCCGCGTCGCGACGTGGATCTTGGCGTCGCTGATGATGCGGGCGAAGTAGATCGTCTTCTCGTCCAAACTGACGACCGGAAACGCCACGTCCCATCCGGCGTCGATGCCGGGGACCGCCGTCGGTGCGCCGATCGTTGGGAGACCAT
>JAEWJX010000049.1 GCA_023386365.1 Actinomycetes bacterium | reverse complement strand
CCCCCCGCGGCCCCCGCCCCCCGGCGGGGCGGGGGGGGGCGTTCCGCAAGAAGCAGTCCTCCCGCTCGGTTCTCATCGCGGTCGCCTCGACGATCGTTTTCGCGGTCGTCGTGTGGGCGACGCTCATCAACACCCCAGGCTGGGCTGCGGTCCAGCGGTCGTTCTTCAACCCGGAGACGTTCGTCGCGGCGCTCCCCCGGGTCGCCGAGGGCTTCCTCCTCAACCTGCAGGTGCTGGCCCTGTCGGTGATCGCGGTGGCGTTGCTCGCGACCCTGCTGGCCACCGTGCGCACCCTGCGCGGTCCGGTGTTCTTCCCGCTGCGCGCCCTCGCCGCCGGGTACACCGACCTGTTCCGCGGACTGCCGCTCATCATCGTGCTGTACCTGGTGGGCTTCGGCATCCCGGCGCTCACCAACACCCGCATCCCGGTGATCGTGCTCGGCACCCTCGCGCTAACCCTCACCTACTCCGCGTACGTGAGCGAGGTGATCCGTGCCGGCATCGAGGCGGTGCACCCGTCGCAGCGGCTCGCCGCCCGTGCGATGGGGCTCGGCTACGCGCAGACCCTGCGCCTCGTGGTGATGCCGCAGGCGGTGCGCAAGATGACGCCGGCGCTCATGAACGACTTCGTCGCCATGCAGAAGGATGTGGGCCTCATCTCGGTGCTCGGCGCGGTGGATGCGGTGCGTGCCGCCCAGATCGAGACCTCGCTGGCCTACAACTTCACCCCGTACATCGTGGCGGGCGTGCTGTTCGTGCTGCTCGCGATCCCCACCATCCGGCTGGCCGATTGGTACACGGCTCGTCTGCGCAAGCGCGAGCAGATGGGATCGATCGTATGAGTGCGCTGCTGACCGCCACCGACGTCTGGAAGTCGTTCGGCGAGAAGGAGGTGCTGCGCGGCATCTCGCTCGAACTCGCCGCCCACGAGGTGGTCGCCCTCATTGGCCCGAGCGGTTCGGGCAAGTCGACGCTGCTGCGCTGCCTCAACCTGCTCGAGCCCATCGACGACGGTCGCATCATGCTCGGCGACGACGACATCTCCGACCCGCGCGTGAAGCCCGACCGGGTGCGCGCACGCTTCGGGGTGGTGTTCCAGCACTACAACCTGTTCCCCCACCTGTCCGTGCTCGACAACGTCACCCTCGCTGCCCGCACCGTACACAAGGTGCCGCGGCGCGAAGCGGAAGAACGTGGGATGCGGCTGCTGGAGCGCATCGGTCTCGCCGACAAGGCGAAGGAACACCCCGACCGACTCTCCGGCGGACAGCAGCAGCGCGCCGCGATCGTACGCGCCATCGCGACCGACCCGGAGGTGCTGCTGCTCGACGAGATCACGAGCGCGCTCGACCCGGAGCTGGTGGGCGAGGTGCTCGACCTGGTGCGCGAGCTCGCCTCCGACGGCGCCACGATCCTGATGGCCACGCACGAGATGGCGTTCGCCCGCGACGTGGCGCACCGGGTGCTGTTCCTCGACGGTGGCATCGTCGTCGAGGAGGGGCCGGCGCGCGACCTGTTCGCGGCACCGCGTGAGGCGCGCACCCGCGAGTTCCTGTCGCGGATGGCGGGCTGAGCTACCCGCGCAGCAAGTCGCGCACGACGGCGGGCAGTTCACCGCACAGATCCATCACAGTGAAGGGTCCTCCCGCGCTCGCTCGTTCCGCGGCGAGGCCGTGCAGCACGGCGGCCGTCGCTGCCAGCGGCGCGACGATCCCGGGGTCTGCCTCCAGTTCGAGAGCGTGCGTGGCCAGGAGCGCGCCGAGCACGCCCGCGAGCGCGTCGCCGGCACCCGCGGTGGCCGTCCACGCGGGCGCGGACGCGACTTCCAACAGCCCGCCGTCGGGGTCTGCGATGTAGCTCGTGTGCCCCTTCAGGAGCACGACGGACCGCAGCCGCGCGGCGGCGTCGAGCGCGGACGCCGCCGCATCCGCCTCGACCTCGACGCGGTCTCGGCCGAGCAGGGTCGCGAGCTCGCCCGCGTGCGGCACCAACACGCGAGCCCCCGCCGCGTCGTGCGCCGATCCGAGCGCACCCGCATCGATGACGGTCGGCACCGGATCGGAGAGCGCACGATCCCGGTAGGCGGCGGTCAGCTCGTCGACATCGCCCGCATCCTGTCCGGAGCCGACCACCCACGCCTGTACGCGCCCCTCGGCGGTGACCGCCTCCGGTCGACGCTGCAGCACCAGACGGGTGGGACGCCCCGCCCCCAGATACCGCACCATCCCGACACCCGTGCGGAGAGCCGCCTCGACCCCGAGTACCGCCGCCCCCGGGTAGCGCGCCGAGCCGGTGACGAAACCGACCACGCCGCGGGAGTACTTGTCGTCCTGGGGGCCCGGCACCGCGATCCAGGTCGACGCCTCAGCCGGTCCGAAGGATGCGCCCATGCCGCCACGATAGTTTGACGAGGTGAGTATCAGCATCCCCGGTCGTGTCGTCGTCTTCGACTACGGCGAGGTGATCTCGATGTCGCAGAGCGAGCACGACAGACTCGCTCTGCTGGGAACCGCATCACAACGCGCCGACGCCTTCTGGCCGGTGTACTGGGCGCACCGCGACGCGCTCGACAAGGGCGAGATGCGTGTCGTCGAGTACTGGAACGCGGTGGCCGCCGACCTCGGAGTCACCTGGGATCTGCCGACCATCCAGCGCCTGTGGGCGATCGACTTCCGCAGCTGGATCAGTGTCGAACCGGGCACCGTGCACCTGCTTCAGGAACTGCACGACGGAGGCACCCGCATCGCGCTGCTGTCGAACGCCGGGTTCGACTTCGGCGACGCTTTCCGCAACGCCCCGTTCTCGACCATCTTCGAGCAGGTGTTCGTGAGCGCCGAGCTCGGGCTGCTGAAACCCGAGCCCGCCATCTACCGCCATGTCGCCGACGAGTTGGGAATCGACCTGGCCGACATGGTGTTCATCGACAACAAGGCCGTCAACGTCGACGGGGCGACCGCCCTCGGAGTCACCGGCCATGTCTTCACCGACGTGCACGGTCTCCGCGTCTTCCTCGAATCCCTCGCCCAGGAGACCCGATGACCGGTCTGTTCGACCCGATCAGCATCCGCACCACCACATTCCGCAACCGCCTCTGGGTCGCCCCCATGTGCCAGTACTCGTGCCTCGACCACGACGGTGTTCCCACCGACTGGCACCTGGTGCACCTGGGTTCGTTCGCGCGCGGCGGCGCGGGGCTCGTGATCGCGGAGGCGACGGCCGTCGTGCCCGAGGGGCGCATCTCCCCCGAAGATGTCGGCCTCTGGTCGGATGCCCAGGAGGCCGCGTGGGCGCGCATCGCGTCGTTCGTCCGCGACCAGGGCGCGGTGCCGGGCATCCAGCTCGCCCACGCGGGACGGAAAGCATCCACGTTCTCCCCGTGGGGCGACGAGCGCGACGGTTCCGTGCCGCTCGATGAAGGCGGCTGGCCGACCGTCGCGCCGTCGGCTGTCGCCTTCGACGGCTACGCGGAGCCGCGGGCGCTCGACGCGGCAGAACTTCCGGCGATCGTGTCGGCGTTCGCCGACGCGGCAGAACGCGCGGTGCGTGCCGGTTTCGGTCTGATCGAGATCCACGCCGCCCACGGCTACCTGCTGCACGAGTTCCTCTCCCCGCTGTCGAACCTGCGCGACGACGCCTACGGCGGTTCGCTCGAGAACCGGGCGCGCCTCCTGCTCGAGATCGTGCGCGCGGTGCGCGCCGCGGTCGGCGACGAGCTTCCGGTGTTCGTGCGTTTTTCGGCGACCGACTGGGCGGAGGACGGCTGGGACGCCTCGCAGACGGCCGTCGTGGCAGGGTGGGCCCGCGAGGCCGGCGCCGACCTGTTCGACATCTCGACCGGTGGTCTCGTCGGGGGCGTCCGCATCCCGCTCGGCCCCGGATACCAGGTGCCGTTCGCGGAGCAGATCGGTGACGACGCCGACGTGCCGGTCTCGGCGGTGGGACTCATCACCACCCCCGAGCAGGCCGACGCCGTCATCCGCGAGGGGCGGGCGGATGCGGTGATGCTGGGCCGCGAACTGCTCCGCGATCCGCACTTCCCGCTCCGCGCCGCCCACGCTCTCGGCATCGAGCTCGACTACTGGCCGCCGCAGTACCTCCGCGCCCGCTGGCGTTAGCGCCGCGTCGCGTCCTGCACCTCGCCGACGAGCTCCTCGATGATGTCCTCGAGGAACAGCACCCCACGGGTGGAGCCGTTCTCGTCGAACACCCGCGCCACGTGGCTTCCCGCACGGCGCAGGGTGGCGAGGGCGTCTTCGAGTTCCATCTCGCGGTAGAGCGAGATGAGCTGTCGGATTCGCTTCGGCGGCACCGGTTCGGTGTATTCGTCGTCGTCGAGGTCGAGCACGTCCTTCAGGTGCACGTAGCCGCTCGGTTCGCCGTCGTCGTCCACGAGCACGTACCGGCTGAAGCCGTGCTGGGCGACCGCGCGGTCGACGTCGGCCGGGGTGGCGTCTTCGGGAAGCGTCACGAGCGACGACATGCCGACGGCGACATCCTTGACCTTCTTGGCGGTGAACTCGAACGCGTTGCTGAGGGTGCCGGTGGTGTCGGTGAGCACACCTTCGCGCGTGGAGGTGCGCACGATCAGTTCGACCTCCTCCACGGTGAACGCGCTGGTGGCTTCGTTCTTCGGCTGCACCCGGAAGAGCAGCAGCACGCCGTTGGCGACCGCGTTGAGGCCCCAGATGATCGGCTTGAAGATCGTCGCCACCGCCACGAGGGGGGTCGCCAAGATCAGGACGGAGCGATCCGGCACCGAGAACGACAGGTTCTTCGGCACCATCTCGCCGAACACGACGTGGAGGAACGACACGAGCACCAGCGCGATGATGAACGACACCGTGCCGATCACCTCCTCCGACCACCCGGTGAGCCCGAAGGGCACCTCGAGCATGTGGTGGATGGCGGGCTCGGACACGTTGAGGATCAGCAGCGAGCACACGGTGATGCCCAGCTGGCTGGTGGCGAGCATGAGCGTCGCGTGCTCCATCGCCCACAGCGCCGTCTTCGCGGCACGGGAGCCGGCTTCGGCCTTCGGTTCGATCTGGGAGCGGCGCGCGGAGATCACGGCGAACTCGGCACCGACGAAGAAGGCGTTCACGGCGAGCAGGATGAAGAGCCAGGCGATGCCCCACCAGTCGGAGGTGCTCATGACTGCACCTCCGTCTCGGCGGTCTCTTCCGGATGCGGGGTGAACCTCACCCGGTCGATGCGGCGTCCGTCCATGCGTTCGACGCGGAAGGTGCCGGCGTCGATGGTGACCGTGTCACCGGCGACCGGGATGCGGCCCAGCTCGCTCATCAGGTACCCGGCGACGGTCTCGTAGGGTCCGTCTTCGGGCACCGTGACGCCCGCCCGCTCGAGCAGCTCGTCGGGGCGGAGCGCGCCGGGGAAGGTCAGCCAGTCCCGGCTGCGCACCACGCCGGCGCGGGAGCGGTCGTGCTCGTCGGAAACCTCGCCGACGAGTTCCTCGACGAGGTCTTCCAGCGTGGCGACACCGGCGGTCCCGCCGTATTCGTCGACCACGACGGCGAGCTGGAAGCTGCGCGCGCGCAGCTCTCCGAGCAGGGTGTCGAGTTTCATCGTCTCCGGAACGCGCAGCGCGTCGGTCTGCAGTGCCGACACCGGCACGGTGGCGCGACGTTCGCGGGGAACTGCGACCGCCTGCTTTACGTGCACGACGCCGACGATGTCGTCGGGGCCGTCATCCACCACCGGGAAGCGCGAGTACCCGGTGCGTCGCGCGAGTTCGATCACCGCGGCCGCGGTGTCGGTGCGCTCCACCGCGGCGAGGCGGGGGCGAGGCGTCATCACGTCGGATGCGGTGTGCTCCGAGAACGCGAGGGTGCGGGCCAGCAGCGTGGCCGTGTCGCGGTCGAGCGACCCCTGGCTGGCGGAGCGGCGCACGAGGCTCTTCAGCTCGTCAGCGGTGCGCGCGGAGCTGAGCTCTTCCTTCGGCTCGATGCCGATCCCGCGGAGCACCGCGTTCGCCGTTCCGTTGAGCAGCGCCACGAACGGCTTGAACACGGTGGTGAAGACCACCTGGAACGGGACGACGATCTTCGCGGTCTGGCGCGGGAGCGCGAGCGCGAAGTTCTTCGGCACGAGTTCGCCGATGATCATCGAGAGGAGCGTGGCGATCGCCACCGCCACGATCGTCGCGATCACTCGCGACGTCGTCTCGTTGATGCCCCAGCCGTCGAACAGCGGGCGCAGCCACACGCTGAGCGCCGGTTCGAGCGTGAATCCGGCGAGGAGCGTGGTGAGCGTGATGCCGAGCTGGGCCGCCGAGAGGTGCGTCGAGGTGACCTTGAGCGCGCCGATCGTGGGGCCGAGCATCGTCTCGCCCTTGGCCTGCCGGGCCTCGAGATCGTGACGGTCGAGGTTGACGAGCGCGAACTCGCTCGCAACGAAGAAGCCGGTGCCGACCGTGAGGATCATGCCGGCGATGAACATCCACCATTCGGGACTCATCGGGCGTCACCCCCTGCGGTTCTCACCGGCGTGGGTCTGTGGGTGGGCTCTGACGTCGAAGACGGAGGGTCATCCATGATCGGGCCAGCCTACAGGCAGGCCTCAGGTCGCGGCTGGGCGAATGCTGCAGACGCTTACCAGCTGACCGGAAGGGCCTTGCCCTCTTCGTAGCCGGCGGCGGACTGGAAGCCGACGACGGCGCGGTCGTGGAACTCCGCCAACGACGCCGCACCTGCGTACGTGAACGAACTACGCACGCCTGAGGTGATCATGTCGAGCAGGTCCTCGAGCGACGGCCGGTTCGGGTCGAGGTAGATCTTCGAGCTCGAGATGCCCTCCGCGAAGAGCTCCTTGCGCGCCAGCTCGTACGGGTCGAGGCGGCCGAAGCGCTCCTGCACGGCCTTCGTCGACGCCATCCCCCAGCTCTCCTTGTAGAGGCGGCCGTTCGCATCCGTCTCGAGCTGGCCGGGCGCCTCGATGGTGCCGGCGAACCAGGAGCCGATCATCACGGATGCGGCACCCGCGGCGAGCGCGAGTGCGACGTCGCGTGGGTAGCGCACGCCGCCGTCCGCCCACACGTGCGCGCCGAGCGCCTGAGCTGCTTCGGCGGTCTCCAGCACGGCGGAGAACTGGGGGCGGCCGACGGCCGTCATCATGCGCGTCGTGCACATGGCGCCGGGGCCGACACCCACCTTGAGGATGTTCGCGCCCGCCTCCACAAGATCCTTCACGCCATCGGCGGTCACGACGTTGCCGGCGACGATCGGGATGCCGAGGTCGAGACCGGCGACCGTGCGCAGAGCCGCGAGCATGCCCTCCTGGTGACCGTGGGCGGTGTCGACGACCAGCACGTCGACGCCTGCCTCGACCAGGGCGCGGGCCTTCGCCGCGACGTCGCCGTTGATGCCGACGGCTGCGGCGACACGCAGCCTCCCGTTCGCGTCGACCGCGGGCGTGTAGAGCGTCGAACGCAGGGCACTGCGGCGCGTGACCGCCCCGACCAGGTGTCCGTGCTGACGCACGAGGGCGACGTCGAGGTCCGCGTCGACCAGCAGGTCGAACGCGGCGCGGGCACCCGTGAGGTCGTCGGCGTCGAGAGACGTGACGGCACCGTGCACGAGGTCACCGAGGCGGGCATCCGGAAGCGCGGTCGCGAGTCGCGCCGCGGGCACGCACCCCGCCTCCGACCCGTCTTCGGCGCGCAGCACGATCAGGTCGGCGGCGACCGCAGGCACCACACGGCGGGCGTCGGCGACGGTTGCGTGCACGGGCAGCTCGATCGGCGAATCCCAGCCCACCGGCTGCGCCTTCACCCAGCGGATCGCGGCATCCAGTTCCTGGAGCGGCAGATCCTGCGGCAGCACTCCCAGACCGCCCCGCCGGGCGAGGGTCGCCGCGAGACGCGGGCCGGTCACCGAGTTCATGTTCGCCGACACGATCGGGATGGTCGCCCCGGTCCCGTCGGTGGTCGACAGATCGACCGAGAGGCGGCTGGTGATGCCGGAGCGGCTGGGCACCAGGAACACATCGGAGTAGGTGAGATCGTGAGCCGGAACCTGTCCCGTGAATCGCATGCCACAACGCTACGCGCACCCGACCTTGAGAGTTTGTGGGAACTCGCCTGCGGCGTCCGCATCCCGGTGCCTCTCGGGTTAAGCTTGACGACGGTGTGACCAGTGGGGATCACCCGGATCCCTGGCACCGGCGAATGAGTGAGAGTGGGCGGTCGGCTGTGTCCAACCCCGTCACAGGAGTGACACCCGAGGAGAACCCTTCGGGCGAGTTCGGAGCCAACGAATGGCTCGTCGACGAGATGTACGAGCGGTACCTGATCGACAAGGAGTCGGTCGACCGCAGTTGGTGGCCGATCCTGGAGTCGTACCGTCCGGTCGACGACCCGACGCCCACCCAGGTCATCCCGGTCGTCGGCGGCGAGAACGCGGCCGCCGACGTCGAGGCGCCCAAGGAGCAGGTCGGCGGCGAGGCGCAGGTGCCCGAAGAGGTCACCGAGGCGCCGTCCGCGCCCGCGGTGTCCCCCGCGAACGACCCGGCCCCGCCGACGACGCCCATCGCGCGCACCACCTCGGCGCCCGCGAAGCCGCAGCCGATCCCGGCCGAGGCACCCACGACGGCCTCGACCCCCGTCGTCAGCGCCGAGCCCGAAGAGGCCGTCACCGTGCTCCGGGGCATGTCGAAGACGCTGGCCACCAACATGGACCAGAGCCTCACCGTGCCCACCGCCACCAGCGTGCGCACCGTGCCGGCGAAGCTGATGATCGACAACCGCATCGTCATCAACAACCACCTGCGCCGCGCACGCGGCGGCAAGGTGTCGTTCACGCACCTCATCGCCTGGGCGATGGTGCAGACGCTCAAGGAGTTCCCGAGCCAGAACGTGTTCTACCGCGAAGACGACGGCAAGCCCGTCGTGGTCGCGCCGGCGCACGTCACCCTCGGCATCGCGATCGACCTCCCGAAGCCCGACGGCACTCGTTCGCTCCTCGTGCCCGGCATCAAGCGCGCCGACACGATGACGTTCGCCGAGTTCCTCACCGCCTACGAGGATGTCGTGGCGCGTGCACGAGGCAACAAGCTCACCGCCGCCGACTTCCAGGGTGTGACGATCTCGCTCACCAACCCGGGCGGGATCGGCACCGAGCACTCCGTGCCGCGTCTGATGCGCGGCCAGGGCAGCATCATCGGTGCCGGTGCCCTCGAGTACCCGGCCGCGTTCCAGGGTGCGTCCCCGAAGACGCTCGTCGAGCTCGGCATCGGCAAAACCATCACCCTCACCAGCACCTACGACCACCGCGTCATCCAGGGCGCCGGTTCGGGTGAGTTCCTCAAGAAGGTGCACGAGCTGCTCATCGGCCAGCGCGGCTTCTACGAGGACATCTTCGCGGCGCTGCGCATCCCCTACGACCCGATCCACTGGGCCGAGGACATCAACGTCGACCTCTCGGAGCGCATCTCCAAGACGTCCCGCGTACAGGAGCTCATCAACTCGTTCCGTGTGCGCGGCCACCTCATGGCCGACGTCGACCCGCTCGAGTACCGTCAGCGCTCGCACCCCGACCTCGACATCGCCAGCCACGGCCTCACCTTCTGGGACCTCGACCGCGAGTTCGTCACCGGCGGATTCGGCGGCAAGCGGCAGGCGGCGCTGCGCGACATCCTCGGGGTGCTGCGCGACTCGTACTGCCGCACGACCGGCATCGAGTACATGCACATCCAGGACCCGGCGCAGCGCGCCTGGTTCCAGGAGCGCCTCGAGCAGAAGTACGAGAAGCCCTCCCACGACGAGCAGCTGCGCATCATGGGCAAGCTCAACGAGGCCGAGGCCTTCGAGACCTTCCTGCAGACCAAGTACGTCGGCCAGAAGCGCTTCAGCCTCGAAGGCGGCGAGTCGACCATCGCGCTGCTCGACGAGATCCTGCAGGGCGCCGCGGAGGCGAACCTCGACGAGGTCGCGATCGGCATGGCCCACCGCGGCCGCCTCAACGTGCTCACCAACATCGCGGGCAAGACCTACGGTCAGATCTTCCGCGAGTTCGAGGGCACGCAAGACCCGAAGACCGTCCAGGGCTCGGGCGACGTCAAGTACCACCTCGGCACCGAGGGCACCTTCACCGCCATGTCGGGCAAGGAGGTGCCGGTGTACCTCGCCGCGAACCCCTCGCACCTCGAGGCGGTCAACGGGGTGCTCGAGGGCATCACGCGCGCCAAGCAGGACCGCACGGGCGACGGCCAGCACGGCACCCTCCCGATCCTGATCCACGGCGACGCGTCGATGGCCGGCCAGGGCGTCGTGGTCGAGACGTTGCAGATGTCGCAGCTGCGCGCCTACAAGACCGGCGGCACCATCCACGTCGTCATCAACAACCAGGTCGGCTTCACCACAACCCCGCAGGACAGCCGCACGTCGGTCTACTCCACGGATGTCGCGAAGACCATCCAGGCGCCCGTCTTCCACGTGAACGGCGACGACCCGGAGGCTGTGGTGCGCGTCGCGGAGCACGCCTTCGCGTACCGCCAGGAGTTCAAGCGCGATGTGGTCGTCGACCTCATCTGCTACCGCCGCCGCGGACACAACGAGGGCGACGACCCGTCGATGACGCAGCCGCTCATGACGAACCTCATCGAGGCGAAGCGCAGCGTGCGCACGCTGTACACCGAAGCCCTCGTCGGCCGCGGTGACATCACGCCCGAAGAGTTCGCCGAGGCGCAGCGCGACTTCCAGGACCGGCTGGAGCGCGCGTTCGCCGAGACGCACGCCGCGCAGACCGGGTCCATCCCGGTGGTCAGCCACGACCAGAAGCCGGTGGCCGACCTCGAGCGCCCCGAGGCGCAGCAGAACGACGACAGCCCGGTGGGCGAGCCCGCCTCGACCGCCGTCGACCTCGGCGTCGTGGAGCTGGTGGGTGACGCCCACGCGAACCCGCCCGCCGGCTTCAGCGTGCACCCGAAGCTGCAGCAGCTGCTGAAGAAGCGCTACGACATGAGCCGCAACGGCGGCATCGACTGGGGCTTCGGCGAGTTGATCTCGCTCGGTTCGCTGCTGCTCGAGGGCACCCCCGTGCGCCTCGTCGGTCAGGACGCCCGCCGCGGCACCTTCGTGTCGCGCCACGCGGTCTTCCACGACCGCGAGAACGGCCAGGAGTGGCTGCCACTCGGCAACCTGTCCGACAACCAGGCCCGCCTCGCGATCTACGACTCGCTGCTGTCGGAGTACGCCGCTCTCGCGTTCGAGTACGGCTACTCGGTCGAACGCCCCGACTCGCTCGTGCTGTGGGAGGCCCAGTTCGGCGACTTCGCCAACGGCGCCCAGACGGTGATCGACGAGTTCATCTCGTCGGCCGAGCAGAAGTGGGGCCAGCGCTCCGGCGTGGTCATGCTGCTCCCCCACGGCTACGAGGGCCAGGGTCCCGACCACTCGTCGGCTCGCATCGAGCGCTACCTGCAGCTCGCGGCCGAGAACAACATGACGATCGCGCGTCCGTCGACGCCGGCGTCGTACTTCCACCTGCTGCGCCGCCAGGCGTACGCGCGCCCCCGCCGCCCGCTCATCGTCTTCACCCCGAAGTCGATGCTGCGTCTGCGCGGTGCCACGAGCGACGTCGCCGACTTCACGAACGGCAAGTTCGAGCCGGTGATCGACGACGCCCGCATCCAGGACCCGTCGACCGTGAAGCGCGTCCTGCTGCACGCTGGCAAGATCCACTACGACCTCCTCGCCGAGGTCGAGAAGCGCGGCGACGCGGGTGCCTTCGCGCTCGTGCGTCTGGAGCAGTACTACCCGCTGCCCACCGCCGAACTGCTGCCCGTGCTCGAGCGCTACCCGGATGCCGAGATCATGTGGGTGCAGGAGGAGCCGGCGAACCAGGGCGCTTGGCCGTTCCTGGCGATCGAACTGGCGCCGCACCTCGGCGACCGCAAGCTGCACGTGTCGTCGCGCACCGCATCCGCGTCGCCCGCGACCGGCTCGTCGAAGCGCAGCGCCGGCGAGCAGACGGCTCTCATCGCCGCGGCTCTCGACATCTAGGCCGCGACGCGAGAAGGGGGGCGGGCCCCTTCTGCGTGAACTGGGTCAGGAGTCGAGCGCCGCGAGGATCGACGCCCGAAGCTCGTCGGGGGCCTTCTCCTGGCAGGCGCGCTGCACCTTCTGGGTGAGCGTCAACCCGACGAGGTGCTCGCTGGAACAGTCCTCGCAGCTGTCGAGGTGCTCCTGGATGTCGGTGAGGTCCTGATCGCTCAGCTCGCGATGCAGGAACTCCTCGAGTTCGGCCTTGGCCTTGTCGCAACCGCAGTCGGTCATTTCTTGCTCCCGGTGGACGTGTCGGCGGCGATGTAGCCCCGCTCGCGGGCGTAGTCGGCGAGACGTTCGCGGAGGAGCCGGCGGCCACGGTGCAGCCTGCTCATCACGGTGCCGACGGGGGTCTTCATGATGTCTGCGATCTCCTGGTACGCGAAGCCTTCGACATCCGCGAGGTAGACCGCGAGACGGAAGTCTTCGGGGATCGACTGCAACGCCTCTTTCACGTCGCTGTCGGGCAGGTGATCGATCGCCTCGGCTTCCGCCGAGCGCGTGGTGCGCCCCTGGGTGAGGGACTCCGCGGAACCCAGCTGCCAGTCTTCGAGCTCGTCGATGGTGCCCTGGTAGGGGCTGCGCTGGTTCTTGCGGTAGCTGTTGATGTACGTGTTCGTGAGGATGCGGTACAGCCACGCCTTCAGGTTCGTGCCCTGCTCGAACCCCTTGAAGGCGGCGAACGCCTTCGTGTACGTCTCCTGCACCAGGTCGCCCGCGTCGGCCGGGTTGCGCGTCATGCGCATGGCGGCCGCGTACAGCTGATCCATGTACGGGATCGCCTGCTCGGCGAAGAGCCCTCGGAGGTCGTCGGGGGTGGGCTCGGGGCGCGCGGTGTCAACCATCGGCCACGAGTCTATGCCGCCGAGCAGCACCCCTCCGGGCGCCGTCGTCGCATCGAGCACCAGCACGCCTCGCTCCATCCCGCCCCGCTCGGGGCACTACCCTTGACAACCGATGGGCGTTCTTCGGTATTCCGGTCGAGATGAGTTGATCCCCGAGCTTCCGGGTCGTGCGGAGGATCCGGGGTCGATCTTCGGCGACTCCTTGGCGACCTCGGAGCCGGCCGGTCCCTGGGCGGCGCCCGTCGCATCCGGCCCGCTGAGCGCCCACCTCACCCTGCCGGGCTCGAAGAGCCTCACGAACCGCGAGCTGATCCTGGCGGCGCTCGCCGACGGCCCGTCGACGCTGCGGCGCCCGCTGCATTCGCGCGACACGGCGCTCATGGTCGAAGGGTTGCGCAACCTGGGCGTCGACATCGTCGAGGTGCCCGGAGACGGCGAGTTCGGACCGGATCTGCGGATCACGCCGGGCGAGCTGCTCGGTTCATCGATCGACGGCGGGCTCGCCGGCACGGTTATGCGGTTCCTGCCGATCGTGGCCGCGCTGGCACTCGGACCCACCAGCGTCGACGGCGACCCGTACGCCCGCAAGCGTCCGATGCGCACCACGATCGACGCCCTCCGCGGCCTCGGGGTCGAGGTGAACGACGACGGACGCGGCACCATGCCGTTCACGGTGCACGGCACCGGGGAGGTGGCGGGCGGCGAGCTCGCGATCGACGCGTCGGCATCGAGTCAGTTCGTGTCGGGGCTGCTGCTCGCCGCGCCGCGTTTCCGCGACGGCCTCGTGCTGCGACACACCGGCGAACGCCTGCCGAGCATGCCCCACATCCGCATGACCATCGAGTGCCTCGCTGCGCGCGGTGTCGTGGTCGACGAGCCGGAGCCCGGTGTGTGGTCGGTCGCACCGCAGCCGATCCACGCGGTCGACATGCAGATCGAGCCCGACCTCTCCAACGCGGGTCCGTTCCTGGGGGCCGCGCTGCTCGCGGGCGGAACGGTCACGATCGGCGGCTGGCCCGCCGAGACCACGCAGGTCGGCGACGAGTTCCTGAACCTGCTCCCCCGGCTCGGTGCCACGGTGACCCGCGACGGCGACGCCGTGACGGTCGACGGCGGCGCGGGCGTGCGCGGTGGTGCCGCGCTTCGGGCGGCCGATCTCGACCTGACCATCGGAGGCGAGCTGGCCCCCACCATCGCCACGCTGCTCGCGTTCGCCGACGGACCGAGCACCGTGAGCGGCATCGGGCACCTCCGTGGCCACGAGACCGACCGCCTCACCGCACTCGCGACCGAGATCGGGCGCCTCGGGGGCGAGGTCGTCGAACATGACGAGGCCCTTGAGATTCACCCCCGCCCGCTGCACGGCGGCGCCTGGGAGGCGTACGCCGACCACCGCATGGCGACCTCGGGTGCGCTCGCGGGCCTCGTCGTCCCGGAGGTGACGGTCGACGACATCGGCACGACCGCGAAGACCCTGCCCGAGTTCCCCGAACTGTGGACCCGGATGCTGGGCCGCGGCGACCAGGCGACCCGCTGGGAGTCGCTGCCTCTGTGAGCTGGCTCAGCGACGACGACGACGATCCGGAGGGCTTCGACGCCTGGGATGAGTCGGATGTTCGCGTGCGCCCGAATCCGAAGGCGAACCGGCCGCGCTCCAAGATCCGCCCCACCCATGAGGACGCCGTCGACGGGCGCGTGCTGTCGGTCGACCGCGGCCGCTACACGGTGCTCATCGACGAGGATGGCAACGCCGAACGCACCGCCACCGCCACGCGTGCGCGGGAGTTGCGGGATTCGGCGATCGTCACCGGCGACCGCGTGGACGTCGTGGGCGACGCGTCAGGCGACGCGGGCACGCTGGCGAGGATCGTGCGCATCCAGCCGCGCGTCACGCTGCTGCGACGCAGCGCCGACGACACGGACGCGGTGGAGCGGGTGATCGTGGCGAACGCAGACCAGCTGATGATCGTGGTCGCCGCCGCGAACCCGGAACCCCGTCCGCGGCTCGTCGACCGGTACCTGGTGGCGGCGTACGACGCCGGCATCCAGCCCCTCATGGTGATCACGAAGACCGACCTCGCCGACCCGGAGCCGTTCCTGGCCAACTTCGCGGGCCTCGACATCCCCGTCATCCGCAGTTCCCCCGATTCCTGGCCTGTGGACGAGCTGGCGCCGCTGCTGGCCGGTCACACGACCGTCGCGGTCGGGCATTCGGGTGTCGGCAAGTCGACGCTCGTGAACGAACTCGTGCCGGGCACAGGACGCGCGACCGGCGTCGTGAACGCGGTGACCGGTCGCGGACGCCACACGTCGTCCTCGACGGTCTCCCTGCGCGTGCCGACCGGCGGCTGGATCATCGACACCCCCGGGGTGCGCTCGTTCGGCCTGGGGCACGTCGACCCGGCGAACATCCTGCGCGGCTTCCCTGACCTGGCGGCCGTCGCCGAGAACTGCCCCCGCGGGTGCACGCACCTGCCCGACGCCCCCGACTGCGCGATGGTCGAAGCCGCCGAGCGCGGCGAACTCGACGCCGCCCGGGTGGATTCGCTGCAGCGCCTGCTCGCCTCGCTCGGGCCCGACTCCGCTCGCTAGGCTCGGATGGTGAGCGCCTCCGCCGAACCCACCCTCGCCGACGACCTCTCCCTCGCGCTGACTCTGGCCGCAGAGGCAGACCTAATCTCGCTGGACCGCTACCGCGCCCAGGATCTGGGCGTGCAGCTGAAGGCCGACAAGTCGATCGTGACCGATGCCGACACCCGCGTCGAGCGTGTGCTCCGTGAGCATCTCGCCGAGGCGCGACCCACGGATGCGGTGCTCGGTGAGGAGTTCGGAAGCGTCGGCGACTCGCGGCGCCAGTGGATCATCGACCCGATCGACGGGACCAGCAACTTCGCGCGCGGCGTGCCCATCTGGGGCGCCCTCATCGCCCTCGCCGTCGACGACGTGCCGGTGGTGGGTGTGGTGAGCGCACCGGCGCTCGGTCGCCGGTGGTGGGGCGCCACCGGGCACGGCGCGTGGTTGGAGGTGCACGGCGAGGAGCCGCGCCGCATCCGGGTGAGCGGCGTGGATCGCCTCGAGGATGCGACCCTCAGCTACAACAACCTGCAGACCTGGGACCAGTACGGTCACCTCGACCACCTGATCACCCTGTCCCGCGCGGTGGGCCGCACGCGGGCGTTCGGCGACCTGTGGTCGTACATGCTGCTCGCCGAGGGTGCGATCGACATCGCCGGCGAGTTCGACGTGAAGCCGTGGGACATCGCGGCGCTCATGCCCATCATCTCCGAGGCCGGTGGACGCACGACCACGGCATCCGGAACCACCGACCTCACGGAGCTGAGCGTCATCGCGACGAACGGCCTCCTCCACGATTCCGTCCTCACCCACCTCAACCCATAGAAAGCAGATCGTGACCACCACCACCCGTACCACCACCCCTGTCCTCGGTCGGGCGCTCCTCGGCCTCGCGGCCGTCGTCGCGTCGACGACCCTCCTCACGGGGTGCGGAGTCATCCAGCAGTTCCTCGGCGGCGCCGGCGACGCCACCCGCGACGACACCGGAACCGTCACTGAGGGCACCGACAACGGCGACGTCTTCCTGCTGCGGGTCGGCGACTGCATCGACGACACCGACCTGGGCGAGGTCGTGACCACGCTTCCGATCGTTCCGTGCGCCGACGAGCACACCGGCGAGGTCTACGCGGAGTCGACGCTCAGCGGCGACACCTTCCCCGGCGAGGATGCGGTCGCCACGCAGTCGGACGAGGCGTGCTACGCCGAGTTCGCCGGGTTCGTGGGCCTCGAATACGAGTCCTCGGTGCTCAACTACTACCCGTTCACGCCCACCGCGGACAGCTGGGCGCAGGGTGACCGTCTGGTGTCGTGCGTGGTGTACGACCCGGACGTCGCCACGACGACGGGCTCGCTGGCGGGTGCCGCGAGATAGTAAGCGTTCACGTCGTGAAGTGAACTCAGCCGGGCGAGAGCATCCCTCTCGCCCGGCTTTCTCTATAGAACTCGGGCCTGTTACCGAATAGTTACGCAAAACACGCGGTCGCCAGTATCTTCAACTCTTGAAGTCAGTGCACAATCACACTGCCACTGTTCAATGCCGAGAGTGGTACTCGAGGAAGTTACCCCTCACACCATGAGAAAGGGAGTGACGTGAAGAAGTCATCGTTGATTTCGATCGCCGCACTCGCCGGTGCATCTGCACTGGTTCTGACCGGATGTTCCAGCTCGGGTGACGGAGGTGGAGGCGGCGGAACGGACTCGACCCGCGCCTGCATCATCCTTCCCGACACCGAGTCCTCGGACCGCTGGGAGAACGGCGACCGCCCCGCCCTGCAGAAGGCACTCGAGGACGCCGGCTTCGAAGCCGACATCCAGAACGCGCAGGGTGACACCAACCAGTACGCGACGATCGCCGACCAGCAGTTCTCCAAGGGCTGCGGCGTGATGCTCCTCGTCGACTACCAGGGCGCCGGCGTCACCGTCGCCGAGAAGGCCAAGGCCGAGGGCATCCCGGTCATCGCCTACGACCGTCCCATCGCGGGCGCCGACTACTACGTGTCGTTCGACAACGTGCAGGTGGGCGCGCTCGAGGGCCAGTCCGTCGTCGACGGCCTCGAGGCCGCCGGCAAGGACCCGGCCACCGCGATCGTCGTCTACATGGGCGGCGACCCGTCCGACGGCAACGCGGCCATGTTCCACGACGGAGCCGTCGAGGTCATGGAGGCTGCGGGCATCAAGCCCGCCGCCGAGCCCACCGGTGTCTGGGACACCGAGAAGTCGGCCGACAACTTCGAGCAGGCTCTGACCTCGCTCGGTGGCAAGGTCGACGCCGTGTGGTCCGCCAACGACGCGAACGCTGCCGGCATCATCTCGATCCTCGACAAGAACGGCCTCACCGTTCCCGTCTCGGGTCAGGACGCGTCGGTCGCCGGACTCCAGAACGTGCTGCTGGGCAAGCAGACCGCCACGGTCTACAAGCCCTTCCAGCTCGAGGCGGAGGCCGCATCCGAGCTCGCCATCCAGCTGCTGAACGGCGAGACCCCGACGGTCGACAAGAAGCTCGACGACGGCACCCCGTACGTCGCGGTCACCCCCGTTCTCGTGGGGCCGGCCGACGTGCAGAAGGTCATCGACGACGGCAACGCGAGCGCGTCGGAGCTCTGCACCGGCGACGTCGCCGCCAAGTGCGAAGAGTACGGCGTCAAGTAACACCATGAGGAGGGGCCTCGCGTCGGATACATTCCCCGGCGCGGGGCCCCTTCCCCACGGTCGACACGAGGCCGTCAGAGCGGGAACATGAACGAAACGGGACGACGACGTCCCAGAAAGGAGGGGGAAGTGATGGATGCGCCCCTCATCGAACTCACGGGGATCGTGAAGAGCTTCGGCCCTGTCAGCGTGCTGAAGGGGGTCAACCTCAAGGCCTACGCCGGCAAGGTGACCGCCCTGGTCGGCGACAACGGCGCCGGCAAGTCGACGCTCATCAAGGGCCTCGCGGGCGTGCAGCCCTACGACGGCGGCCAGGTGCGCTTCGAAGGCGAAGAGGTCCACCTCCACTCGCCGCGTGAGGCGTCGCGTCTCGGCATCGAGGTCGTGTACCAGGACCTCGCCCTCTGCGACAACCTCGACATCGTGCAGAACATGTTCCTCGGACGTGAAGAGACGGCCGGCGGCATCTTCGACGAGGGCCAGATGGAGCGCGAGGCGAGCGAGACCCTGCGCTCCCTCTCGGTGCGTACCGTCAAGTCGGTGCGGCAGAAGGTCTCGTCGCTCTCCGGAGGCCAGCGTCAGACGGTCGCGATCGCGCGGTCCGTGCTCAAGAAGGCCAAGCTCGTCATCCTCGACGAGCCCACCGCCGCCCTCGGCGTCGCGCAGACGGAGCAGGTGCTGAACCTGGTTCGCCGCCTCGCCGACCAGGGCGTCGCGGTCATCATCATCAGCCACAACCTGCAGGACGTCTTCAAGGTGGCCGACTACATCAACGTGCTGTACCTCGGCACGATGGTCGCATCCATCCCCACCTCGGAGACCACGAGCGACGACGTCGTCGGCTACATCACCGGCAGCAAGACCTACAACGGAGCAGCAGCATGAGCGCCCCCGACAACCCGAAGGTGCCGGTGCGGACCGACACCACGAACCTGCCCGCGGAGGGCGGGTTCATCGGCAGCGGCCAGGAAGGCGGCATCAAGGAGCAGGTGAGCGCCTACTTCCAGCGCGTGCGCCACGGCGACATGGGTGCGCTGCCCGCGATCGGCGGCCTCCTCGTGCTGGTCGTGCTGTTCACGATCCTCAGCCAGACGATGCTCGGGCAGCAGTACTTCCTCACGGAACGCAACTTCGCGAACCTGCTCACCCAGGCGGCATCCCTCGTGATGCTGGCCATGGCGCTGGTGTTCGTGATCCTGCTCGGCGAGATCGACCTCTCGGCGGGTGTCACCTCCGGTGTCGCGCTGTCGCTGTTCGTCGTACTCACCAAGCCCGACGGCATCAACATGAACTGGATGGTCGCCCTCGTGCTGGCCCTCCTCGTCGGCTTCGTGATCGGTTTCTTCATCGGCTTCTTCGTGGCGAGGGTCGGCATCCCATCGTTCGTCGTCACCTTGGGCCTGTTCATCGGACTGCAGGGCGTGACGCTCATCCTGCTCGGCGACGGCGGCGTGTTCCGCATCCAGATCCCGGAGTTCCTGGCGATCCAGAACGCGAACCTGCCGATCTGGGCGGGCTGGGCGATGCTCGGCATCATCCTGCTGATCTCGTTCGCCACCTCCATGTGGGACCGGCGCCTGCGCACCCGGGCCGGCGTGCCGAACCGCACCATCGCGCTCGTCTGGGCGAAGCTCGCGGTGATCGCGCTCGTCGGAGGCTTCGTGGTGGCCGTGCTCAGCACCAACCGCTCCTCGAGCATCAAGGTCATCGAAGGCGTGCCGATCGTGGTGCCGATCGTGCTGGCGATCCTCTGGCTCGGCACGTTCATCCTCGACCGCACCAAGTTCGGCCGCTACATCTACGCCATCGGCGGTAACGCCGAAGCGGCGCGACGCTCCGGCGTGAAGGTGATCACCATCCGGTGGGCGGCGTTTGTGGTGTGTTCGGTGCTGGCCGTCGTGTCGGGTGTGTTCAGCGCGAGCAAGGTCGGATCGGTGAACGCCGGATTCGGAACCGCGATCGTGCTGAGCGGTGTCGCCGCAGCTGTCGTCGGTGGTGTCAGCCTCTTCGGCGGACGCGGGCGCCTCATGCACGCGGCCATCGGTGCCCTCGTGATCGCCGTGATCGCGAACGGCCTCGGGCTGCTGAACCTGCCGGCGGGTGTGAACTACATCGTCACCGGCGGTGTGCTGATCCTCGCGGCGACGGTCGACGCGGTGTCGCGTGTGCGGGCCGGCGGATCGTTGATGCGCACCTGACGCACGTCTCACGCACAGGAGGCCGTCCCGGGAGACCGGGGCGGCCTCCTGTTTTCGCCCCGAACGGGGGTCGAATCCGGCTCCCGGGTTCACGCAGGTGAAACAAACGGCTCCTACCCTTCGGTCAAGACACCCGGGGGGATGCACGATGAAGGCACACGCACGTACACGTCAGGGCGCCGCGATCGCGCTCGCGGCTCTCGCGGGGGCGGCTCTCACCGCGTGTTCGACCCCCGCCGAGGCGGAGGTCGCCGCCGGGGTGTCGTCGACACGGGCCTGTGTGATCCTGCCCGACTCCGTCTCCTCCCCGCGTTGGGACCAGGGCGACCGGCCCGCACTCGACGAGGCGATCTCCGACCTCGGATTCGAGGTCGAGATCGGCAACGCGCTCGGCCAGGCGCGCAACTACGCCGACATCGCGAAGCGCCAGCTGGCGAAGGGGTGCGGCGTGATGGTGCTCGTCGACTTCGAAGGCGCCGCAGCCGACGTGGTGACCGCCGCGAAGGCGCAGGGCGCCGCGGTGATCGCCTACGAGCGGCCGCTCGCGGGGGCCGATTACTACGTGTCGTTCGACAACGTGGAGGTGGGCCGCCTGCAGGCCCGCTCGATCCTCGACGGGCTCGCCGCATCCGGAACCGACCCGGCGACCGCGCGGGTGGTCTACCTCCCGGGGGATGACGCCGACGGCAGCTCCGCGATGATCGCCGAAGGTGCACTGGAGGTGCTGTCGGCCGCGGGCGTCTCCCCCGTCGCCGAGGCGCCCGGCGCCTGGGACCGGCTCGCCGCATCCGCCGCCGTGCAGGCGGCCATCGCCGCGAACGGCGGAGTGGATGCGGTCTGGGCCGCCAACGACACCAACGCCATCGGCGCCGTCATCGCGCTCGACCAGAGCGGGCTCGTGGTGCCGGTCAGCGGTCAGGACGCGACCCTCGAAGGGCTGCGCAACGTGCTGCTCGGCAAGCAGACCTCGACCGTGTACAAGCCCTACCGGGTGGAAGCCAAGGCGACGGCGCAGCTCATCATCAGCATCCTCAACGGCTCACCGCTCGAGTCGGCGACGACCCTAGACGACGGCACCCCGTACTTCACCCTCGACCCGGTGCTCGTAACGGCCGACAGCATCCCCGCCGTCGTGCGCGCGGGCGATGTGAGCGTGAGCAAGCTCTGCGCAGGCGACACGGCGGCCGCCTGCGCGAGCCTCGGCATCACGCCGTGATGTGACGCTCCGCTGAGCCGACGTACTCAGAGAGCGGGCGGATGAGCGCGTTCGCCGCCGCCTGCTCGCGGATGTGCGCGGTCCAGCCGGTGACACGGCTGGCGACGAAGAGCGGCGTGAACAGCTCCGTGTCGAACCCGATGAGGTGGTAGGCAGGGCCGGACGGGTAATCGAGGTTGGGTTTGATGCCCTTGCGCTCGTCCATGGCCTGCTCGAGCGCCGTGTACAGATCACCCAGGTCGGGGCGGTCGTACTCGGCGAGCAGGGTGTCGAGCGCCGCCTTCATCGTGGGCACCCGGGAGTCGCCGTTCTTGTAGACGCGGTGACCGAAGCCCATGATCTTGCGCTTCTCGGCGAGCGCCTCGTCGAGCCACTGCTCGGCACGGTCGGCGAACACGATCTCGTCGAAGGTGTGCATGACGGCCTCGTTCGCTCCGCCGTGCAGGGGCCCCTTGAGGGCGCCGATCGCGGCGGTGACCGCCGAGTAGAGGTCGGCCATCGTCGACGTGACGACGCGGGCGGTGAAGGTGGACGCGTTGAACGAGTGCTCCGCGTACAGGATCATCGAGACGTCGAACGCGGTGACGACCACCAGATCCGGCACCTCCCCGAAGGTCATGTGCAGGAAGTTGGCCGAGTAACCGAGGTCGTCGCGGGGCTCCACGACCTCCTCGTCGCGCAGGCGGCGCTGCGCGTAGGCGACGATCGCCGGCAGCTGGGCGAACAGCCGCTTCGCCTGGTCGAGCTGCGCCTCGGGCGACGCGTCGCCGACGCTCGGGTCGGCTGCTCCGTACGCCGACACGGCCGTGCGGACGACATCCATGGGGTGCGCCTCGAGCGGCAGCAGGTCGATGGCGTGCTTGGCGACGTGGGACAGCTCGCGATGCTGCCGCTCGAACGCCTGGAACTCCTCCAGCTGCACGGGGGTGGGCAGCTCGCCGTACCAAAGCAGGTAGGCGACCTCCTCGAAGGTGCAGTTGGCGGCCAGCTCCTGCACCGGGTAGCCCCGGTAGAGCAGCGAATTCGTCTCGGGGTTGACCTTCGAGATCGCGGTCACGTCGACGACGACGCCCGCGAGTCCCTTCTTGATGTCGGTCTCGGTCATGTCAGCTCCTGTTGTTCTTCAGATCGAAGGTGTAGACGCCGGCGTCGAACTCCGAGTACCCCGCGTAGTCGACCAGTTCGTACAGCCTCGCACGGGTCTGCATCTCAGGTACACGACTCGTGAGAGAACCTTCGGAGAGGATGGTGTCGAGCCCGCGTTCGGCGGCCCCCATCGCGAGCCGCAGCAGCGAGACCGGGAAGATCACGATGTTGACGCCCACGTCGGCGAGCTGCTGCGTGGTGAACAGCTCCGACTTGCCGAACTCGGTCATGTTCGCCAGCACCGGCACGTCGACCGCCGCCCGGATGGCCTCGAACTCGGTCAGGTCGGCCATCGCCTCGGGGAAGATCGCGTCGGCGCCCGCGTCGACGAGCGCCTTGGCGCGGTCCTTCGCCGCCTCGAGACCGTCGATGCCGCGGATGTCGGTCCGCGCCATGATGAGGAAGTCGGGGTCGCGTCGCGCCTCCACCGCCGCACGGATGCGCTTGAGCGCGGTCTGTTCGTCGACGACCGCCTTGCCGTCGAGGTGACCGCACCGCTTCGGGTTGACCTGGTCTTCGAGGTGGAGGCCCGAGACGCCCGCGTCTTCGAGGATCTGCACCGTGCGCGCCACGTTCATCGGCTCGCCGAAGCCGGTGTCGGCGTCGATGAGGGTCGGAAGGTCGGTGACGCGGGCGATCTGCCCGCCACGCTGCGCGACCTCGGTGAGCGTCGTCAGGCCGATGTCAGGAAGCCCCAGGTCGGCGGAGAGCACGGCGCCCGAGATGTAGACACCCTCGAAGCCCTTCTCCTCGATGAGCTTCGCCGAGAGCGGGTTGAAGGCCCCCGGCATCCGCACCAGCTCGCCGGACGCGAGTCGCGCGCGGAACGCCTGCCGCTTGGCGGAGGCGGTCAGTTTCGAGTGCAGCATCAGAACAGTCCTTCCGGGGCGACCGGGAGGCCGGTCGCGGTGACGTTGAGCTGGGCCACCTCGACGGCGCTCAACTCGGGGAGGCGCTCGGCGAGGCCGAGGAACCGCTCGATCTCGGCGTCGGCGAGCACGCCATCGGCGAGGGTGCGGAACTTCTTCACGTAGTCGACGCGCACGAACGGACGCGCACCCAGCGGGTGGGCGTCGGCGACGGCGATCTCGTCGACGATGCGCGACCCGTCGGCCAGCTCGATCTCGACGCGACCCCCGAACGCCTTCTCGTCGGGGTCCTCCGAGTGGTAGCGGCGGGTCCATTCGGCGTCCTCCGCCGTGGTGACCTTGTGCCACAGGGCGACGGTGTCGGGCCGACCCGCGCGTTCGGGCGCATAGGAGGCGACGTGATCCCACGCGCCATCCTGGAGTGCGACCGTGAAGATGTACGGGATCGAGTGGTCGAGCGTCTCGCGGCTGGCCGTCGGGTCGTACTTCTGCGGGTCGTTCGCGCCCGAGCCGATCACGTAGTGCGTGTGGTGGCTGGTGTGCAGCACGATCGCGGTGACCGCATCCGGGTTCCGCAACTCGGGATGCTGTACGCCGAGCTTGCGGGCCAGGTCGATCCAGGCCTGCGCCTGGTATTCGGCCGAGTGCTCCTTCGTGTAGCTGTCGAGGATGGCGCGCTTCGACTCCCCCGCCTCCGGCAGCGGCACCTCGTAGCGCCCGTCGGGGCCGTCGAGCAGCCACGCGATGACGCCGTCTTCGCCCTCCCAGATAGGCGCCGGGGAGGTCTGGCCGCGCATCGCCCGGTCGATCGCTTCGACCGCCATCTTGCCCGCGAACGCGGGGGCGTGGGCCTTCCAGGTGGAGATCTGACCCTTACGCGACTGGCGGGTGGCGGTGGTGGTGTGGAGTGCCTGGCCGATGGCCTGGTAGATCGTCTCGGGTGCGAGGCCGAGCAGGGTGCCGATGCCGGCCGCGGCCGATGGGCCGAGGTGGGCGACATGGTCGATCTTGTGCTTGTGCAGGCTGATGGCGCGCACAAGGTCCATCTGGATCTCGTAGCCGGTGGCGATGCCCCGCACGAGGGCCGCGCCGTCGGCGCCAGTGTGCTGGGCGACGGCGAGGATCGGCGGGATGTTGTCGCCCGGGTGGGAGTACTCGGCGGCGAGGAAGGTGTCGTGGTAGTCGAGCTCACGCACGGCGACGCCGTTGGCCCAGGCGGCCCACTCCGGCTGCGCGGCGGCGTCGACACCGAAGATGCTCGCGCCGGCGTGCCCGGGGCGGGGATCGGTCTGCGGGCGCGCGAGAGCCTGCCCACGAGCGGCCACGACCGGCCCCCGCGACAGCGAGGCGACGGCGACCGAGGCGTTGTCGATGACGCGGTTCACGATCATCTCGGCGACGTCGGCGTCGACGGCGACCGGGTCGGCCGCGACCTGGGCCACCTTCCAGGCGAGCTCGTCGGAGCGTTCGAGGCCTTCGTCGCTGCGGTGGGTGCGGACGGTGTGGAGCTTCATGGGCGTTCCTTCGGATCGGCGTGCGTGTTCGAGACGATGTGGTGGAGGCTCGCGTGCAGGTGCACGGCGGTGGCGTTGCGGGCGAGGTCGGCGTTTCCGTCGCGGATGGCCTCGGCGATGAGGCGGTGCTCGGACGCGGCGCGCACGAGTCGTGCGGGGTCGTCCTGGGCGAGCCGACGGATGCGCTGCAGGTGGGTGCGCACCCCGCGGAGGGCGGTGACGAGCGACGGATTGGCGAGGCTGGCATCGATCGCGTCGTCGAACCGTCCGACGAGGTCGTAATACGCGTCGAGCTGGTTGCTGCTGACGAGTTCGGCGGCACGCTCGAACTCGTCGGCGAGCGAGGCGAACTGGGCGGGGTCTCGACGTCGCGCGGCGAGCGCGGCCGCTGCGGTCTCGAGGGCTTCGCGAAGTTCGAAGAGCTCCCGAACGTCGTCGACGGATGCGGACGACACGACGAGACCACGGCCCGACTGCGATTCGACGAGGCCGTCGGAGGAGAGTCGGGAGAGGGCTTCTCGCAGCGGGGTGCGCGAGACGCCGAGCCGGGCGGACTGCTCGACCTCTCCGAGCACCGTTCCGGGCGCGAGGCGCCACTGCAGGATTTCCTCCCGCAGCACGTCGTACGCCCGATCGCTGGCGCGTCCGCTGGGCATGCTCACAGACTCAATGTATACACTGAACCCTGGTTACGCTACGGAATAGCCCGAGAAGGGGCCGCTTGTATACACAAGCGGCCC
>JAEWJX010000058.1 GCA_023386365.1 Actinomycetes bacterium | reverse complement strand
GGACCGGGGCGCACCGGTCCCCGGCGGAACCACACACGTCAGGACTTCCCATGCCCCAGGACCCCGCAGCCCCGCCGGTCGTCGAGATGCGCGGCATCACGATCGAGTTCCCCGGCGTCAAGGCTCTCGACGGCGTCGACTTCACCCTGCGCGCCGGCGAGGTGCACACCCTCATGGGCGAGAACGGTGCCGGCAAGTCCACCCTCATCAAGGCCCTCACCGGCGTCTACACGATCACCGCGGGAACCATCACGGTCGGCGGCCAGCAGCGCACCATCCGCGGCACCGCCGACGCGCAGGCCGCCGGCATCTCGACCGTGTACCAAGAGGTGAACCTCTGCACGAACCTCTCCGTCGGCGAGAACGTCATGCTCGGCCACGAGGTGCGCGGCGCCCTCGGCCGCATCGACTGGAAGGCCACCCACCGCGAAGCCGAACGCCACCTGGCTGGCCTCGGCGTGGTGCTCGACACCCGCACGCTGCTCGTCAGCCACTCGATCGCCATCCAGCAGCTCGTCGCCATCAGTCGCGCCATGGTCACCGACTCGACGGTGCTGGTTCTCGACGAACCCACCTCCAGCCTCGACCGGGTCGAGGTGGAGCAGCTGTTCGGCGTGATCCGCGACCTGCGCGACCGCGGCGTCGCGATCCTCTTCGTCACCCACTTCCTCGACCAGGTGTACGAGATCTCCGACCGTCTCACCGTGCTGCGCAACGGCACCCTCGTGGGCGAGTACCCGGCATCCGAGCTCCCCCGCGCCCAACTCATTTCGAAGATGATCGGCCGCGAACTCGACGAGCTCGACGCCCTCTCCCGCTCCGCCGAACGCACCATCGACCGGGACGCCGTCCCCGTGCTGCGCGCCACCGGCGTAGGCAAGAAGGGTGTGCTCGAGCCGGCGGACGTCGACATCTACGACGGTGAGGTCGTCGGCATCGCGGGGCTCCTCGGCTCCGGCCGCACCGAACTGGTGCGTCTGCTGTACGGCGCCGACCGTGCGGATGCGGGACGCATCGAGGTGCGCGGCAAGCCCGCCCGCATCACGAACCCCCGGCACGCCATCGACCGGCGCATCGCGCTGTCGAGCGAAGACCGCCGCGCCGAGGGCATCATCGGCGACCTGACGGTGGCCGAGAACATCGTGCTCGGCATCCAGGCCAAGCGCGGCGCCCTGCGCAAGATCCGCAAAGCCGAACAGGATGCGGTGGTCGACGAGTACATCCAGGCGCTCGGGGTGCGCCCCGCGAACCCGAACGCGCTCGTGCGCAACCTGTCGGGCGGCAACCAGCAGAAGGTGCTGCTCGCCCGCTGGCTCGCCACCGCGCCGCAGTTGATCATCCTCGACGAGCCCACTCGCGGCATCGACGTCGGCGCGAAGGCCGACATCCAGAAGAAGGTCGCCGAGCTGAGCGCCCAGGGCCTCGCCGTGGTGTTCATCTCGTCAGAACTCGAGGAGGTCATCCGCCTCGCCCAACGCATCGTCGTGATGCGCGATCGTCGTAAGATCGGCGAACTCACCTCGCACGACATCGAAGTCGGAGACCTCGTGGCCTTCATCGCCGAAGAGCACGAGAGCCAGCAACCCCTGGAGAGCCCGGAGAACGTGGCATGAAGAGAATCGTGAAACACCGGCTGTTCTGGCCGGTGGTGGCGCTGCTCGCGCTGATCGTGGTGAACACGGTCGCGCGCCCGTCGTTCATCAGCGTGACGGTGCAGAACGGCCAGCTCTACGGGCCGCTGATCGACATCCTCCGCAACAGCGCGCCGCTCATGCTGGTCGCACTCGGTATGACGGTGGTCATCGCCACCCGCGGCATCGACCTGTCGGTGGGCGCCATCATGGCCGTGTCGGGGGCAGTCGCCCTCACGATCATCTCCGGATCGTCGACCCCCAACGACCTGGGCACCGTGCTCGTGGCCATCGCCACCGGGGTGCTCGTGGCGCTGGTGCTGGGGGTGTGGAACGGCTTCCTGGTAGCCGTGGTCGGCGTGCAGCCGATCATCGCCACCCTGGTGCTGATGCTCGCCGGCCGCGGTGTGGCGCTGCTGATCACCGGCGGCTTCATCACCACCATCAACTCCGACCCCTACAAGTTCATGGCGCAGGGGTACTTCGCGGGCCTCCCGTTCGCGTTCTACGTCTCCATCGCGGCGGTGCTCATCATGGCACTCGTCGAACGTCGTACCGCGCTCGGCGTGCTGACGGAGGCGGTGGGCATCAACCCGGAGGCCAGCCGCCTCGCGGGCGTCCGCTCCCGCGGCATCATCTGGGGCGCCTACGCGGCGAGCGGTCTGCTCGCAGGCTTCGCCGGCATCCTCTACAGCTCCAACATCATGGCCGCCGACGCGAACGCCGCCGGCCTCTACATCGAGTTGGATGCGATCCTCGCGGTGGTGCTCGGCGGCACCTCCCTCATGGGCGGCAAGTTCTCCATCGCCGGCACCGTCGTGGGCGTGTTCACCATCCAGACCCTCAAGTCGACGATCACCTTCCTGGGCGTGCCGCCGGCGGTGAGCCCGCTGTTCCTCGCGATCGTGGTCGTGATCGTCGTCCTCGTGCAGTCGCCGCGGGTACGGGGCGGGATCGCCCGCCTCGGCCAGTCGCTGCGCACCCGCAACACCGACAAGGCGGAGGTGGCCTCGTGACCAGCGTTCAGGCGACGGCCGGCACGGCCACGACGACCGGCATGGTGAAGCGGTTCCTCAGCCGCCGCGCCTCGTGGGTGCCCGTGTTCGCGGCCCTCGCGATCCTCATCATCATGCTGGTGACGGCGCAGCTGTACTTCGGCAACTTCCTCACCCCGCGGGTGCTGTCGGCGCTGCTGCTCGACAACGCGTACCTCTTCATCCTCGCCGTGGGCATGACGTTCGTGATCCTCACCGGCGGCATCGACCTCTCCGTGGGTGCCGTGATGGCCTTCACCGGGATGCTCGGAGCGAGCCTGCTGCGCGACGGACTGCCCGCCGGCGTCGTGGTGCCGGTGATGCTGCTCATCGGATCCGCGATGGGACTCGCCGTCGGCATCCTCGTGCAGTACTTCGACGTGCAGCCGTTCATCGCCTCGCTCGCGGCGATGTTCGCCGCCCGCGGGCTCGCGTTCATGGTGAGCCTGTCGTCGATCAAGGTCGAGGACCCGGCGATCCTCTGGCTGCAGTCCACCCGCATCCAGGGCGCACCCGGCGGCTTCTACATCACCCCCACCGGCATCATCGCCCTGCTGGTGGTGCTCGTAGGCACGCTCGTGCTCGCCTACACGCGCTTCGGACGCACCATCTACGCGATCGGCGGCAACGAATCCTCGGCACGGCTCATGGGTCTGCCGGTGGTGCGCACCAAGCTGCTCGCGTACGTCGTGAGCGGCCTGTGCGCCGGTCTCGCCGGCGTCGTCTTCACCGCCTACACGGGGGCCTCCTACCCGCTCAACGGCATCGGCACCGAACTCGACACGATCGCCGCGGTCGTCATCGGCGGCACCCTGCTCACGGGCGGCTCCGGGTACGTCGTCGGATCGATGATCGGCGTGTTCGTCTACGGCACCATCAAGACGGCCATCTCGTTCCTCGGCGCCGACCAGTCGTGGACCCGCATCTCGATCGGTGCGCTGCTGCTGCTGTTCGTGGTGGTGCAGCGGCTCATCGTGGCGCGGTCGAGCAGGCGGTGACGCCCGCGCCTGCCGCCGGGGGGCGCCGCATCCGGGCATGATATGTCCATGACCCAGCCCGTCGTCGAGGTCGTGGGAGCCACGGTGCGCTTCCCGGCCGAGCTGGCGCTGGACCGCGTCGACTTCCGGATGTTCCCCGGTGAGGTGCATTCGCTGATGGGCGAGAACGGCGCCGGCAAGTCGACGCTCATCAAAGCCCTCACCGGTGCGCTGCCCCTCGACGCCGGCATCATCCGGCTCGACGGCGAGCAGGTGCACTTCACGAACCCGCACGACGCCCTCGTGGCCGGCATCAGCACGGTCTACCAGGAGATCGACCTGCTGCCGAACCTGACCGTCGCCGAGAACATCTGGCTCGGGCGGGAACCGCGGCGGCTCGGGGTGATCGACTGGAAGCGGATGCGGGCCGACGCACGCACCGCCCTCGCCGACCTGGGGCTCGACATCGACCCCGCCTCCCAGCTCGGGGCGCACTCCCTCGCCGTGCAGCAGCTGGTCGCCATCGCGCGCGCCATCTCCACCGACGTGAAGGTGCTGGTGCTCGACGAGCCCACCTCCAGCCTCGACCTCGACGAGGTCGCCGAACTGTTCCGGGTGATCCGCGAACTCAAGCAGCGCGGCGTCGCCATCCTGTTCGTCTCCCACTTCCTCGACCAGGTGTACGAGATCTGCGACCGGGTGACCGTGCTGCGCGGCGGCCGCCTCGTGGGCGAGTACCTCACCCGCGAACTGCTGCGCATCGACCTCGTGCAGAAGATGCTCGGGCGCAGTGTCGGCGAACTCGCGGTGCGTCCCCGCAGCGACCCGCCCACCGCCGAGATCACCACCCCGTACCTCAGCGCACGCGACGTGAGCGCCGCCGGCATCCAGGGGGCGGATGTCGACCTCGTCGAAGGCGAGGTGCTGGGCGTCGCCGGGCTGCTCGGCTCCGGCCGCACCGAACTGGCGCGCGCACTCACCGGCGTCGACGGCATCGGCTCCGGCATCATCCGCATCGCCGGGGTTCAACAGCACCCCCGCCAGCCGCGGCAGGCGATCTCGCTCGGCGTCGTCTACTCGTCCGAGAACCGCCGCACCGACGGCATCATCAGCGAACTGTCGGTGCGCGAGAACATCACCCTCGCCCTGCAGGCGCAACGCGGCATCCTGCACCGCATCCCCACCGCCCGCGAACGCGAACTGGCGGCCAGCTGGATCGACGCCCTCGACATCCGCCCCGCCGACCCGGAACGCGCGGCCGGCACCCTCTCGGGCGGCAACCAGCAGAAGGTGCTGCTCGCGCGGCTGCTCGCCCTGGCACCCCGGGTGCTCGTGCTCGACGAACCCACCCGCGGCATCGACGTGGGGGCGAAGGTCGAGATCCAGAACCTGGTGAGCGAACTGGCCGACAACGGACTGTCGGTGATGTTCATCTCGGCCGAACTCGAAGAGGTTCTGCGTGTCTCGAACCGCGTGATCGTGCTGCGCAGCGGCGAGATCGTGTCGTCGCACGCCGCCGAGCAGTTGACCGCCGACTCCCTCCTGGCGCTCGTCGCCCGACCGGACGACGAGGGGTGACCGGCCGACGATGAGCTCCGACGACAAGGGCGCGCGCGCCGCCAACATCTTCGACGTCGCCCGCCTCGCGGGGGTGTCGCACCAGACCGTCTCGCGTGTGCTCAACGACCTGCCGAACGTGCGACCCGCAACCCGCGCCCGCGTCGAGCAGGCGATCGCGCAGCTGCGATACAGCCCCTCCCCCGCGGCGCGCGCGCTCGTCACCCGACGCACCCGCACCATCGGCCTCGTCTCGCCGGGGGTCTCCGACTTCGGCCCCAGCTCCATCGCCATGCACTTCAACTTCGCCGCCCGCGCCGCCCGCTACAGCGTCGAGACGGTGAGCTCACTCGATGACGACCCCGCCGCCGTCAAGTCGCTCGTCGAGGCGCTGCTGCGCCAACGGGTCGACGCGATCGTGCTGATCGTGGTCGACGTCGCCGTGCTGGAGGTGGTGCGCGCCCTCGACCTGTCGATCCCGGTGGTGGCGGTGGCGGCATCCCCGCGCCCGAGCCCGCTGATCGTGTCGATCGACCAGTACCGGGGAGCGCGCGCCGCGGTGCGCCACCTGGCCGAGCTGGGCCACACCCGCATCCTGCACCTCGGCGGACCGCTCGAGAACCCCGACGCCATCGAACGGGAACGCGGATGGCGCGACGAGCTGATCGGACGCCGCCTCGACATCGTGAAGCCGTCGCGCGGCGACTGGTCGGCGGCGAGCGGGTTCGCCGTGGCGAGCGAGCTCGACATCCAGCCCGGCGAGGCGGTGTTCGCGGCGAACGACCATATGGCGATCGGGCTGCTGTCGGCATTCCGGCAGCGCGGCATTCGGGTGCCCGAGGACGTGAGCGTCGTCGGCTTCGACGACGTGCCCGAGGCCGGCTACCTCTTCCCGCCGCTGACGACGGTGCGGCAGGACTTCGCGGCGCTCGGCGGGCTCATCATGCAGAAGGTGCTCGTGGCGGTGGAGGACCCCGAGACCGTCACCGAAGACACCCCGCTGCCGACGCGACTCGTGCTGCGCGAGTCGACCCGCCAGCCCTGAACTCAGCCGGCGGCGAGCTTCTCGACCGCAGCCGCCACGCGGCGGGCGCGGGTCTCGGCAGCCTTCGCCCCCTCGATGGCGGTGACGTGCGCCTTGCGGTGACTCGGTGCGAGCTTCTCCCACGCGGCCGCGGCAGCCGGGTTCGCGGCGAGCGCCTCTGCGAGGTCCGGCGTCGGCTCGATGATGCGCGGTTCTGTGTCGAGCACCAGCTCGACCTCGATGGGGTCGCCGCCCGCGATGCCGGTAGCGGCACGCTTGTCGGACGAGAACGGGATGAGGAACTTGCCCCCCATCGACGCGATCGTCGACGGGTAGGCGTAGCCGTTGACGGTCACCTTCACCGCCGCGCGTTTGCCGCCGCCGAGCTCCTCGACGAGCTCCGGGGGCACTTCGATGCCGGTGTTGTTGCCCGTCTGCAGCAGAGTCGTCTGGTACTTCACGGTCACGATCCTGCCGCGAACTCGGCCACCAGCACCACCGCCAGAACGGCGACGAACGCGATGGCGAGCATGTCGATCGCCAGCAGACCGAGACGCAGACGGCCGGGCGGGGTCGCGAAACGCACGATCACCATCCCCAGGTACAGGATCACGATCACGATCGCGGCGGTGAGCGGCACCGGCACGGGCGGCATGTTCATGAGCGCCATCGGCACGAGGAGGCCCAGCGAGATGAGCGCGAGCAGGCCCCCGAGGATCAGCCAGCTGCGTCCCTGCGACGAGGTGAGAGCCGGTTGATCCCGCAGGCGCGTGGGATCGAGCGGATGTTCCGGCATGCTTCCAGGGTGCCTCTCCCGGCTGGACGGCAGCCGCATGTCGGGCGACCTCTCAGGCCGTCACCACCCAGGCGACTCCCGCCCCCAGCACCAGGATGAGCGCCCACGACACGGTGGCGGCGCCGAGCGCGCGACCACCCGTGCGCACGAGGCGCTCGAGGCGCAGCCCCGCACCGATCGCGACGAGCGCCGCGGCGAGGAGGGCGTTGCGCACGACGTCTGCGGCGGCGACCACCGCATCCGGAACCGGCAGGAACGTGCGCACCAGTATGAGCGCCACGAAGCCGAGGATGAACAGCGGCACCACCGGCGGGAGTTTCACGGTGACGCCGTCGGTGCGGGCGCGGCGGCGGGCGCCCAGCGAGGCGATCGCCACCATCGGCGCGAGCATCAGCACCCGCGTGAGCTTCACCACGATCGCCGCGGCGAGAGCGGCCGCGCCGGCAGTCTGCGCCGTCGCCACCACCTGACCCACGTCGTGCACGCTCGCGCCCACCCACGCTCCGAAGAACTCGGGCGAGATCGGCCAGCCGAGCGCCGCGGCCCCTGTCGACAATGCAGGAAGGATGACGATGGCGGCTGTGCCGAACAGGGTCACCAGCGCGGTGGGGGTCGCCGAGTCCTGCATTTTCGACACGGATGCGGATCTGGATCCGGCGGATGCGGGGCGTGCGGCCGCCATCGCGCCGATCGCGGAGACACCGCAGATGGAGAAGCCGGCGGCCAGCAGCACCGGCTCGTCGCCCGGCAGCCGGAAGAGTCTGGCGACACCGTAGGTGGCGGCGAACGCGACCGTGACGAGCGCGACGATCGCCAGCACTCCCCACACGCCGAGCGCGGCGATGTCGCCGAGCGCCAGGTCGAGCCCCAGCAGCACGATGCCGGCACGCAGCAGGGTGCGCGCCGCGAAACCGAGTCCCGGCCGCAGCCCGCCGTCGAGCGCGGGGCGCAGCGGCGGAATGCAGGCGAGCACCACGCCGATCACGAACGCCGCCGTCAGCCACGGAATGGCGGGTAGCGCCCACGAGATCAGCCACGCGACGGCGGCCCCCGCCACGGCGAGCCCGGCACCCGGTGCCAGCTCGTGCAGGCGTGCGCTCACGCGAGCGCCTTCGCCCGCCCGCGCGTGGCCCGCACGACGAGCGCCACCATCACCGCCGCGACGAGCGACGTGACCACGAGCGCCAGCCCGCCGTATCCGAGGCCGGCGAGCACGAGCCCCGCGAAGCCTCCGCCGAGGGCGCCCGCCGCCGACATGAGCAGGTCGGCCCGGCCCTGGATGCGGGTGCGGTGCTCGAGGTCGGCGGATTCGGCGATGAGGGTCGATCCGGCCACCGTCGACGCGCTCCACCCGAGGCCGATGAGGAACAGTCCGAGCGTCACCCACACTTCGGATTCCGCACCGGCGGCGACGATCAGGAGCGCACCCAACAGGAGCACCTGGCCGATGCCGATGGTGGCCTCGCGGCCTAGCCGGTCGGCGAGCAGACCGAACACGGGCGACAGCGCGAACATGCCGAGCACGTGCAGGCTGATCGTGAAACCGACGACGGCGAGGGTGGCGCCGTGGTGCACGAGGTGCACGGGCGTCATCGCCATCACCGCCACCATCGTGGCGTGGCTGAGCGAGGTGGCGATGACGCCGGTGGCCACCCCGTTCGCGTCCGCACGCCGGGGAGCCGCCTCGGGGGCGCTCGGTCGTTCGCGGGAGATGCGGGCGGCGAGACGAAGCGGATCGGGGCGCAGGCCCACGAGGTAGATCACGGACGCGATCACCTGCGCCGCGATCGTGAACAGGAAGGGACCGCTGAGCGGGGGCAAGCCGAGCGACCGACCGAACGCGTCCGCCGGTTCGATCAGATTGGGGCCGAGCACCGCGCCGACCGTGGTCGCCCACACCACCACGGCGAGGTCGCGGCCCCGGCGGTCGGGTTCGGAGAGGTCGGTGGCGGCGAACCGGGACTGCAGGTTGACGGCCGTGCCGAAGCCGAGCATCACGATGCCGAGCAGCAGCAGCGGGAAGTTGACGACGATCGCGGCGATCAGCCCCACGATCGCGCCGCCCGTCGC
Source organism: Actinomycetes bacterium (assembly GCA_023386365.1). GTDB lineage: Bacteria > Actinomycetota > Actinomycetes > Actinomycetales > Microbacteriaceae > Homoserinibacter. The sequence continues at coordinate 5,845 of JAEWJX010000058.1, read as the reverse complement.
CACGAGGGCGCCGGTGGCGAGCGCGGGCGCGCGGCCGTGGCGGGTGGCGAGCGCGGCCAACGGCACGGAGGCGATCGCGGCGCCCACCGTCGACGAGGTGGCCGCCATGCCCGACCAGGCTTCCGATCCGGACACCTCGGTGATCAGCAGCGCCCCGGCCGACATGGTGGCGCCCATGCCGAGCCCGGCGAGAACCTGCCCGCTGATCAGCACCCCGTGGCCGCGCCGACGCGCCCGACGGATGTCGGCGTCGGTGAGAGCGGTGGTGTCGGAGTCGGTCACGTCTCGGCGGGCGCGTCGCGGGTGAGCGCCGGATTGCTGAGCGTGCCGATGCCCTCGATCTCGATGTCGATCGTCTGGCCGTGCACGAAACCGCCGAGACCCGACGGGGTGCCGGTCATGATGACGTCGCCCGGCAGCAGCGTCCACACATCCGAGATGTAGGCGATCAGCTCGGGCACCTTGTGCAGCAGGTCGCTCGTGTTGCCGTGGCGGCGGGGCTCGCCGTCGACCCAGGTGCGGATCTCGAGCGCACTCGGGTCGAGCTCGGTCTCGATCCAGGGGCCGAGCGGCGCGAAGGTGTCGTAGCCCTTGGCTCTGGCCCACTGCCCGTCGGCGAACATCTGGTCGCGCGCCGACACATCGTTGCCGATCGTGTAGCCGAACACGTAGTCGGCCCAGTCCTCCACCTTCACCTGCTTGGCGATCTTGCCGATCACCACCACCAGCTCGCCCTCGTGCACGATGCGGCCGTCGACCGGCGGGATGCGGATGGGGTCGCCCGGGCCGATCACAGCGGTGTTCGGCTTGAGGAAGATGAGCGGGTTCTCGGGGGCGTCGACGCCCTTCATATCGGCGCGATGCTCGGCGTAGTTGAGACCCACGCACACCACCTTCGACCGCGGGATCACCGGCGCCAGCAGCCGCGCATCCGTGAGCGGAACCCGTTCACCCGTGGGCTGGAACCCGGCGAACATGGGATCGCCCGCGAGCACCACCAGCTCGTCGTCGTCGACGATGCCGTAACGCGGGTCACCTCCGGTGCTGAAGCGCGCGACTCTCACTCTTCGAGCCTAGCCCTCCCCCTTCTGCGACCATGGAGCGTGACCGAACTGCTCTGGACCGGACCCGACGACACCGACCGCGTACTCGTCCTCGCCCACGGGGCTGGCGCCCCTATGGACTCCGGATGGCTGAACGACATGTCGCAGCTGCTCGCCGACCGCGGGGTGCGGGTGGCGCGCTTCGAGTTCGCCTACATGGCGGCACGCCGCGAAGGTGTGCGGCGCCCGAACCCGCGCGCGGAGGCGGTACTCGACGAGTACCGCGCCGTCGTCGACCAGGTGCGCGCCGAGACCGGCGTCGCCCCGGCGATCGGAGGCAAGTCGTTCGGCGGACGCGTGGCCAGCATGATCGCTGACGAGCTGCATGCCGGCGGACGCATCCGCTCGCTCGTGTGCCTCGGCTACCCGTTCCACCCGATGGGCAAGCCGGAGCAGCTGCGCACGGCGCACCTCGCGGGCCTCACCACCCCGACCCTCATCTGCCAGGGCGACCGCGACATCATGGGCTCACGCGCCGAGGTGGAGACGTACGCCCTCTCTCCGGCGATCCGCATCCAGTGGGCACCCGACGGCGACCACGACCTGAAGCCCCGTAAGGCATCCGGTCACACCCTCGCCGAGAACCTCGCGGCCGCGGCGGATGCGGTGAGCGAGCGCGTCTGACGCCCGGCCTCAGCCGACGCGGCGCGCGCGCATGCCACCGGCCAGCGCCAGACCACCCGCGAGCAGCAGGCCACCGGCGAGCGCCAGCGCGACACCCTGGTCGGCCGGTCCGGTTTCGGGCAGCGTCTCCGCGGGGACGACCGTGGCGGGCGCGTTCACCGTCACCGTGACCGACGCAACGAGCGGGATGCCGTTCCCCTCATCACCGAACATGTAGTCGGTCACGTCGGTGCGGTACACGATCGCGCTCGCCTCGAAGGTGCCCGACTCGGTCGGCGTGCCGCTGAGCTGCAGGGTCTGGGTGGTCGGGTCGATCACGCCCGTCACGCCGTCGGGAAGCCCGACGACGGCGGAACCGACAAGGCTCGGGTCTCCGAAGTAGGTTCGGATGCCGCTCGCCAGCGCGAACGGGGTGTTGCCTCCGAGGAACTCGTCGACGGAGGGGTCGAGCGTGAGCGCGAGCGTCTGGTCGGTGGCCACGTCGAGATCGAGTGCCGTGGGCGCATCGGCGGCGAGGCACCCAAGGGCCCCGTCGAGGGTCAGGCCGAACTGCGCACCGAGAGTGGGGACCAGTGCCGTCATCTCGTCGATGGCGGTCTGCTTCGAGCAGCGGGCGTAATCCTGCGCCGCGATCACGACCGTCGCCGGGCCGCTGTCCGCGAAGGAGAACGAGAAGCCGCCGTCACCCGAGGTCTGCGTCCACACACCCGACGGGCCCTGGAACCAGTAGCCGATCACCGGGTCGCGGCCGGAGTTGTCGGACGACACCACGGCGGAGTTCGGAGTGACGATCGTCACCGTCTCGCCACCGTCGGAGCCGAGGTTGCCGAAGGCGCTCACGGTGAGGCCCGCCGGAGCAGCGGTCGGGGTGATCACCCAGCGCACCGTGCTTCCCTCGATCTCGAGCGTCGCGGCGAACGTCGCGCCGGGGAAGGCGCTCGCGGATCCGGAATAGTTCCACTGCGAACGGCCGTCCGGGACCACCGACTCGGAGACCCCGGACCAGATGATCGAACTGCTCGAGACACCGTCGGTGACCGTCCACGAGGAGAGCGCGCCGTCGAAGAGGTCGCCCGTCCAGCCGTAGGGGAGATCGACACCCGATCCGCGGAGGTCGGTGTACGCCGATTCTGCGTCGTCGAGGTAGGGGGTTTCGGAGTCGATGTTGAACCAGCGGAGGTTCTCGGTCCACAGCTCGTCGGTGTCGGCGGCGGCCGGCAGAGCCGCGCCGAGCACCACCGTTCCGGTGAGCGCGGTCGCGAAGGCAGCAGCAAGCAGGCGGGGCGTACGACGATGCACAGGGAACTCCACGGGTACGGGTTCGGGTTTCGGGTCCCCGGGGTTTCCCCCGATGGCGTCACATTATCGACGGAATGCGCCGAGAATCAAATCGGCTGCTCGACGAGCGACGTCAGGCGTCGAGGCGGGTCAACCAGCCGTGGCGGTCGTCGATGCGGCCGTACTGGATGCCGGTGAGCTCCTCGCGCAGCGACAACGACACGCGGTCTTCGACCTCCGGCATCCAGATCCCGAACTCGTTCGACTTGATCTCCGAGATCGGCGTGATGACGGCGGCGGTGCCGCAGGCGAACGCCTCCACGATCTCGCCCGAGGCGACACCGTCACGCCACTCGGCGATCGTCACCGGACGCTGCTCAACCGTGTAGCCGCGGTCGCGACCGAGCTGCAGGATCGAGTCGAGCGTGATGCCTTCGAGGATCGAGTCCGAGTCGGGGGTGATGAGGCGGTTGTCGCGGGTGACGAGCACCACGTTCATGCCGCCCAGCTCCTCCAGGTACTCGCCCTTCTGGGCGTCGAGGAACAGCACCTGCTGGCACCCGTTCTCGTACGCCTCCTGCTGGGCGATGAGGGATGCGGCGTAGTTGCCGCCCGTCTTCGCCTGCCCCATGCCGCCGTGACCGGCGCGGGTGAAGGTGGTGGAGAGCCAGATCGACAGCGGGGTGATACCGCCCGTGAAGTACGCACCGGCGGGCGACGCGATCAGGTAGTAGTTGACCTTCTTCGCCGGACGCACCCCGAGGAACGCCTCCTTCGCGAACATGAAGGGACGCAGGTAGAGGCTGGTCTCATCCTGGGTGGGCACCCAGTCGCCGTCGACGGCGATCAGCTGCTTCAGCGAGTCGAGGAAGTACTCGGCCGGCAGCTCGGGGAGGGCGAGGCGTCGCGCCGACCGCTGCATGCGGGCCGCGTTCTGGTCCTGGCGGAACGTCCAGATGGAGCCGTCGGCGTGGCGGTATGCCTTCAGACCTTCGAAGATCTCCTGCGCGTAGTGGAGCACGGCGGCGGCCGGGTCGAGCGAGATCGGACCGTACGGCTGCACGCGCGGACGGTGCCATCCGCCGCGCTCCGACCAGCACACGTCGACCATGTGGTCGGTGAAGAACTGCCCGAAGCCGGGGTTCTCGAGGATCGCGGCGCGCTCCTCGGGGGTCTTGGCGTTCTCGTTGCGGCTCACCTGGAAATGGAGGTCCTGGGTGGCCATGGGAAGGAGGTTGAGGGTCATGACTGGCTCATCTTCTCGAAGTCGTGGACTCTATTGTGCTCCCGCGAGCCCGGATTCAGTGCAGTCGGGCTGCGATCGCGGTGCCGACCTCGGCGGTCGTGCGCGGCGTGGTTCCTCGGTCGGCGAGGTCGGATGCCACCGCCGCCTCGACCCGGCGGGCCGCATCCGGGAGCCCGAGGTGGTCGAGCAGGAGCACGGTCGACAGGATCGCGGCCGTGGGGTCGGCCTTCTGCTGCCCGGCGATGTCGGGCGCGGATCCGTGAACCGGCTCGAACATGCTGGGGAAGGTGCCGTCGGGGTTGATGTTGCCCGAGGCCGCCAGTCCGATGCCGCCGCTGATGGCGCCGGCCAGATCGGTGAGGATGTCGCCGAAGAGATTGTCGGTGACGATGACGTCGAACCTAGCAGGGTCGGTGACCAGGAAGATGGTCGCCGCATCCACGTGGAGGTAGTTCCACGCCACGTCCGGATGATTGGCCGCCTCCGCCTCGACGAGCCGGGCCCACAGCCCGCCCGCGTGGGTGAGCACGTTCGTTTTGTGCACGAGGGTGAGCTGCTTGCGGCGCTTCTCGGCGAGTTCGAACGCGTAGCGCACGACGCGCTCCACACCGAACGCGGTGTTGACGCTCACCTCGTTGGCGATCTCGTGCGGGGTGCCGGTGCGGATGCTGCCGCCGTTACCGACGTACGGCCCCTCGGTGCCCTCCCGCACCACCACGAAGTCCACGTCGCCGGGGGCGGCGAGCGGACTCTGCACGGTGGGGTGCAGCACGGTGGGCCGCAGGTTCACGTAGTGGTCGAACGCGAAACGCAGCTTCAGCAGCAGCCCGCGTTCGATGATCCCGCCCGCGAGGCGGGGGTCGCGCGGGTCGCCGCCGACCGCGCCGAGCAGGATCGCGTCGTGGCCGGCGAGAGCCGCCAGGTCGTCGTCGCCGAGGATCGCGCCGGTGTCGAGGTAGTGCGCCGCACTGAACGGGTACGCGGTGACGGCGAGTTGCGCCTCCCCGGCGACCGCCGCGTCCAGCACCTTCACCGCCTCGGCCGTCACTTCGGGTCCGATTCCGTCTCCCGCGATCACGGCGAGGTCGATGGTGCGCGTCATCCGATCAGATTATCGGCACCGACATGCCCCCTAGCGCGCCGGACGGGTGCGCGTCAACGGGCTGTCACGGGTTGCGGTGCATCTCTAGGTTCGTATCGGCCCCCACCACGGGCCCTGAGAGAAGGAGCACACCATGAGTATCGGCCTCGGCATCTTTCTGTTCGTCGTCGGCGCGATCCTGACTTTCGCCCTCAACGTGGAGGTCAGCTGGATCGACCTCGACCTCGTCGGCTACCTGCTGATGGGCGCCGGATTCATCGTCACGCTCATCGGGATCATCCTGATGGTGCGTAAGCGCCAGTCCATCACCACGGTTCACACCAACGTCGACCCCGCGACCGGTTCGCGCGTCGACCAGCGCTCCACCGAGACCGACCCGCTCCCGTAGCGGGTCTCGACCGGTCTTTTCGGGTGAGACCGGTACGGCCGCGGCCTCCCCAGCTGGGGGTGGCGCGGCCGGCGGGGGTCAGCAGGTGTGAGGCGCGCCAGCCA
>JAEWJX010000064.1 GCA_023386365.1 Actinomycetes bacterium | reverse complement strand
CTCGTAGAGGGTGTCGGGGTCGAGGCCCTGCCAGGCGGTCTGCGCGGTCGAGCCGGATGCGGCGGGCACGGTCGCGATGGGGGTGAAGGGTGCCGGCACCTGGGTGCCGAGCGGGAACGGAACCGTGAAGGCGGAGTCGGCATCCGTCTCGTAGAGGCTGAGCTTGGGGGAGTAGGTGGTGGCGGTCATGGTGCCGGCCGCAGGGTCGAAGGTGTAGTACCGGAGCCACCCGTCGCCCCCGTTGGCGCGGTCCTGGTAGTCGGTGAGGATCTGCTGCACCGGCTGGCCGCAGGTGTTGAGGTCGCTGCGGCGCGCCTCGCCGGCGTCGCCGTTGTGTTCGTGGCCGCTCAGCACGAGCTTGATCTGGCAGTGGGTGGAGACGAAGTTCGTCCACATGGCGGCGATGGGTGTGCCGCCGGGCCGTTCGGCGACGGTGCGCCGGTTGCCGTTGATGTTGACGAACGAGTGCGTCGCCATGATGACGGTGCGGTCGGGGTGGGCGTCGAGCACCCGGTCGGCCCAGTCGAGGGCGTACTGGGGGGCCTCCCATTCCAGGTTCAGCACCAGGAAGTCGGTGCCTCCGGCGGTGAAGAGGGAGTAGTTGTCGAAGTTGCCGCGGTCGATCGGGTCGGGGCCGAACTGGTTCTGGCCCAGGTAGCCGCCGTAGGTGCTGGTGGCGGGTGTCCAGGCTGCACCCTGGTAGCGGCTCGGCGGGAAGTACTCGTGGAAGGGGTGGATGCTGCCGGTGGCGTTGTCGAAGTCGTGGTTGCCGGGGACGACCGAGTTCGGCATCCCGGCCTGATCGAGCACGGCGAACGCGCTGGAGGTGTGGCCCCACTGGGTGAGGTTCTCCTCCTCGCTCACCAGGTCGCCCAACTGCACGACGAACGCGGTGCCCAGCTGGGTGCGCGTGCTGACCGCCCACTGGGTCTGCTGCGTCATCGTGCCTTGGCGGTTGAGGTAGGTGTAGTTCTGCGTGTCGGGGATGGCGACGACGGTGAACGGGTTGCCCGGCGTCGACGGCACGGTCGCGCCCGCCTTGCGCCCCTCGAACCGCACCTGCAGGTTGCCGCCGTCCGGGTCGCTGGCCTGCACCTGCAGTTGGGGTGCGGATGCGGATGCGGTGGAGCCGTTCGCCGGCGCGACGAGCACGGCCTGATCGGGGGCCGCCGCGAATGCGGGCGCGCTGGCGGTCCCGAGCGCGAGCGCGGCGCTCAGGATGCCGACGAGGGCGGCGGGGATCGCCCGGCGGCGGTGGGTGGTCGCCGCGGGTCGGTTCGGGTCTATCGGTGCGGGTGACATCCGACTGCGGGGGGTTGGGTTCTCGGGCGGGGGGAGTCCGATTGCTCGAAGTATGGCACCGGCCCCCCGCGCCGACAAGCCCCTACGGTTCGTAGCGGGTGACGGGGAAGGAGCGGGCGACGAGGTCGCGCAGCTGCTCGAGGTCGCCGGAGATGAGACCGTGGGCGCGGGCCTGCACGAGCACGTTGCCGATCGCGGTCGCCTCGACGGGACCCGCGACGACCGGCAGGCCGGTGGCCTGGGCGGTGAGGCGGCACAGCAACGTGTTCTGCGATCCGCCGCCCACGATGTGCACGGTGCGCACGTCGACCCCCGACAGTTCGGATGCGCGGCGGATGTTGAGGGCGTACGCCTCGGCCAAGCTCACCAGGATGGAGCGCACCAGTTCCGCCCGCGACGCCGGGGCGCGCAGCGCCCGCGACGCGAACCAGGCGGTGATGCGCTGCGGCATCTCACCGGGGGCGAGGAACACGGGGTCGTCGGCGTCGAACACCGGCACCACACCGGTGACCTTCTCCGCATCCGCGAGCAGGGCCGCGAGTTCGATCGTCTCGCCCGATTTCTCCCACTCGCGCACCGACTCGGTCAGCAGCCACAGCCCCATCACGTTGTGCAGGTAGCGCACCCGGCCGTCGACGCCGCCCTCGTTCGTGAAGCCGGCGAGCCGCGACGCCTCGCCCAGCACCGGCTTGTCGAGTTCGACACCCACGAGCGACCAGGTGCCGCACGAGATGTACGCGATGTCGCGATCCGTCGACGGCACGGCGACCACGGCGGATGCGGTGTCGTGTGATCCGACCGCGGTGACCACCGCATCCGTCGCGCCGGTTCCGCGCAGCGCGGTCGGCAGCAGCGGCCCGAGCACGGTGCCGGGGTCGACGAGGCCGCGGGCGATCTCGACCGGCAGGCCGAGCCGCTCCATGAGGGCGGTGTCCCACTCGCCGGTGGTCACCTCGAGCAGCCCGGTGGTGGATGCGTTGGTGCGTTCGGCGACGCTGCGCCCGGTGAGCCAGAACGCCAGCAGGTCGGGGATCAGCAGGAACGAGTCCGCCTGGGCGAGCGCGCCCGCGGTGCGGTCGGCGGTCAGCTGGAAGAGGGTGTTGAACGGCAGATGCTGCAGGCCGTTGCGGGCGTACAGTTCGGCGGCGCTCACCCGTCCGTGCACCTGCTCGACGGCGGCGTGGTTGCGGTCGTCGCGGTACGAGTACGGCTCGCCCAGCATCCGCCCGTCGCGCAGCAGCGCGTAGTCGACCGCCCACGAGTCGATGCCGATCGACAGCAGGTCGGGGGCGCGGCGCACCGCCTCGGCGAGCCCCTCGACGACGTCGCGGTACAGCTCCGTCACCGACCAGTGCAGCCCGTCGGGGGTGCGCACGGGGGCGTTCGGGAACCGCGACACTTCTTCGAGGCGGATGCCGTCGGCGTCGAGGTGCGCCAGGATCACGCGCCCGCTGGTGGCGCCCAGGTCGACGGCGGCGACGGTGCCGCTGCGTGTGGTCATCGAGGTCCGCCTAGCGCAGGAACGCGGCGGCGACGCCCGCGTCGACCGGGATGTGGAGCCCGGTCGTGTGCGAGAAGTCGGGTCCGGTGATGGCGGAGACGGCGTTGGCGACGTTCTCGGGCAGTACCTCGCGCTTCAGGATGGTGCGCTGCGCGTAGAACTTGCCGAGGTCGTCTTCCTCGATGCCGTAGGTCTTGGCGCGATTGGCGCCCCAGCCGGAGGCGAAGATGCCGGAACCGCGCACCACCCCGTCCGGGTTGATGCCGTTGACCCGCACACCGTGCTCGCCCAGCTCGACCGCGAGCAGGCGCACCTGGTGGGCCTGGTCGGCTTTCGTCGCCGAGTAGGCGATGTTGTTGGGCCCGGCGAACACCGAGTTCTTGGACGCGATGTAGACGATGTCGCCGCCGAGCTGCTGCTCGATGAGCACCCGAGCTGCCGCCTTCGCGACGAGGAACGAACCCTTCGCCATGATGTCGTGCTGGAAGTCCCAGTCCTTCTCGGTGGTCTCCAGCAGCGGCTTCGACAGCGAGACGCCCGCGTTGTTGACGATCAGGTCGATGCCGCCGAACGCGAGCACGGCGTCGTCGATCATCCGGTCGATGGCGTCGGCGTCGGTGACGTTCACGTGCAGGCCGACGGCCACATCCGTGCTACCGATCTCGGCGGCCGCCTCCTGCGCCTTCGCCAGGTCGAGGTCGGCGATGACGACGCAGGCGCCGTCGGCGGCGAGCCGCTGCGCGATCGCCTTGCCGATGCCGGATGCGGCTCCCGTGACGAGCGCGACCCGCGTCGCGTGCGACTTGGGCTTGGGGAGGCGCTGCAGCTTCGCCTCTTCGAGGGCCCAGTACTCGATCCGGAACTTCTCGGCATCGGAGATGGGGGTGTAGGTGGAGATCGCCTCGGCGCCGCGCATCACGTTGATGGCGTTGAGGTAGAACTCGCCGGCCACCCGCGCGGTCTGCTTGGTGGCGCCGAAGCTGAACATGCCGACGCCCGGCACGAGCACGATCGCCGGGTCGGCGCCGCGGATCGCGGGGGAGTCGGCCTCCGCGTGCTTCTCGTAGTACGCGGTGTAGTCGGCGCGGTAGGCCTCGTGCAGTTCGGCGAGGCGGGCGATGGAGTCCTCGACGGAGGCGTTCGCCGGCAGGTCGAGCAGCAGCGGCTTCACCTTGGTGCGCAGGAAGTGGTCGGGGCAGCTGGTGCCGAGCGCGGCCAGCTTGGGGGCGTTCGCGGAGGCCAGGAAGTCGAGCACGCGGGGGTCGTCGGTGAAGTGGCCGACGGTGGGCTTGTCGTGGGAGGCGATGCCCCGGATGGTGGGGGCGAGCGCCGCCGCCTTGGCGCGGCGTTCGGCATCCGGCAGCGCAGCGTTCTTCTTCAGGGCCTTGCCGAACGGCGCCTTCTTGCCCTTCGCGTCGATGTAGGCCTGCGCGGTGTCGATGATCCAGAGGCTGTTCTTCTCGGCCTCGTCGCTGGTGTCGCCCCACGCGGTGATGCCGTGGCCGCCGAGGATGCAGCCGATCGCCTTCGGGTTCGCGGCCTTGATGGCGGCGATGTCGAGACCGAGCTGGAAGCCGGGGCGACGCCAGGGCACCCACACGACCTTGTCACCGAAGGCCTTCTTGGTGAGCTTCTCGCCATCCTTCGCGGTGGCGAATGCGATGCCCGAGTCGGGGTGCAGGTGGTCGACGTGGGCGGCGTCGACGAGGCCGTGCATGGCGGTGTCGATGGAGGGGGCGGCGCCGCCCTTGCCGTGGAGGGTGTAGTCGAACGCGGCGACCATTTCGTCTTCGCGGTCGACGCCGGGGTAGACGTCGACGAGCGAGCGGAGGCGGTCGAGGCGCAGCACCGCGAGGCCGGATTCGGTGAGGGTTCCGAGGTCGCCGCCGGATCCCTTCACCCACAGCAGTTCGACGTCGTTGCCGGTGACCGGGTCGGTGGCGGTGCCCTTGGCGGAGGTGTTGCCCCCGGCGTAGTTGGTGACCTTGGGGTCGGAGCCGAGGCGGTTGCTGCGCGCGATCAGCTGTTCGGCGGTCGACGTCTTCGTCATGGGAGTTGTCCTCTGGGTTGCTGGTGCGATCGCACTCGTGAATCGTTTCAAAGTTAGCAGGAGGCGTGGTCGCGGTGCAAGGCCGACGGCTCCGCGTTCACGGGTCGAGGAAGTCGACCAGCCACAAGCGCACCGCATCCATCGTCTCGTCGTCGGCGCCCGCGATGAGTCCGCCAAGTCTGCGGCGGTCGACGGTGCGCACCTGTTCGGTCATCGCCCACGAGGGGCGCGGCAGGTCAGCGCCCACCCGGATGTGGTTGTCCCATCCGCGGTCCTGGGTGGTGAGGGGGAGGACCACCGCGAGTTCGGTGACGAGGTCGAGGTAGGTGGTGTTCGACACGACGAGCGCCGGGCGACGGCCCGACTGCTCACGTCCGGAGGTGGGCGAGAGATCTGCCCAAACGATGTCGCCCGGCCAGAGCTCAGGTCGCGTCATGGCCCGGCCAGTCGCTGAAGTCTTCAGCCGGTAGCCCGCCGCCGGCGACCGCATCCCACGCGCCCACCTCGTCCAAGTAAGTGGAGCGAAGGGCAGGTGGTGTGGCGGCGATCTGACGCCGGAGGCGTGCGAATCGTTCGCGGCGATCAGCCTCGTCGGCGAGGGCTGCAAGGTGGTCGCCGATGGTGAGGCCCTGCTCGGCGGCCTGCGCCTTGAGGCGATCGCGCAGCTCGTTCGAGACCTTGATCGTGGTCGGCATACCGCAAGTATACCGAGTGGAATACCGGGGCCTCGGTCGGATGGGGCCCGCTTGACGAATCGCGCGCCCCGGTCCTAATGTGTCTGAACACGGCCTGAATCGATTCAAGCTGTGTTCAGATCCCGCACCACGGAAGAGACGACGATGTCCGACAACCCCGAGCCGACCGCGCACGCGGTGCTCGAGCTCAGCCGCATCGCCAAGGCGTTCGGAGCCGTGGTGGCGCTCACCAACGGCACTCTCCGCCTCGAACGCGGCTCCATCCACGCCCTCGTCGGCGAGAACGGCGCCGGCAAGTCCACGCTCGTGAAGATCATGTCCGGGCTCTACCAGCGCGACGCCGGCGAGTTCCTGCTCGACGGCGAGAGTGTCGACTTCACCTCCACCGCGCAGGCGAAGGATGCCGGCATTGCCGTCATCTACCAGGAGCCGACGCTTTTCCCCGACCTGTCGGTCACCGAGAACATCTTCATGGGCCGCCAGCCGCGCGGAGCCCTCGGCATGATCGACCGCCGCGCGATGAAAACCGAAGCCCTCGCTCTGTTCGAACGTCTCGGCGTGCGCATCGACCCCGACCGCCCCACCCTCGGCCTCTCCATCGCCGACCAGCAGATCATCGAGATCGCCAAAGCCATCTCCCTGGATGCGCGGGTGCTGATCATGGACGAGCCCACCGCCGCCCTCTCCGGCGTCGAAGTCGACCGTCTCTTCGCGGTCGCGCGGGGCCTGCGCGACGAAGACCGCGCCATCCTCTTCATCTCGCACCGGTTCGACGAGGTGTTCGCCCTGTGCGACACCGTCACCGTGATGCGCGACGGCGCCTACATCGCCACCAGCCCCATCGGCGACACCACCGTCGCCGACATCGTGCGCCAGATGGTGGGCCGCGACGTCACCACGCTCTTCCCGAAGCAGGAAGTGCCGATCGGCGACGTCGTACTCGAGGTGGAGGGGCTCACCCAGCCGGGCGTCTTCTCCGACGTCAGCTTCGTGGCGCGCTCCGGTGAGATCGTCGCGCTCGCCGGACTCGTGGGGGCCGGCCGCAGCGAGATCGCCCGCGCCGTCTTCGGCGTCGACCCGTACGCATCCGGCACCGTGAAGGTGCACGGCAAGCCGCTGCCCAAGCACAAGCCCGCCACCGCCATGGCCGCCGGAATCGCGCTCGTCCCCGAGGACCGCCGCCAGCAGGGACTCGTGCTCGAGTCGAGCGTCGCCCGCAACGCCACCCTCGCCATCCGCAAGCAGCTGGCCCGGTTCGGCCTGATCACCAGCGCCGCCGAGAACCAGAGCGCCCGCGTCTGGGCGAGCCGCCTCGAGGTGAAGACCGCCTCCCTCGACACCGAGGTGGGCACCCTGTCGGGTGGTAACCAGCAGAAGGTCGTGCTCGGCAAGTGGCTCGCCACCGACCCGAAGGTGCTGTTCGTCGACGAACCCACCCGCGGCATCGACGTCGGCACCAAAGCCGAGGTGCACCGCCTGCTCTCCGAGCTCGCCGGCCAGGGCCTCGCGATCGTGATGATCTCGTCCGAGCTGCCCGAGGTGCTCGGCATGGCCGACCGCGTTCTCGTCGTGCACGAGGGCCGCATCACCGCCGACATCCCCCGCGCCGAAGCGACCGCCGAGTCGGTCATGTTCGCCGCCACCCACTCGGCGGAGGAGGCCGCATGACCCGCCTCGGTCACCTCCTGAAGCAGCGCGAGACCGGCATCGCGCTCGCGCTCATCCTCGTCGTCGTGTTCACGACGGCGAAGAACCCCGCGTTCCTGTTCTCCACCGACGGATGGCGCGACCTGCTGCTGACGCCGTCGATCCTCATGCTCGTCGCCGTTGGTCAGGCGATCGTCATCATCACCCGCAACGTCGACCTGTCGGTCGGCTCGGTGGTGGGGCTCACCGCCTACCTGACGGGCCGCGTGTTCATCGACCTGCCGGGTGTGCCGTGGCCGCTCGTGTTCGTGATCGGCCTCGTCGCCGGCGGTGTGCTCGGCCTCATCAATGGCGCGCTCGTCGCGTTCGCGAAGGTGCCGGCGCTCGTCATCACCCTCGGCACGCTGTACATCTACCGCGGCATCAACGTGATGTGGACCGGCAGCGACCGCATCAACTCGTCCGACATGCCGCGCGAGTTCCTCGCCCTCGGCACGCAGTCGTTCCTCGGCATCCCGTACCTCACCATCATCGCCCTCGTGGTGCTGGTGATCGCCGGATGGTACCTGCGCACTCAGCGCGCCGGCCGCGAGTTCTACGCCATCGGATCCGACCCCGACGCCGCGCACCTCTACGGCCTCAAGGTCACGCAGCGGGTGCTCGCCGCGTTCATCGTGTGCGGCGCGCTCGCCGGACTCGCGGGCGTGCTGTACGCGGCCCGTTACGGCACCGTCAACTCGCAGGCCGGATCCGGGTGGGAGCTGGATGCGGTGGGGGCGGCCGTCATCGGCGGCGTCGCCATCTTCGGCGGATCGGGCACCGTCTGGGGTGCCGCGATCGGCGCCTACCTGCTGCTCACCATCAACCGTGCCCTCCCCGTCATCGGGGTGCAGGACTTCTGGCAGCGCGCCGTCGTCGGCGTGCTGATCCTGGGGGCGATCGTGTTGGACCGCGTGCTCGCGGTCAGACAGAGCAAGCGACTCACGGAGGCGAGGAACCGATGACCCAGGCAACCGCATCCGCCACCGCGCCCGCCCCGGCGCGCGTGTACAAGGACTACGCCCACCCGCTGTGGCGTCGACTGCTCTTCACCCGCGAGGCGGCGATCATCGCGCTGCTGGTGATCGTCTACGTGGTGGCGGCGGTCAGCGTGCGCAACTTCGCCGCACCGATCACCATCACCTATTTGCTGCTCGACGTGGCGGCGATCCTGTTCATCGCGCTTCCGATGACGCTCATCATCATCACCGGCGAGATCGACCTGTCGGTGGCGAGCATCGTGGGGCTGTCGTCGGTGACGCTCGGCACCCTCCACCAGGCGGGGCTGCCGATCGAAGCGGCCGGCACGGTCGCGATCCTCGTCGGGGTGATCGCCGGAGCCATCAACGGGTTCTTCATCACCGTCGTCGGCCTGCCGTCACTCGCGGTGACCATCGGAACGCTCGCGCTGTTCCGTGGGCTCGCGGTCGGCATCCTCGGCACCACCGCCGTCACCGACTTCACCGAGTTCTGGACAGACCTGGCGAAGTCGAAGATCCCCGGCACCCCGATCCCCACGGTGATGATCCTGTTCGTGCTGCTGGCGATCGTGTTCGCGGTGCTGCTGCACTTCACCCCGTTCGGGCGCGGCATCTACGCGATCGGGCTCTCCAGCGAGGCCGCCCGGTTCTCCGGTGTGAAGGTCGAGCAGACGAAGTTCATCCTGTTCGTGCTGAGCGGCGCCATCTCGGCGCTCGCCGGCATCTACTACACGCTCCGGTTCGGCAGCGCCCGCGGCGACAACGCCACCGGCCTCGAGCTGAGCGTCATCGCGGCGGTGCTGCTCGGCGGCGTCTCCATCTTCGGAGGTCGCGGCAACATCGCCGGCGTCATCGCCGGTGTGCTGCTCATCGGCATCGTCGGGAGCGCCCTGCGTCTCGCGAACGTCACGAGCGACGTCATCAACATCATCACCGGGGCGCTGCTCGTCGCCTCGGTGGTGTCCACCAGCGTCCTGGCTTGGGTCCACCGCAAACGGATCGGAGCAGGCATCAAGAAGGGGCCCCCCTCTCCTGCGCAGGACTGAGGACCCCAACGTCGTCGATGCAATCACATCGGCACCAAGAATGGAGAGAACAATGACGTTTGGAACCAAGCGCGCCGGCGCTCTGGCGGCTCTCGCCGTCACCGTGGCGCTCGTGGCGACCGGCTGTGCCGCATCCGGTGACGGGGGCGACGGGGGCGGCGACGGAGGCAACCTGGCCGTCACCTTCCTGCCGAAGAACCTCGGCAACCCGTACTTCGACACCTCGTCGAAGGGTGGCAAGGCGGCGGTCGAGGAGTTCGGTGGAACTTTCGCCGAGGTCGGCCCCACCGAGGCGGCGCCCGACGCACAGGTCAGCTTCATCAACACGCTCACCCAGCAGGGCGTGGGAGGCATCGTCGTGTCGGCGAACGACCCGGAGGCGATCTGCGACGCCCTCAACGAGGCCCGCGACGCCGGCATCAAGGTGGTCACCTTCGACTCCGACACCAACCCCGACTGCCGCGACCTGTTCATCAACCAGGCCACCGCGGAGGGTATCGCCAAGGTGCAGGTCGACCTCATCGCCGAGCAGATCGGTGACGAGGGCGAGGTCGCGATCCTGTCGGCCACCGCCAACGCCACCAACCAGAACGCCTGGATCGAGCTCATGAAGGCCGACCTCGAAGCCAACCACCCGAACATCACGCTCGTGGATGTCGTGTACGGCGACGACGACGACCAGACCTCGTTCGACAAGACCGCGGCGCTGCTGCAGACCCACCCGAACCTGAAGGGCATCATCTCGCCCACCACGGTCGGCATCTCGGCCGCGGCCCGCTACCTGTCGACCTCGGAGTTCAAGGGCAAGGTCGCGCTGACCGGCCTCGGCACCCCGAACCAGATGCGGGACTTCGTCGAGGACGGCACCGTCACCGCGTTCGCGCTGTGGAACCCGGAGGACCTCGGCTACCTGGCGGCGTTCGCCGCGAAGGCGCTCATCGAGGGTGAGATCACCGGCGAGGAAGGCGACACCTTCGACGCCGGCAAGCTCGGATCGTACGAGGTCGGTGCCGACGGCGCCGTGCTCCTCGGCGACCCGTACGTGTTCAACGCCGACAACATCGGAGACTTCGACTTCTGATCGAAGGATTCACGGGGCCCGGCCGGTCGACGCCGGCCGGGCCCTCCCATCTCTCCCGGAGGACCCGATGGTCGTGAGCATCCGCGACGTGGCCCGCGAGGCCGGCGTCTCGGTGGGCACGGTGTCGAACGTGCTCAACAAACCCGACGAGGTGTCGGCCGACTCGATCTCACGTGTGCAGGTCGCGATCGACAAGCTCGGCTACATCCGCAACGACGCCGCCCGGCGTCTGCGTGCGGGTGTCAGCTCGACTGTCGGGTTCATCGTGCTCGACGGGCGCAACCCGTTCATCAACGAGGTGGTGCGCGGCGCCGAGGACGAGGCGTCGCGCAACGGCATCGCGATCCTCGTCGGCAACACCGATGAGGACCCCCTGCGTGAGGAGATGTACCTCGACCTGTTCGAGGAGCAGCAGGTGCGCGGGGTGCTCATCTCGCCGTACGGCGACATCACCCGCCGGCTGCAGCGGCTCCGCGACCGGCAGGTGCCGGTGGTGCTCGTCGACCGGATGAACGTCGAAGGCCGGTTCTCGTCCGTGGCGACCGACTCGGTGTCGGGCGGGCGGATGGCGGCCGAGCACCTGATCCAGCACGGTCGGCGCCGGCTCGCGTTCGTGGGCGGGCCGTTCGACATGCGCCAGGCGCGTGACCGTCTCGACGGTGCGCGGTGGGCGGTCGACGAGTCCGACTCAGGGGCGACCCTCGAGGTGATCACCACGACGGCGCTGTCGGTGGAGGAGGGCATCGCCGCCGGCCGTCGCATCATGGAGCGCCCGCCGGGGCAGCGTCCGGATGCCGTATTCGCCGGCAACGACCTGGTGGCGATCGGTCTGCTGCAGTCGTTGACGGTCGACGGTTCTCTGCTGGTGCCCGAGCAGATCGCGCTGATCGGGTTCGACGACATCTCGTTCGCGGGCGCCGCGGCGGTGCCGATCTCGTCGATGCGTCAGCCAGCGCGCGCCATCGGAGCCACAGCCCTGCGCATCCTGCTGGAGGAGGCGGGCGACCCCGACCTCATCCCGCGTCAGACGGTGTTCCGCCCCGAGCTCGTGGAGCGCGCCTCCACCCGGGCCCCGCGCCGCTGACCCCCGCGAGCGCTACCGGATCTGGCGAACGCCTCCGGTCTGCCCGTAGCGCTCGCCAGATCGGGTAGCGCTCGTCACCACGCTCACTCCCCGTCGTCGACCCGCCACTCGATCCAGCCCCTGCAGCCCGGATCGGACGAGTCGCATCCGACGGCGGGCGTCGGTTCGGGCGTGGACGGATGCACCGGCAGCTGAGCGCCGGGCGCCAACACCAGGGCGGCGCCAGCGGCGCCGAGTAGCGCACCGACCGCCATCCCCGCAGCGGCGAACGCGACGTTCCCCCTCGTCATGCGCCCACTCTGGCGACCGCGCGGGGAGGATGCAAGGCCCCGGTCAGCGCGAGAACGTGACGTGCACGGTGCCGCTCTCGGCGGTCTCCGACGTGACGTCGTAGTCCGCCTCCAGGCCGCGCAGCTCGTCCCACAGCCGGATGCCGTCGCCGAGCAGAATGGGCGCGATCGCCACGTGCAGCCGGTCGACGAGGCCCGCCCGCAGGAACGGACGGATGGTGGACGGGCCGCCGCCGATGCGCACGTCGCCGCCTGCCGCCGCATCCGTGGCGAGGGCCAGCGCCTCCTCGGGGGTGGCGGTGAGGAAGTGGAAGACGGTGCCGTTGGGGAACTCGATCGGCTCGCGCACGGTGTGGGTGAGCACGAAGACGGGCACACGGAACGGCGGCTCGTCGCCCCACCAGCCACGCCACTCGGGGTCGTCGGGGAAGTTGTGCAACCCGAACATGCCTGCGCCCATAATCTCGGCCGCCACATCCTCGAAGTACGCTCGCGCGTACGCGTCGTCGACGCCGGTGGTGCCCTCGCCGCTGGTGTCGTGCAGGACACGCTCGCGGAAGGTGCGGGTGGCGACGTAGGCGGCGGTCAGCCGACCCCAGTCGTCGCCGAACGGGTTCTCGGGCGTCTGATCCGTCGTCGTCGCGAACCCGTCGAGGGAGATGTTGAGGTCGACACGCACAGCCATGGCGCGAGCGTACCCGGAGCCGCCGCTACCCGATGGCGAGGCGGCGTTCCCGGGCGCGAAGATGCAGTTCGCGCACCTGGGCGTCGAACGGCGCCACGGGTGCGGTCACCGGCACTCCGGGCGCGACGGTCGCGATCGGCAGGGCCGCCACGGGTCCCGCTGGCAACCCCCACGACGCCCGCCACTCGGCGAGCTGGGCCGAGGTCGCGGCGGCGACGACGGACCCGAGTCCCGCCCACCCGTGCGCGGCCGCGCACATCGGGCAGTGTTCGCCCGACGTGTAGACGGTGGCGGTGGCGCGTTCCTGCGGGGAGAGGTTCGCGATCGCCCACCTCGCGAGCTCGAGCTCCGGATGTGCGGTGGGGTCGGCATCCGTCGCCTCGCGGTTCAGCGCCTCGGCGATCACCCGCCCGTCGGCGTCGACGAGCACCGACCCGAACGGGTCGTCGCCGTTCTCGAGCGCCTGCGCCGCGAGTTCGAGGCAACGGCGCAGGTGAACCTCGTGGCCGGTCGTCTTCGTCATCCCGCGAGCGTAGCCGCGTGGGGAACCGGCACGCTCAGCCGAGCGCCGCCAGCTGGTCTTCGAGGTGGAACACCTCGCGCAGCTGCGGCGCGCCCTGGTCGGGCCGGGTGCCGGGCAGCGCCTCGAAGAAGCCGGCGGCCTCCGCCTCCCACGCGGCCGTGCGCGGGTCGGCAGCGAGCCGCCTCGCCGACTCGGCGTCGTCGTCCGTCTCGTAGTAGCCGATCAGCAGGCCGTCCTCGCGGAGGAACAGCGAGTAGTTGCGCCGCCCCGCATCCGCGATCGCCTGCAGCATCTCCGGCCAGACCGCTTCGTGCTTCTCGACGTACTCGTCGAGCCGTTCCGGCTTCACCTGCAACTGGAAGCAGACCCGGGTCACGGGTTCAGGCCCCCCAGCCCGCCTGCGCTCCGCCGACGCGTCCTTCGACGATCGAGGCCGCGTATCCGGATGCCGCGTAGGCGGCCTGCGGGTCGGCGGCGAGGCCCTTGCCTTCGCGGTAGGCGGCGAGTCCGGGGCGCACGTCGGTGTAGAACGCGTCCATGAGGATGCCGTTGGCGGCGAGCACGTCGCCCGCGGCCTGCGCGGCAGTCAGGGCATCACGGTCGACGAGCAGCGCCCGCGCCGTCATCTCCTGCACGTTGAGCACGCTGCGGATCTGGCCGGGGATCTTGTCTTCGATGTTGTGGCACTGGTCGAGCATGAAGGCGACATCCGACGACGCTCCGTAGCCGCCGCCGCGCACCACCTCGACGACGATGCGGAACAGCTGGAACGGGTCGGCGGCGCCGACGATGAGGTCGTCGTCGGCGTAGAAGCGGGAGTTGAAGTCGAACGAGCCGAGCTTTCCGAGGCGCAGCAGCTGCATGACGATGAACTCGATGTTGGTGCTGGGCGCGTGGTGGCCGGTGTCGAGGCACACGGTGGCACGGTCGCCGAGGGCGACGCACTGGGCGTAGCTGGTACCCCAGTCGGGCACGTCCATGTGGTAGAACGCGGGCTCGAAGATCTTGTACTCGAGCACGAGGCGCTGCTCGGGGCCGATCCGGTCGTAGATCTTCTGCAGCGAGTCGGCGAGGCGGTCCTGGCGGGCGCGCATGTCGTCCTGGCCGGGGTAGTTGGTGCCGTCGGCGAGCCAGATCTTGAGGTCGCGGCTGCCGGTCTGGTTCATGATGTCGATGCACTCGAAGTGGTGATCGATGGCCTTCTGGCGGATGCGGTCGTCGGAGTGGGTGACGGAGCCGAGCTTGTAGTCGTCGTCCTGGAAGGTGTTGGAGTTGATGGTGCCGAGGGCGACGCCGTGGTCCTCGGCGTGCTTGCTGAGGGCGGTGTAGTCGTCGACCTTGTCCCACGGGATGTGGAGGGCGACGGTGGGAGCGAGCCCGGTGAACTTGTGCACCTGGGCGGCGTCGGCGACCTTCTCGAACGGGTCGCGCGGCACGCCGGGCTGGGCGAACACCTTGAAGCGGGTGCCGGAGTTGCCGAACGCCCAGGAGGGGAGTTCGATGGCCTGCTCGTCGAGGAGCGGCGCGATCGAGGTGAGGTCGGTCATGGTTCTTTCCTGTGTCTCGTCGTTGAAACGATTCATTCATTGGCTACAGTAGAGGGGCGGCGCGGCGGGAGTCAAGTCGTCCGCTAGGGTTTCGACACGCCGCCTTCGGTGGCTGCTAAACCGGCAGTGATGCGGTGCCGACGACCTGGAAGGGGTGGCGATGGCGGTCTCGATCCGTGACGTCGCCGAACGTGCCGGCGTATCCGTCGGAACCGTCTCGAACGTGCTCAACCGACCCGACCGGGTCTCCGAGAACGTCGTCGAACGCGTGCACGCCGCCATCCGCGAACTGGGCTACGTGCGCAACGACGCCGCCCGCCAACTGCGGGCCGGTCGCTCCAGTTCGGTGGGGCTCGTCGTGCTCGACGCCCGCAACCCGTTCTTCACCGACATCGCGCGCGGCGCCGAGGATGAGGCGGCCGAGCACGGCGTCTCGGTGCTGCTCGGCGACAGCGATGAGAAGCCGGAGCGCGAGGCCGCCTACCTCGACCTCTTCGAGGAGCAGCGGGCGCGCGGCGTGCTCGTCTCGCCGCTCGGCGACATCGGCGAACGCCTCGAGCGGCTGCGCGCGCACGGCACACCGGTGGTGCTCGTCGACCGTCACGCGGACGGCGCCCTCAGTTCGGTCTCGGTCGACGACGTCGCCGGGGGCCGCACCGCCACATCCCACCTGCTCGGACTCGGTCGCACCCGGGTCGCGTTCGTGGGTGGCCCGCTCGGCATCCGTCAGGTCGCCGACCGCCTCGCCGGCGCGCGGGAAGCGGTGGCCGCGGTTCCGGGCGCCACCATCGAGGTGCTGGAGGGCGCGGCCCTGTCGGTGCTCGAGGGTCGCCGGATGGGGGAGCAGCTGGTCGCCCGTCCCGCATCCGAGCGCCCGGATGCGATCTTCGCCGCCAACGACCTGCTCGCCGTCGGCCTGCTGCAGGCGCTCGTCATGCGGGGCGCGATGCGGGTCCCCGAGGATGTGGCCATCGTCGGGTTCGACGACATCGACTTCTCGTCGGCGACGGTGGTGCCGCTCAGCTCGATCCGCCAGCCGAGCCGTCTCATCGGCCAGACCGCGCTCCGCATCCTGCTGGAGGAGGCCGACGATCCCGAGCTGGCACCCCGTCAGGTGGTCTTCCAACCGGAGCTGGTGGTCCGCGAGTCGAGCACCCTCGCGCGTCCCTAGTCGCCGGCGCGGTGCGCTTCGAGGAACTCGTACAGTTCGCGGTCGTCGACACCCGGGTAGGTGCCGGATGGCAGGGGGCTGAAGATGTGCGCGTGCACCTTCGCGCTCGTCCAGGCCTTGCCGGCCCAGCGCGTCTCGAGGTCTGAGGGGGCGCGCTTGCAGCAGCTCGCATCCGGGCAGCGGGACTGCTCGCGGCGGGTCACCTCGCGCCCGCGGAAGTACTTCGACTCGACGAACGGCACCCCGATGGTGATCGAGAACTCCTCGCTCGCGCTGGTGCCGGTTTGGGTCGACTCGAAGAACGTGCCCTCGGGGGTGTCGGTGTACTGGTAGAACTCGGTGGTGCGGTTGGTGCGCGCGAAGGCGGTCCGGGCCGACCAGTAGCGGCACACGATCTGCCCCTCGACGCCGCCGGTCACATCCTTCGGTAGCCGCAGCCCGTCGTTCTCGTAGGCTTTCGCGACGGCGCCGTCGTCGCCCACCCGCAGGAAGTGCACGCGCATGTCGAGGTGCGCGGTGGCGAGGTTCGTGAAGCGGAGGGCGGCCGCCTCGTGGGTGACTCCGAACGCGTCGCGGAAGTCTTCGACGGCGATGTCGCGGTCGGCTTTCGCCTGCTGCAGGAACCGCACCGCCTGGGCGCGCGGCATGAGGCAGGCGGCGGCGAAGTAGTTGATCTCGAGCCGCTGCTGCAGGAACTCGGCGTAGTCGCGGGGCGCGTGGTGTTTCAGCAGTCGGTGTGCGATCGCCTGCAGCGCCATCGAGCGCAGGCCGTGGCCGCCGGGGATGGATGCGGGGGGCAGGTAGATGCGTCCGTTCTCGAGGTCGGTGACGGAGCGGGCCGAGTGGGGGAGGTCGCCGACGTGCACGAGTTCGAAGCCGAGGTGGTCGGCGATGACGGCCACCTGCCGGTGGGTGACGGCGCCGCTCTCGTAGCCGGCGTCGCGCATGACGCGTTCCGCGAGCTCTTCGATCTCGGGGAGGTGGTTGTCGCGGGCGCGCATGAGGGCGCGGAGTTCGGTGTTGGCGCGGCGGGCTTCCTCGGGGGTGGCGATCGCCTCGCGGGAGCGGCGGTCGAGTTCGCGGTGCAGGCCGACGAGGGTGGCGAGCACCTCGTCGCTCATGGTGCGTCCGGGGCGGAGGGCCGGCAGGCCCAACTCGGCGTACACGGCTCCCGCCTGGGCGCGTTCCAGTTCGATCTCGAGGGCGGCACGTTCGGTGGGTGGCGCGTCGTCGAGCAGTTCCTGCACGCTGATGCCGAGCCGGTCGGCGATGGCCGACAGCAGGGAGAGCCGCGGTTCCCGTTTGCCGTTCTCCATGAGCGACAGCTGGCTCGGGGAGACGCCCACCGCATCCCCGAGGTCGCCGAGGGTGAGGTCGGCGGCGGTGCGGTAGTGACGGATGCGTTGCCCGAGGGTTGCCAGATCGGCCATGAATGCACGCTACGTCAAGAACCGCGATTATTTCCATCACTTTCTTCGAACCGACGGCCGTTCGGGAGCGCAGGGTGGAATCACACCGATTCTTCCCGGAGGTTCTCATGACCACACTGTCCGCCACCGACGTGCTCCCCACCACCACCGACCTGCAGGCGTGGGTCGACGAGTACGCCGCGCTCCTCCAGCCGGACCGCGTGGTGTGGATCGACGGAACGCGTGCCCAGCAGGACGCGCTGCTGCACGAGATGGTCGCCGAGGGGCGCCTCGTGCAGCTGAACCCCGAGTACCGCCCGTACAGCTTCCTGGCGCGCAGCGACCCCGACGATGTGGCGCGCGTCGAGTCGCGCACCTTCGTCTGCTCCGAGGACGAGGCCGACGCCGGCCCCACCAACAACTGGCGTGACCCCGCCGCGATGCGCGCCGAACTCGCGGACCTTTTCGCGGGTGCGATGCGCGGACGCACCCTCTACGTCGTGCCCTTCTCGATGGGGCCGGTCGGCGGCAAGCTCTCACGGCTGGGCGTGCAGCTCACCGACTCCGCCTACGTGGTGGCGAGCATGGCGATCATGACCCGCGTCGGTGACGACATCGTGCGCCTCATCGAGGGCGGTGCCCCGTGGGTGCGCGCCGTGCACTCCGTGGGGGCGCCGCTCGAGGCGGGTGCGACGGACGTCGCCTGGCCGTCCAACCCCGTCAAATACATCAGCCACTTCCCCGAGACCCGCGAGATCATGTCGTTCGGTTCCGCGTACGGCGGCAACGCCATTCTCGCCAAGAAGTCGTTCGCGCTGCGGATCGCATCCGTCATGGCCCGCGACGAAGGCTGGCTGGCGGAGCACATGCTGCTGCTGCGTGTCACCGACCCGCGGGGCCGCCGCTTCCACATCGCCGCCGCGTTCCCGTCGGCGTGCGGCAAGACGAACTTCGCGATGCTGCGCTCGGCGCTCCCCGGGTGGGAGGTGGAGACGCTCGGCGACGACATCACCTGGCTGGCTCCCGGCTCCGACGGGCGTCTGCGCGCCATCAACCCGGAGGCCGGCTTCTTCGGGGTGGCGCCCGGCACCGGCCGCGACACCAACCCGACCGCCATCGACACCCTCTGGGGCAACACCATCTTCACCAACGTGGCGCTGCGCCCCGACGGGGATGTGTGGTGGGAGGGGCTCACCGCCACCCCGCCGGAGGGTCTCACCGACTGGCGGGGCGAGCCGTGGGTCGCGGGTTCCGCGCCCGCCGCGCATCCGAACTCCCGCTTCACCGTGCCGGCGGCGCAGTGCCCGTCGATCGCGCCCGACTGGGACGACCCGAACGGAGTCGCCATCGACGCGATCATCTTCGGAGGGCGACGCGCCACCAATGTGCCGCTCGTCGTGGAGGCGCGCGACTGGGAGCACGGGGTGTTCCTGGGGGCGACCGTCGCCTCAGAACGCACCGCAGCCGCCGAAGGCGAGGTGGGGGAGTTGCGCCGTGACCCGTTCGCGATGCTGCCCTTCTGCGGTTACAACATGGGCGACTACTTCGGGCACTGGCTCGAGATGGGCACCAAGCTGCGTCGCACCGGGGGTGTGCCTGCCGTGTTCCAGGTGAACTGGTTCCGCAAGGACTCCGACGGCTCCTACCTGTGGCCGGGCTTCGGCGAGAACGGGCGGGTGCTGGCGTGGATCGTGGAGCGGCTCGCGGGGGAGGCCGCGGCGGTCGACACCCCGCTCGGCAAGATCCCCGCGTGCGACACCATCGACTACCGCGGGGCCGGGGTGACGGACGCCCAGTGGGCTGAACTGTTCCACCTCGACCCGGAGGTGCAACTGCACGAGGCCGACGACACCGACGTGTTCCTGAGCGGGTTCGGCGACCGCCTTCCGGAGGCGCTGCGGCGCCAGCTCGAGGGGCTTCGCGGCCGCCTCGAGGAGCGCGTGGGCTCCCGCGTCTCCGGAGAGCGGGCCGTCGCGTGAGTTTCGTCCTCGGCACCGCGGTCCCCGACCGCAACCTGGCGCTCGAGTTGGTGCGCGCCACCGAGGCGGCCGCCATCCGTGCCTCCGACTTCATCGGTATGGGCGACAAGAACGCCGCAGACGGTGCCGCCGTGGATGCGATGCGTGCGTTCCTCGGCACGGTCGCGTTCCGCGGCACGGTCGTGATCGGCGAGGGCGAGAAGGACAAGGCGCCGATGCTGTACAACGGCGAGGTCGTGGGTACGGGCGACGGCCCGGAGTGCGACATCGCGGTCGACCCGATCGACGGCACCTCGCTCACCGCCGCGGGACGGCCGAACGCGATCTCGATGATCGCCGCCTCCGACCGCGGAACCATGCTCGACGCGTCGAGCGTCTTCTACATGGACAAGATCGTCACCGGGCCGGCCGGGATCGACATCGTCGACCTGCGCCGACCGATCGGCGACAACCTGCGGGCGCTCGCGAAGGCGTCGGGCAAGAAGGTGGGTGACCTGGCGGTGGGGGTGCTCGACCGGCCGCGGCACGAGGGGCTGATCGCCGACATCCGGGCGGCCGGCGCGGGCGTGCGCCTGCTGCTGGACGGCGACGTGGGCGGCGGCATCGCGGCCGCGTCGCTGGATGGCGAGCTCGACATGTGCGTGGGGATCGGCGGTAGCCCGGAGGGTGTGGCGACGGCCTGCGCGGTGAAGGCGCTCGGCGGGCTCATCCAGGGGCGGATGGCGCCCCGCGACGACGCGGAACGCGAGCGCGGCGAGGCGGCCGGTCTGAAGTTCGACCACGTGTACCAGGCCGACGACCTGGTGCAGGGCGACAACACCTTCTTCGTGGCCACGGGTGTGACCGACGGCGCGCTGCTGGAGGGGGTGCGCCGCCGCGGCGCGGTGGTGCGCACGGAGTCGATCGTGGTGCGCGGCGCCTCCGGCACGGTGCGTCGCATCACCGCCGACTACCGCGCCGAACGCTGGCAGTAGCGCCCCGCGTCATCGAGCATTGTCAGACAATCTGATATTGTCTGACAATCATGGCGATGACGACGGATGCGACGGTACGGCCGGATGCGGTCGTCGCCGCCCTGCGCGGCCAGATCCTCGACGCGACCCTCGCGCCCGGCGCGACCGTCACGGAGGCACTCGTCTCCGACCGCTTCGCGGTCGCCCGCCCGACGGCCCGCATCGCCATCGACCGGCTCGTCGCCGAGGGCCTCCTGGTGCGCGAACCGCACCACGCGGCCCGCGTGCGCCGCCTCGACCGCGACGACATCGCCGACCTCTTCGCCTCCCGCGCCGCCATCGAGGCGGCCGCCGTCGAGCTGCTCGCCGCATCCGCCGACGTGCCGGCCGCTGCGCGCGCCAACCACGACGCCCTCGGGGCACTCGACCCGGACGCCTCGTACGCGCCCGCCGACATCGCCTTCCACCGCTCCCTCGTGCAGGGCTCCCCGTCGACCCGCCTGCCGAAACTGCACGACCTGCTCATGGGCGAGATCGAACTCGCGATCGCCCAGGTCGAAGCCCACCGACTCCGTTCGGTCGCGGAGGTGACGGCCGAACACGGCCGCATCCTCGACGCCGTCGCCGCCGGCGACCCCGACCTCGCGGGTCGCCTGGCCCGCGCCCACATCCTCTCGTCGCGCGACCGTCTGCTCGCGCATTTCGACCACACCCACGGAAGGTGACCGCAGTTGGTCCAGCGTCAGTTCCCCCGCCCCGCCGAGCTCTTCGACCTCATGAAGTTCAAGAAGCCGGAGTTCGACGGCAAGAAGCGTCGACTGCAGTCGGCGCTCACCATCTACGACCTGCGTGACATCGCGAAGCGCCGCACCCCGAAGGCGGCGTTCGACTACACCGACGGTGCGGCCGAGGGCGAACTGTCGCTGAGCCGTGCGCGCCAGGCCTTCGAGGATGTCGAGTTCAGTCCCCGCATCCTCCGCACCATGTCGGATGTCGACACCAGTTCCACGATCCTCGGCGGCCCGTCGGCGATGCCGTTCGCGATCGCCCCCACCGGGTTCACGCGCCTCATGCAGACCGAGGGTGAGGTGGCGGGCGCGGGTGCCGCGGGGGCCGCGGGCATCCCCTTCACCCTGTCGACACTCGGCACCACCTCGATCGAGGGCGTGAAGGCGGCGAACCCCGACGGCCGCAACTGGTTCCAGCTGTACGTGATGCGCGACCGCGAGATCTCCTACGAGCTCGCCCGCCGCGCTGCCGCCGCAGGCTTCGACACCCTGCAGTTCACGGTCGACACCCCGGTCGCCGGCGCGCGTCTGCGCGACAAGCGCAACGGCTTCTCGATCCCGCCGCAGCTCACCCTCGGCACGATCATCAACGCCATCCCGCGCCCGTGGTGGTGGTACGACTTCCTCACCACCCCGAAGCTGGAGTTCGCGTCGCTGTCCACCACCGGCGGCACCGTCGGCGAGCTGCTGGATGCGGCGATGGACCCGACGATCTCGTTCGCCGACCTCGACGTGATCCGCGAGATCTGGCCCGGCAAGATCGTGATCAAGGGCGTGCAGAACGTGGAGGATGCGAAGATCCTCGCCGGTCTCGGCGTGGACGGCATCGTGCTCTCCAACCACGGTGGTCGTCAGCTCGACCGGGCTCCCATCCCGTTCCACCTGCTGCCGGAGGTGGTGCGCGAGGTGGGGAACGACATCGAGGTGGGTGTCGACACCGGCATCATGAACGGCGCCGACATCGTGGCGTCGGTGGCGTTGGGCGCGAAGTTCACCATGATCGGCCGCGCGTACCTGTACGGCCTGATGGCGGGTGGTCGCGCGGGTGTCGACCGCACGATCGAGATCCTGTCGACCGAGCTGGTGCGCACCATGAAGCTGTTGGGTGCGTCGTCGCTGGCCGAGCTGGAGCCGGCGCATGTCACCCAGCTGGAGCGTCTCATCCCGCGTGCCCGGGCCGCGGCGGCCGAGCGTCAGTCGAGCGCGACGACCACCTTGCCGCGCACGCGGCCTGAGGCGAAGTCGCGCAAGGCGTCCACCGCCTCCTCGAAGGCGTAGATCCGGTCGATCGCGGGGCGGATGTCGCCGCGGGCGACGAGGTCGGCGAGCGCTGTCAGGTCGGCGGGGTCGCTGGTGTCGGCGATCGAGCCGAGGCGTTGCGGCACGAACGGGTCAGCCAGAGCGGTCGACGCGATGCGGGGGAGCGGCCCGAGCACGGAACCGCCCGCCCCGGTCGACAGCACGAACCGTCCGTCGCGCTCAAGGATGCGACGGTACGCGGATGCCGGATGCGCGCCCGCCAGGTCGATGATCGCGTCGTAGTGCTCGGGCTGCGTGGTCGGGTCGACGGTGGCGTGGTCGATCACCGTCGACGCGCCGAGGGAGCGCACGAAGTCGGCTTTCGACGCCCGGCATACGGCGGTGACCTCCGCGCCGGCGTGCCGCGCGAGCTGCACGGCGAAGCTGCCGACCCCACCGGAGGCGCCCGAGATGAGCACCCGATCCCCGGGGCTGAGTCGGGCGGCGCGCACGGCGTGCATGGCGGTGGTGCCGGAGACGGGGAGCGTCGCCGCATCCGCCGCGCCCAGCGCATCCGGCCGCCGCACGAACTTCGCCGCACGTGCGATCGCATACTGCGCGAGGCCGTCGCCGCCGGTCTCGCCGAACACGGCGTCGCCGATCACGAACCCGTCGACGTCGGAGCCGACGGCCGCGACCCGACCGGCGACCGCACGGCCGAGGCCCGGTTGCCGCGGGTGGCCGATGCCGAACGCCACGCGGGCGATGCGGGGCAGCCCCGTGAGCTGGAACAGGTCGCCCGCGTTGATGCCCACGGCCTCCACCCGGATCAGCAGCTCCCCGGCCCGCGGTTCCGGCACCGACCGCTCGCCGATGCTCAGTACCTCCGGCCCGCCGTAGCGGGACCGCACCAGTGCCCGCATGGTCTGCACGATCGCACCCGTCTCAGACACGTCGCACCGACTTCAGGTTCTCCCACGCCGAGGTGAGGATGGTGAGCACCCCGATGCCGATGAGCACGTAGTTCACGATCGGCTCCACCAGGTCCGGCCATCCGGCGGCCTCGATGAAGGCGGGGTTCAGCACGTGCCCGGTGACGCCGAGGATGATCACGGTGATCGCCCCGACGACGTCGACGGCGATGGCGGCGATCGCGAGCGGCAGGTTCCAGTGCCCGTTCAGTTGCAGCACGCTGCCGCCGATCTGCAGCACCGGCACGATCACGAGCACGATGGCGAGGCCGGTCTGCACGATCCACGGGTCGAAGAAGGTGATCGGGTCGCCGGCGGCGTCGGTGTACGGGCTCACGAACCACGACACGATGAACAGCGCGATGAAGACGGATGCGAACGCCGCCGACACGAGGGTGCCGGTGCGTGTCGTCTCGGTGGATGCGTCGGGCAGCATGTCGGGAGTCCACGGCAGCATCGGCTGGCGCCGACCGGTGGTGCGTTCGTAGATCGCGAAGGCGACGGTGATCCAGAACGCGAGCTGTACCGCCACCTCGAACGCGATCCAGAGGGCCGCGCCGACGGCTTCGCCGATCGGTTCGCCCTTCGCGAGCCAGACGATGGCGATCACGACGAGCACGATCGGCACCACGATCAGTTCGAGCACCATCACGAGGCGCTTCCAGTCGGGGTAGAGCGCGGGCCCGATGAGCTGCAGCGGGCGTTCCGCGTAGCTGGCGGCGAGCACGATCGGGTCGCCCAGTTCGGCGATCGTCTCGTATTCGGCCTTCTTGCGGCCGGTGCCCGCTTCGACGCGGTCGTCGACGGAGTCGGCGATGGATGCGCGCAGCTCCTTTTCGAGGTCGGCGCGCTGCTTCTCGGGGACGCCCCGCACGACGGCGGTGACGTAGCGGTCGGTGAGGGTGGTGGTCATGAGAGGTCCTTCAGGGTGTCGAATGCGGTGTCGAGCTGGCGCCATTCGGAGGTGAGGAGCGTCGCGAGGGCCGCCCCGTCGTCGCTCGTGCGGTAGAACTTGCGCGGGCGTGCCTCGGCGGTGTCCCACTCGGAGATCAGGAGGCCCTGCTTCTCGAGTCGGCGCAGCAGCGGGTAGAGGGTGTTCGCGTCGGTGGCGAAGCCCCGCGCGTCGAGCGCTTCGATGAGCGCGTAGCCGTAGTCGGGTCGCCTGAGCAGGAGCAGGCAGGCGAGCACGATCGTGCCGCGTCGCAGTTCCTGCAGGTGGGTGGCGAGCACCTCGTCGTCGTACATGTGTCACACCATACTGTGCGACGCACACTAATGCAACGGGTAACTACATTGTCAACGGGCGGCGGCGATCACCCGGTGCAGGGAGCGACGCAAAGTGTCGAGCTCGTCGAGGCTCATGCCGAGCTTCTCGACGATGCGCGGCGGGATGGTCTCCGCCTGCTCGCGCAGGGCGCGTCCCGCATCCGTCGCCGTGATCTCGAGCATGCGCTCGTCGCCGGCGCTGCGTCGGCGGGAGATGTACCCGAGCGCCTCGAGGCGTTTGAGCAGGGGGGAGAGGGTGGCCGGATCGAGTTGCAGTTCTTCGCCGAGTTCGCGCACCGAGCGGGGGCTCTTCTCCCAGAGAGCCAGCATCACGAGGTACTGCGGATGCGTGAGGCCGAGCGGTTCGAGCAGTGGCCGGTAGACGGCGTTGACGCTGCGGGAGGCGACGGCGAGCGCGAAGCAGACCTGGTTCTCGAGGGCGAGGAGGTCGGGGGCGTCGGTGGGCATGTCAGCATCGTACGCGAATAGTTAGTACACTAACGGTTATGACCCGAGAGGAAGACGGCTTCGTCCCCGCGAACGACTTCGAGAGCGGGCGCGGCTTCTTCAACCGACTCAACCGCAAGCTCTTCCCCTATCTCGGACCGCCGCCGCTCGGCCCGTACGACCAGCCGGCGCCCGCCCCGGCGCGCGAGCGCTCCTGTCCGCTGTGCGGCCAGGCGATGTCGGCGCACGAGAAAGGTCTCAGCGACGGGCGCACCATCCTCTACTGCCCCGACGCATCCGCGTAGTTCGCATCCGCAGCCCCCGGTCGGCTAGGTTAGGCTCACCTAACTTCAACCCGACTCTGGAGCGTCATGGCTTTCCGCGACTCCCGCAAGTACTCCGCGCACGCCCTCCTCGAGGTGGTGCGACGCGAACAGGTGACGCCCCACATGGTGCGCCTCACCGTGGCGGGCGACGACCTCGCCGACTTCCCCGACCACGGGTACGACCACTGGTTCCGCATGTTCCTGCCGAAGCACGACGCCGACCAGGCGCTCAAGAAGCTGCCCGAACGGGTCGACATGATCGGCTGGTTGAAGTTCATGCGCGTGCCCGAGGCCACCCGCCCCGTGATGCGCAACTACACGGTGCGCCAGTTCCGCAAGGCGGAGCGCGAGCTCGACATCGACTTCGTCGTCCACGGGGATGAGGGCGTCGCCGCCCCCTGGGCGCGGTCGGCGCAGCCGGGGGAGCGGCTGGCGATCATCGACCAGGGCACCGGGTACGAACCGGATGCCGCCGTCGAGCACCACCTGCTAGTCGGCGACGAGACGGCGCTGCCGGCGATCCTCGGCATCCTGCGCGACCTGCCGCGGCACCACCGCGGCACCGCGTTCATCGAACTCCCGGATGTCGCGGATGCGCAACCGCACCAGGCGCCGGACGACGTCGAGGTGCGGTGGCTGGCGCGTGAGCTCGGCCAGGCCCCAGGGACCCACGCCCTCGACGTGGTGCAGCGGGAGTGGGCGCTGCCCGACGAGCCGTTCGACGCCTACCTGGTCGGCGAGCAGGCACTCGCCACCGGGCTGCGCCGCTGGCTGGTCTCCGAGCACAAGGTGCCGAAGAACCGCGTCACGTTCGTCGGCTACTGGCGCATCGGCAAGAGCTGAGTCGCGGGCCGCGCGTCAGCCGATCGCGGCGACCGCTTCCTGCTCGGCGGCCGCGTTCACCGCGATGCGGCTCTGCACGAGGGGCAGCGCGCGCGTGATGGACGTCTGGATGCGTTCGTCGAGTTCCTCGGATGTCACCTGGTAGTCGGTGAAGTCGCGTTCGTTGGCGAAGATGCCGAGCGGCAGGGTGAGGGCCTGGAAGAAGCCGAACAGGGGGCGCATCTGGTGTTCCACGAGCAGCGCGTGGCGGTCGGAGCCGCCGGTCGCGGTGAGCACGATGGGGGTGTCGACGAGCGCGTACTGACCCACGTAGTCGAAGAACAGTTTGAACAGGCCGGAGTAGGTGGCGCGGTAGGCGGGCGAACCCACCACCAGCAGGTCGGCGGATTCCACCGCGTCGAGCGCGTCGAGCGCCGGCTGGCCGAGGTTGGTGCGGTACCCGCCGGCGGCGAGCGCGGGCAGCACGGTCGCGAGTTCGATGACTTCGACTTCGCCGCCGAGCTTCGCCGCGAAGGCCTCCGACACCCGACGCACGAGCGCGGTGGTTCGCGACGGGTCGGTGGGGCTGCCGCTCACTCCGACGACGCGGATCGGCTTGCTCATGGTGCTCCCTCCCGTCGCGGACCGATGCTGCGACGGCTCCCCGATGATGTCACCGGTCGACCGGATGGCGTCCTTTCATGACCTCAGGTTTCGCACCTTGACCCCGTGTTGCGTGGAGGCGGCATCCGACGGGCGTCCGACGGATTCCCGGGAACCACCAAGGATCGGCCAAGTCGCCGACGAGGGACCTCTGGCGGAATGCAGTCATGGATTCTCTGCTGCTCATCGCCGCCGACCTCGTCGCGGTGGCCGTGCTCGTGTTCGCGCTGTACTTCCCCCGGCACCGTCGCCGCGATCTGGTGGTCGCCTTCCTGACGGTGAATGTGGGGGTGCTGGCGGTGGCGATCATGCTCGGCTCGTCGACGGTGGGGCTGGGCCTCGGGCTGGGGTTGTTCGGTGTGCTGTCGATCATCCGGTTGCGATCGTCGGAGATCGAGCAGCACGAGGTGGCGTACTACTTCGCCGCCCTCGCCGTCGGGTTGATCGGCGGGCTGGGTGCGGGCGCCCCGCTCGTTGCGGTGGGGCTGATGGCGCTGGTGGTGGCGGTGCTGGCGTTCGGCGACAGCCGCCTCATGCTGCGTCGCTACCGGCAGCAGGTGATCCGCCTCGATCAGGCGCACGCCGACGACGCCCTGCTGCGGGAGACGTTGGAGCGGATGCTGGGGGCGCGGGTGCACCGGGTGACGGTGCGTGAACTTGACCTGGTCGACGATTCGACGCTCGTCGAGGTGCGCTACGAGGTGGCCCGGTGAGCACCCTCGCCCCCGCATCCCTCGAGCCGATCGCGCTCGACGAGCTGCTGGCGGTGGCGGCCCTGCAGACCCGTGTCGACCGCAAGTACGTGCTGCCGCGGGCCGACGCCGAGCGGGTCCTCGCCGGTCTCGCCCCCGACACCCGGGTGCTCGAGTTCGACGGCGCCCGCGGCTCCCTCTACGAGTCGGTGTACTTCGACACCGACGACCTGCTCAGCTACCGGATGGCGGCCCTCGGCCGTCGGCGTCGGTTCAAGCTGCGCACCCGCGCCTACCTCGACACGGGTGACGCGTACCTCGAACTGAAGACGAAAGGCGCCCGCAGCGTCACGGTGAAGGACCGGCTCGCGTACGCGATCGATGCCCGCGACGAGCTGACTCCGGAGGGCATCGCCTACGCGGCACCGCCACTCGACGAGTTGGGCCTGCACGACCCGGAGTTGCTGCAGCCGACCCTCGTCACCCGCTACCTCCGCGAGACCCTGTACCTGCCGGGCTCCGGCAGCCGCGCGACCGTCGACACCGAACTCACCTGGGAGGACGCGTCCGGCACGGTGCTCGCGCTGCCGGAGCTGGTGATCGTGGAGACGAAGTCTGCGGGCGCCGCATCCGAGGTCGACCGGATGCTGTGGCGCGCCGGTCATCGCCCCGCCGCCGTGTCGAAATTCGGCACCGGACTCGCGGCGCTGCGCCCCGACCTCCCCTCCCACAAGTGGAACCGCGTCCTGCGACGCCACTTCGCCGCCTGACCCCCCACCCCGAAAGGATTCCCCATGCCCTCCCGTCGAACCCTCACCCTCCTCTCGGCTGCGGCGCTCGCCGCAGCCCTCGGTCTCACCGGATGCGCGGTCGCCGCAACCACGTCCGGCGGCGGCGCCGCGTCGTCGGCGACCGTCTCCCGCCCCGACGACCTGTCGGCGGAGGCGGTGCTGACGGCGAACTCGGATGCGACGACGGTCAACGACGACGAATGGGATGCCGCATCCGCCGTCGATGTCGCCGCCTCCGCCGACACGGTCACGATCACCGAGGCGGGCGTCTACCGGCTCTCGGGCGCGTTCACCGGCGGCGTCGTGGTGGATGCGGGTGAGGACGCGCTCGTCGTGCTGATCCTCGATGGAGCCGACATCGCGAACGCGGACGGCCCCGGCATCCAGGTGACGTCGGCCGACGACGTCGGCATCTTCCTCGAGGCGGGCAGCGTCAACACGGTGTCGGATGCGGGAGCCGCCTACGCGGACGACGCCGACTTCCATGCGGCGATCGCCGCCGCCGCCGACCTCACCGTCTCCGGCTCCGGTTCGCTCGCCGTGACGGCGGTGGACGACGGCATCTCGACGAGCGACGACCTGGTGATCCTGTCGGGCACGATCGATGTGACCGCGGGCGACGACGGCCTCCGTGGCCACGACGCGCTCGTGGTGAAGGGCGGCGACGTCACCGTGGATGCGGCGGACGGCGACGCCCTGAAGTCCGACCAGGAGGATGACGAGACGCAGGGTTGGATCGAGATCGCCGGGGGCACCCTCGATCTGACGTCCGGCGATGACGGACTCGACGCGTTCACCGACATCGTCGTCACCGGCGGCGAGCTCACGGTCGACGCGACCGACGACGGCCTGCACGCGGAGACGGTTCTCGTGATCGAGGGCGGCGACGTGACGGTCGCCCGCTCCGAGGAGGGTCTCGAGAGCTTCACGATCTCGCTCGCGGGCGGCACCGTCGATGTGACGGCGTCCGACGACGGCGTCAACGCATCCGGCGGCACCGACACCGCCTCGGATCAGGGCGGCGGCATGGGTGGCGCCATGGGCGACGGCGGGCAGCTGCTGTCGATCTCAGGCGGCGACATCACGATCGATGCGGGTGGTGACGGTCTCGACTCGAACGGCTCCGTCGAGATGACGGGCGGCACGGTGGTGGTGCAGGGTCCCACGAACGACGGCAACGGTGCGCTGGATGTGAACGGCACGTTCGCGGTCAGCGGCGGCACCCTGGTGGCGGTCGGCAGTGCGGGCATGGCCGAGTCACCGGATGCGGATTCGGCGCAGAGTTTCGTGGCGGCCGCCGCGTCCGGGTCGGCCGGACAGCAGGTGCGCGTGGTCGCCTCCGACGGCACGGTGATCGCCGAGGTGACGGCGGCGAAGCAGTTCGCGAGCGTCGTGGTGAGCACCGCGGATGTGGTGGCCGGTGAGACCTACACGGTCACCGTCGACGGCACGGATGTGGCGACCGCCACCGCGGGGGAGGCGCTCACCGGCGGCATGGGCGGGCAGCCGGGCGCGGCGCCCGCGGGGGGTCAGCCTCCGGCGCGCGGGTGACCTGCGCCGCTTTCGGTGTGGCCGTCCGGCAGGCCCGTCCAGGCGACGGGTTCGGTCGGGCGGCCGTCGGCGCGCAAGCGTGCGAGGCGCCGCTGGGCGGCAGCCTCGGAGGTCGACTTCTGGCCGAGCACCCGCTCGACGACCCGCAGCGCGATGCGGGTGGCGGTGATGGCCGGCCACCAGGGGCGACGCAGCCCGAGCAGCTGCCGGAACTCCTTCGGCAGCGATGCGACCGCCCCGCCGAAGAGCACCGCGTACGGGAAGCGCATCGCGCGGTCGAGCGGCGGGTGCCGCAGGAAGCGCACGATCTCATCCACTCGCTCGTCCCGCCGCAGCACCCCCGCCTCACGGAGGGCGGCGAGCCGTTCCCGCAGCTCTCGTTCGCTGCGCGGCGGGTCGACGACGCCCACGAGTTCGCCGGCGGTCGCCCACTCGGCCACGTACCGATCCGAACCTCCCGGGATGCGTTTCGCCCACACTTCCGCGCTTCCGAGGAAGGCGTCGGTGAAGGCCAGATGCACCCAGTCGAGCAGGTCGGCGTCGTGAGCGGAGTAGCGCACTGCCTCGCCGCCCGCTGCCGCGTAATCGCCCTGAACACGGTCGTGGAAGCGGCCCACCCGCGCCGATTCGCGTTGCGCCTGCTCGGTGGAGCCGAAGGTGACGCACAGGATCCATCGGATGGTGCCGGAGAGTCGTCCGAGCGGGTCGTCGCGGTAGCGGGACCAGTCATGCACGCCCGCCATGGCTCCCGGGTGCAGGGTCTGCATGAGGAGGGCGCGGATGCCGGCGACGAGGGTCGCCATCGACCCGTGCACATGCCACGCCGCCGAGCCGGCTCCGAAGTAGCCGGCGTCGTCGCCGTCGTCGATGGCGCGCACCCACGACGCCAGCCCGTCGGGTTCGCCGGAGAACATGATCAGCAGGCGCGAACGCCAGGGCTCGATGCCGGGTCCGCGTGCCATGCGGTAACCCTATGGCGCAGACTGGCCTGATGATCTCCACCCGACTCGCGCGCGAACTGCAGGAGGCGGGGCTCGTCTGGACCCCCGCATCCGGGGATGCTTTCCAGATCGACGGCGGCGAGTTCGAGGGCGACGTGTTCACCATCAGCGACCTCACGATCGAAGCCCACCACTACCCGACCGGGTCGGTGCTCGGCTTCAACGGCACCACCGAGTGGGCGCTCGATTCGGTGGCGCTCGACGACGCCCTCTGGCTTCCCCGGGAGGAGCAGCTGCGCGAATTGCTGAGGGGTGCCTTCCGCTCCCTGGAGCGGGTTCCGGATGCGGCGGGCGGCGCCCGCTACCGGGTCACCGTGGAGGTGCTCGGCGAACCGCGGGTGCACGAATCCGACGACGCCACCGAGGCGTACGGCGAGGCGCTGCTCGCCCTCATCCGCGCGGCGCGCTGACCACTCCCGCCCGCTGGGGGCACGACCGGTGCACAATAAGCGCCATGGACATCCCCGCGCTCGCCCCGTCTGTCCGCACCCCGTTCCTGGTGACGGTGGGCATCACCCTCGTCAACGCCGCGATCTCGTTGGGGTTCTCGATCTACGAGCTGGCCGAGTCGGGGTGGGAGACGAGTCCGCTGTACGCCACGGCGCGAAGCCTCGTGTTCCTGTTCCTGGCGATCGCGGTGTCGATCGCGAAGTGGCCGTCGGGTGCGGTGCTGGTGGCGGGGGCCCTCGCGCTGGTACAGCTGCTCGACACGGTGATCGGTGTGATCCGCGGGGATGCGCTCTACATCGTGGGCCCGCTGGTGCTGGCCCTGATCACGGCGGGGTCGGCGCTGTGGCTCAACTCGCGGATCCGCGCGGCTCGCTGAGCTCCTCCGGCTTCTCCAGGGTCACGACGAACCGCGACCCCTTGTCGGCGTTCAGCAGGAGGCCCTGCGCCGGGTCGGCTTCCACGACCCGCGGTTTTGCGGCGAGGTCGATGGTCAGCGGCGGCGACGGGTGCAGCCGCTCCCCGCGTTCCGGGTAGCGCACGTGCACGCGGGCCTTCCCGCCGGCGCCGACATCCTCGACCGTGTACAGGCCGGGACGCAGCAGCACGGCCGCGACGACGTCGCCCGGCATGAGGCGGCGGGTGTCGAACTCCTCCGTGCGTTCGCCGTCGATCCGGTCCACCCGGTGCACGACGGCCGCGTACTCGCGGTCGCCGGAGCCGACCAGGAACTGCAGGTAGCCGCCGGGGCGGAGGGTGCCGGGCGCGATCCCGCCGCCGCAGCATCCGCCGGTGGTGGCGGGGCGTGCGAGGCGTGCCGCACCACCGGGGGCGAGGGCCGCGAGGTCGACATCGAGCTGCGCGGCGGTGGAGGTGTCGTCGACCGACACGATGTGGTCCACCACCTCCTCATCGTCGCGGATCACGGTGATGCGGTACATGCCGGGCTCGGCGATCGGATGCGCGATCGTCGCGAGCCGGGTGAGGGCACCGCTGTCGAAGCCGGTGCGGGTGAAGAGCGATGTTGCGAACATGTCAGCCTCCTCAGGCTCCGACGGCGGCGCGCACGATGAGCTCGTCGTCGGTGATCTGCACATCGAAGGTCTCGATGGGGAGCGAGACGGGGATGAGTGCGGTGTCGGGCGGCAGCGGGAACGGGTTCTCGATGTGCACCAGGGGTCGGTCGGCGAGCAGCCCGTTCGCGACCGCGGTGACGAGGGCGTCGAGCAGGCCGAGGCTCACCCCGAGCAGGTTCGACAGCCATTCCTGGATGTCGTCGGGGATGTCGAGGATGTCGCGGATCAGGTCGATGACCGGACCGACGATCGCTTTCAGGATGTCGCCGATCCACGAGGCGTAGCCGCTGAAGATCGCGTCGATCGCGGCGTCGACCGCCTGCTCGAGCAGGTCGCCGACGATGTCGGCCAGATCGAACAGGTCGATGTCGACGGTGTCGATCTCGAGCAGCACCTGCCATTCGTCGGCGACGCCGGTGCGGTGGGCGTCGACGTCGTCGAGCCCGGGGGGACGCGCCGGGTCGACCCAGTAGCGCACCACCGGGTGGGCGCGCACCGACAGCTCGGAGGTGAGCAGGCCGGAGAGGTCGAGGTCGATGCCGATGTCGGGATCGTCGTCGAAGACGCAGATCTTCGGGAACCGGAGCGCACATCCGAACGGTGTCGGGATGATGCACCAGCCGCCGATGCAGAACCCGGGGAGGTCGATGCCGAGGGCGACGGCCAGCACATCCCATTTCACGTCCAGTTCGGAGATGCTGACGGTCCCGTCGCCGTTCAGGTCGACGGTGCCGCCTTCGAGGTGGAACGCGGCCGCGTAGGAGGCGGTGAACGGTCCGAAGTCTTCGGACCCTGAGGTGCTGGGGTGGAAGGCGTCGCGGATAGCTGCGACGAGTTCGCGCACGGCGCGTTCGTTCGCCGCGGCGAGGATCTCGCTCATGGTGCGACCTCCAGGTCGACGAAGACCGCGAGGCGGTCGTCGGAGATATCGGGGTTGAACGGCAGCTGCGGGCCGGTGGGGGTGAGGCTGAAGCTCACCGAAGGCAGGCCCTGCATCAGCTGCAGGGTGAGGGTGGGCAGCGCGATGCGGAGCTTCGGCAGCACCGCAAGCTGCAGCGTCAACCAGAGGTACTGCTCGATGTCGGTCTCGAGGCAGTCGGGGGAGATGTCGACGATCTCGAGGCCGTCGAGCACCACCTGCACGGCTGTCGTCTTGCCGGATCCGGTGCGCACCACGTGGGCGACGGCGGCGACGGTGAGGCAGCAGCACCGCAGCTTGTCGAAGGGGATCGGGATCGGGTCGACCTTGTCGCGGGGTGGCTGTTCGACGCGGTCCGGGTGGTTCGCCGCCCGCATGGCGACCTTGTCGTCGCGTTCTCCGCGGTCGCCGAGCCGGCGGGCGAGTTTCACGATCAGCTCGGGGTCGATCTCCGGCATCCCGACGC
This sequence comes from Actinomycetes bacterium, assembly GCA_023386365.1. Taxonomy (GTDB): domain Bacteria; phylum Actinomycetota; class Actinomycetes; order Actinomycetales; family Microbacteriaceae; genus Homoserinibacter. The sequence goes on along the minus strand of JAEWJX010000064.1, from coordinate 25,898 downwards.
ACACCTCGAGGGTGAGCGACAGGTGCTGGTCGGGGAGTTTGCCAAGTTCGGGCGGCAGCGCCACGGTCTGCGGGGCGAGGTCGATCACGAGCTTCGTGAGCTGGAGGGAGAAGTCGAGGCCGAGGGCGCCGCCCGTTCCGGGGATCGGCAGCAGCTGGTTCTCGACGGTGACCACCGGGTCGCCGTGGTCGAGCACGACCTGGGCGGGTTCGGGGTCGACGCACAGCATCTCGCGCCAGTCGGCGGCGATGTCGGGGGTCGCGTAGGCGAAGAGTGACGGGCGGCGCCGTCTGAACCAGGTGATGGTGCGGTTCAGCGCCTCCTCGTCGACGGAACCGTAGAGGTCCGATCGGTCGGTGAAGGTCATACAGGGGAGGAGGGTGGCGCGGGCGCGGTGATACACGCGGTCGGCGTGTCACCCGCCGGGTTCGGTCACCTCGTCGTCGAGCACCGCTTCCGCGTCCGCATCCGCCGCCGGCTCCTCGTCGGGGGCCGCGAGGTACAGCTCGGAGATCTTGCGGTAGGAGCGGGTGAAGAAGGCTCCGATGGCGATGAGCATCATCACGATTCCGGCGATGAGGAACACCAGCGCGATGCCGCGCGAGGGGGCACTGCCTTCGCCGAGCAGCCACTCGGTGCGGGCCTGACCATCGGGGGTCTCGATCCACGGGATGATCAGGAACTCGGCGATCGGCGCGATGAGGAATGCGGTGACGGGAGCCGCGGCCGACTCGAACGCGGCAGCGAACCCGAACACCCGCCCCTGCGTGCGGTACGGCACGACTTTCTGCACCACGGTCTGCTCGGATGCTTCGACGGCGGGGATGAGCATCATGTACAGCCAGATGCCGAGCGCGTACAGCCACCACGATTCGCGGATCGTGAAGAGGGCCCCGAGGGCCCCCATGACGATGACGAGCAGCAGCATGGTGCGGATCGGGTTGCGCCCGAGCCCGAACGTGGCGATGAGAAGGCCGCCGATGATGAACCCGGTCGAGGTGACGCCGAGCACGACGCCCCACCATTCGACGGGGAACAGTTCGAGCCCATACGGGTCCATGAGCGCCATGTAGACGCCGCCGATGAGGTTGTTGAACGTGGAGAACACGATCAGCGCGAAGAGGCCGGTGGCGGCCCGCACCGCGCTGATGCTGCCCCGCAGGTCGATGAGGGGCGCGTGCTCGGGGCCGCGTTCGGGTTCGTCTTCGGGGATGTGCAGGAACAGCAGGTGCACGAGCGCCACCGCGGTGAGCGCGAGGGCGATCGCGAGCGTCCACCCCATCCCGAGGAACCCGATGGAGAGGCCGCTGAACACGCTCGTCACGGTGAACGCGAGGCCCTGCACGGTGCCGACCAGGCCGTTCGCGTTGGCGTGGCGTTCCTCGGGCACGAGAAGGGTGACGGTGGTGGAGAGTGCGATGTTGCGCATGTTCTCGACGACCGCGCCGATGAGGATGATCGTGGTGAACATCCAGAACGCGGGGCCGCCGATGTCGACGAGTTCGGATTCCGGGTACAGCAGGTAGAGGCCGCCCGCGATGCCGAACGCGACGAGCGTGACGATGCTCGCGAGGATCATGACGCGGCGCTTGCGGTGCCGGTCGACGATGGTGCCGAACACCATCGCGAACAGGGCGACGAGCAGCATGTACGCGCCGCCGATGACTCCGGTGGCGAGCACGGAGCGCGTCTCCAGGTAGACCCAGAAGGTGAGCCCGAACCACAGGTAGCTGGTGGTGATGTTCGCGACGGCCGTGTTCACGAGCACGAGCACGAAAGTGCGCATGCCGTTCGGGGGTGCGAGCTGGGTCACCCGACCAGGCTATGTGAACACTGTCCACATGGCCAGGGATGCGGTCAACTCGCCGGGGTGCGGCCCGCCCGTCGCGCGATCCACACGACCACCGCGATCACGAGACCCACGAGCACCAGCCACGGCAGCCCCATCCCGAGCGCCACCAGCACGGCACTCCAGAAGCCGACGAACCCGGCCCACCCGGCCGCCACCGCCGACAGGAAATCGGTCGGACCCTCGGGCGGCGGTGCGAGCGCGGCCGAACGCAGTTCGAGCGTGATCGTCGACATCGCGACGCTGTCGGCGAGCGCCCGCTGTTGCGCTTCGAGCGACTCGAGTTCGTTCTGGCGTTCGGAGATCGCGGTCTCCAGCTCGATGAGGTCCTTCGTGGTGTCGGCGTCGGCGAGCCACCCGGTGTAGCGGGTGATGGAGGCGCGGAGGGTGGTGATGCGGGTCTCGAGGTCGCGCTGCTGGGTGCCGACGTCGACCGAGTCGGTGAGCGTCTCATCCACCGAGCCCAGCTCGGCGAGCTGGTCGCGCACCTTCTCGAGGGCGTCGGCGGGGATGCGCAGGGTGAGCGTCGCGCGTCCGGCGTCGCCGTCGCGGGGTGCGTACTGCTGCCGGGCGTCGACCCGTCCGCCCGCCGCGGTGGTGATGGCGGTGGCCTTCTCGGCGGCCGAGATGGGGTCGTCCGCGGTGATCGTGATGGTGCCGGTGATCACGAGCGCGCGGTCGGCGTCGGCGCCGGATGCGGTGTCGGGTTCGCTGGCGCCGTCTTCGACGACCACGGGCGCGTCGTATTCGCCGGACGATCCGCCGGCGCTGTCGGCGGAGCCGACGGCCGAGCAGCCGGCGAGCAGGAACAGTGCCGCGAACGCCGCGGCGAGGGATGCGGGGGTGCGGTGAATGTGCCTCATGGTGTGAACGTAGGGCCGCGCCCAACGCGAGCACCACCCAACTTTCGTCACGATTCGATCGTCATCCGGTCACGTTTTCGTCACGCGCTAGGCGGCTGATGGCCCACTGTCAAGAGGGTGGTGGCGACCGGAGGCGGCTCGTAGCGTCGAAGGACGGGTGGCGAACCCGCCACCGCACGAATCCTGCTAGGAGGAGGACGACATGGGTTTCCTGGATGACGCCAAGGACGCGGCCGAGGCCACCGGCAAGAAGGTCGGCGAGTGGGCGGACGACACGAAGGAACGTGTCAGCGACAAGGTCGACGAGGTGAAGGCCGACGCCGAGGTCACGAAGGCGGAGGCGGACCGCGACCGCGTCCAGGCGAAGAACGAGTACAAGGAGAAGCTGCGCGAGGACTGACCCCGCACACTCTCCTCTCCACCCCATGCCCCGCTAGCCTCGGGTCATGGGGTGGAATCCGTTCCGGCGTGCACCGCTGCTGCATGTCGCCGACGACCGCGGCTCCGGGTCGGTCGTGGTGCTCATCCACGGCATCGCCTCGTCGTCGGTCACCTTCCAGAACGTGGTGCCGCTGCTGGAGGCGGACTACCGGTGCATCTCGATCGACCTGCTCGGGTTCGGCGGCTCTCCGATGCCGGAGGGGTGCGAGTACACGCTCACCGATCACGTCGACGCGCTCGCCCGCACCATCCGCTCGCTCCGGCTGCGGGAGCCGTTCGTGCTGGTCGGGCATTCGATGGGCGGACTGATCGCACCCCGCTACGCGGCCCGCAACCGCCGCCGGGTGAAGCGGCTGGTGCTCGTGAGTCCGCCGATCTACGTGTCGCCGTCGGCGCTGTCGGATGATCGCGACCGCGCGGTGGAGGGCTTCTACCTGACCGCCTACCGCTTCCTCCGCGACAACCAGGACTTCACGCTCCGCAACGCGGCGATCATCGAACGTCTGCTGCCGATCCCGAAGGCGATGGACATCAACGCGCGCACCTGGGATGCGTTCGTGAAATCGCTGGAGCACACCATCGAGTCGCAGACCACCATCTCCGACCTCGCCGCGTTGCAGGTGCCGGTCGAGATCGTCTACGGGTCGCTCGACGAGTTCGCCTCGCCCGGCGGCATCCGGATCGCGGAGCGGCTGCGCGGCGTGACGGTGACCCGGGTGACGCGCAGCAACCACCTCATCGGGAAGCGGTTGGCGCGGGCGGTGGCGGCGGCCGTGCACGACGACGAGTAGCGCCACGCCGGTCGAGTAGCCGCGGAGCGGCGTGTCGAGACCTGCACCGTTCTAGGCTCGCTGCATGCAGCATCGCACCCTCGGCCGCACGGGCCGCGACGTCTCGGTCATCGGTCTCGGAACCTGGCAGCTCGGCGCCGACTGGGGTGAGGTGAGCGAGGCGGATGCGCGGGCCGTGCTCGACGCGAGCTTCGCATCCGGGGTCACCTTCTTCGACACCGCCGACGTCTACGGCGACGGCCGCAGCGAGAGCCTGATCGGTGCGTGGCGCCGCGACCGGCCCGATGCGGACGTCACGGTGGCCACCAAGATGGGCCGCCGCATGGACCAGGTGCCGGAGAACTACGTACTCGAGAACTTCCGCGCGTGGACCGACCGCAGCCGCCGCAACCTGGGTGTCGACACGCTCGATCTGGTGCAGCTGCACTGCCCGCCGACGGCCGTCTACTCCGACGACGAGGTGTTCGATGCTCTTGACACGCTCGTCGACGAGGGCGTGATGGCCAACTACGGCGTGAGCGTCGAGACGACGGATGAGGCGCTCACCGCGATCGCCCGCCCGAACGTGGCGACGGTGCAGATCATCCTGAACGCGTTCCGCCTGAAGCCGCTCGACGCGGTGCTCCCGGCGGCGCAGGATGCGGGGGTGGGCATCATTGCGCGCGTGCCGCTCGCGAGCGGCCTGCTGTCGGGCAAGTACACCCACGAGACCTCGTTCGCCGCGAACGATCACCGCAACTACAACCGCCACGGTGAGGCGTTCGACCAGGGCGAGACCTTCTCGGGTGTCGACTATGACGAGGGCGTCGAGGCGGCTCGTGAGTTCTCGCTGCTCGTCTCGGGCGTGGGGTTGAAGCCGGCGACGGCCGCGCTCGCCTGGGTGGCGCAGTTGCCGGGCGTCTCGTCGGTGATCCCGGGTGCCCGCAATGTGGCGCAGGCGGAGGCGAACGCGGCGGCCGGTTCGGTGGATCCGCTCGGCACCGCGTTCACGGATGCGATCTGGGAGCTGTACGACCGCCGCTTCCGCGCGGCCGTGCACCCGCGCTGGTAACGCGGGTGTTCAGCTGAAGAACGAGCGCACCGCCGCGAGGTAGGCGTCGGAGTCGAAGTCCCGGAAGATCGCCGACTGCACGATGTAGCCCTGGGCGAGCCCGAGGAGCGCGGGCAGCACCGTCTCGGCCCACGCCGCCGCGTCGTCGGGGGAGAGGCCGCGGCGGAGCTGCGCCCAGCGGGTGAGGTAGGGCAGGAAGATGCCGCGCAGCCCGTCCATGATCTCGACGACGATGCCGCCGAGGTCTTCATCGACCACCCCTTCGCCCCAGAGCTGCACGAGCAGCCGGGAGTCGGGCAGTTCGCGCCGGAGCCCCGCCATGACGACGGCGATCAGCTCGTCGGGGTCGGGGAGGGGGTCGTGGGTGAGGCGCTCGATCATGTCCTGCTGCCGGTGCCCCACGATGGCGCGTGCGGCGGCGACGGCGATCTGCTGCTTGCTGTCGAAGTGCAGGTAGATGGCGCCGGCGGAGAGTCCGGATGCGGCGATGATGTCGGCCATCGAGGTGCGCTGGAAGCCTTTCTCGGCGAAGGAGCGCAGCGCGGCGGCCGTGATCTGGTCACGTCGCGCGTCCCGGTGCTCCTGGCTGACTTTCGGCATCTCGTCTCTCCGGCGACTTTACAGATCGTCCTCCGAGGATTATAAAGAACGAGCATTCGTTTTTCTAGGAGGAGCCATGTCCACCCCCACCATCCACAGCCCCTGGGCGCGGGTCCTCGGCGTCGGTGCCGCGCTCTCGCTCGTCGTCGGCGTGATCGTCATCGCGTTCTCGTGGCCCGGCATCGCATCCGAGCCGCAGAACCTGCCGGTCGCGTTCGTCGGACCCACCGAGCAGCTCGCCCAGGTGCAGGGCGCCCTCGACGAGAACGCGCCCGGCGTGATCGTGCCCGTCGACGCCGACGACCGTGCCGCGGCCGTCGACCTCATCGAGACCCGCGAGGCGTACGGTGCCGTGATCATCGGCGCCGAGCCCGAGGTGCTCACCGCATCCGCCGCGAGCCCCGCCGTCGCCCAGATGCTCACTGGGATGGCGGCCCAGCTGCAGGCGCAGGCGAACGCCGCCGCCGCCGCACAGGCCGCCGCCGCGGGCGTGCAAGCACCGGTGATCACCGTCACCGTCACGGATGTCGTCCCGCTCGCCGACACCGACCCCCGCGGGGTCGGGCTCGCCGCATCCGCGTTCCCGCTCGTGCTCGGCGGCATGATCGGCGGCATCGCCATCACGATCGCGCTCGTCGGGGCGTGGCGGCGGGTGGTGGCGCTGGCCGCCTACGCGGTCGTCGCCGGCTTCGTGGTGGCGGGCATCCTGCAGGGCTGGTTCGGGGTGCTGCAGGGCGACTACCTGGTGAACGCCGCCGCGTACGCCCTCGCCTTCGCGGCCATCGGGGCGCCCATCGTGGGCTTCGCGGCCCTCGTCGGGCGGGCCGGCATCGCTCTCGGGCCGGTGCTGTTCCTGCTGATCGCCAACCCGATCTCGTCCGCCGCGCAGCCGGTCGAGTTCCTTCCGGAACCGTGGGGTGCGATCGGTCAGTGGTTCCCGCCGGGGGCCGCCGCCACCCTCCTGCGCGAGCTGTCGTACTTCCCCGCGGCCGACACCACGTTCCCCTGGCTGGTGCTCGCCGGTTGGGCCGCCGCCGGTGTGCTGCTGGCGCTCGTCGGCCACTTCCGGCAGACCGGCGCGGCGAGCCGCGAAGCGGTCGAGGATGCGGAGAACGAGTCCCGCGAGGAGCACCTCGTGTCGCCGGCCTGAGCGTTCCCGGGGGAGGATGACGCGCCGCGTCCCGCGCCGCTTCGGCCCGGGGGCGGCGCGTCGTCCTCCCGAACGGACGTCAGCGGGGCAGCTGCACCGGCTCGGTGTCGGGCAGCGGGCTCGCGTCGCGGCCCCGCAGATCCGGATGCGCGCGGCGGAAGACCAGCGGCACGAGGAAGCCGAGCAGGGCGATCCCGGCGGCCGCGACGAAGCCGCCCTTCGGGCCGTAGCCGTCGATGACGAAGCCGGCGACGGCGGAGCCGAGGGCCGCGCCGATCAGCTGACCGGTGCCCACCCATCCGTACGCCTCGGCGGTGTCGGAGAACTTGACGCTCGCCGACACGATCGAGAACATCACGGCGAGGGCCGGCGCGATGCCGAGGCCGGCGATGACGAGGGCGCCCGAGATGGTCCAGAACTCGAAGGTGTACCCGGCGGCGAAGATCGCCAGCAGTGAGCCGACGAACACGATGAACATGCGTCGCGCCAACGCCCACGGTCCGATGGGGATGTGCCCGAAGGCGAGACCGCCGGCGAGGGATGCGAGGGCCCAGATGCCGAGCACGATGCCGGCATCCGCCCCGCCCTCGCCGAAGGTGGCGACGACGCCAGCCTCGATGGCCGCGCACGAGCCCACCAGCAGGAAGCCGGTGACGGTGGCGAGCAGCACCGGCGGGCGCTTGAGCACCGCGCCGAGGCGGCGCTTGCTGCGGGGGATGCGCACCCGGCCCAGCTCGGGCGACGAGATGAACCAGGCGCCGCCCGCCACCAGGAAGAACACCGACAGGAAGATGCCGGCGACAGTCGACACCTGGGTGGCGACGAAGGTGACCACCACGGGGCCGGCGATCCAGATGATCTCCTGCGCGGATGCGTCGAGCGAGAACAGCGGGGTGAGCTGACGCGAGTTCACCATCTTCGGGTAGATGGTGCGCACCGCCGGCTGCACGGGCGGGTAGCTGAGGCCGGCGATGAGGCCAGCGATCATGTAGCCCCAGAGCGGTGTGCCGGCGGGGGCGAGCGCGACGACCGACAGCGCGACTGCGCATACGGCGGTGGTGAGGATGAGCACGGGCCGCATGCCCCAGCGCCCCATCCAGCGGCTGGTGACCGGACCGGACACCGCCTGGCCCACCGAGGTGGCGGCGAGCACGAGCCCGGCCGCGCCGTACGAGTGGAAGATGTGCTCGATGTGGATGAGGAACCCCAGCGAGAGCATGCCGCCGGGGAACCGGGCGAGCAGTTGCGCGGCGATGATCCGGGCCACTCCCGGGGTGCGCAGCAGGGTCAGATAGGCGTTCACAGCCTTCCCACTGTAGTGCCGTCGGAGGCTGTGCCTAGGGTGTGGAAAGTGGGGATAACCCCGGCGAAGTTATGCACAACTGTGGATGACACGCCCACAACATCTAGGGTTGGCCCGACGTCGGTAGCCCGATATATAGTGGTGGAACCTCCTGGCCGAAGGAGCGCAACGGAGCAGGATTTCGGCTGGTCGAGAGCCGTTTTCACCACCGTTTGACCACCGTTTTGACACTGTTCTGAGAACAGAGGGGCGCGTCGCGAGACGCAGAGGGAAGGAATCACGTGACCATCACCGTCGTGAAGCGCAACGGAGAGCGCGAGCCGTATGACGCCAACAAGATCAACCTGGCGATCGAACACGCCAGCCGCGGACTCGACGAGAACATCACGTGGGTCACGCAGATCGCGTCCGAGCTCGAACTCACGCTGTTCGACGGCATCACCACCCAGCAGCTCGACGAAGCCGTCATCCAGGTGGCCCTGCAGAACGTGAAGGACGACCCCGAGTTCGACACGGTCGCGGCCCGCCTGCTGCTCAAGACCATCTACAAGCGCGTGCTCGGCGACTACACCACCGACGAGGAGCTCAAGCAGCTCCACGCGCAGCACTTCCGCCGTGCCATCGAGCAGGGTGTCGAAGAGCTCCTGCTCGACTCCCGCTTCCCGGCGCTGTTCGACTTCGACCGCCTCGCCGCCGCCCTCGAGCCGAGCCGAGACGGACTCCTCAAGTACATCGGCGTCGTCACCCTCAACAACCGCTACGGCATCAAGGCCCGCAACGGTGAGCCGCTCGAGGTGCCGCAGTTCTTCTGGATGCGCATCGCCATGGGACTCTCCCTCAACGAGGCCGACCCCACCAGCCACGCCATCGAGTTCTACGACAAGATGTCGAAGCTCGAGTACCTGGCCGCCGGCTCCACCCTCGTCAACGCGGGAACCGCGTTCCCGCAGCTCTCCAACTGCTTCGTCATGGAGATGCACGACGACATCGAGCACATCGCCAAGTCGGTGCGCGACGTCATGTGGCTCACCAAGGGCACCGGCGGCATCGGCCTCTCGGTCACGAAGCTGCGCTCGCAGGGTTCGCCCATCCGCTCGAACAACACCACCTCGACGGGCCCGATCCCGTTCATGCACACCATCGACTCGGTGCTGCGCGCGGTCAGCCGCGGCGGCAAGAAGTTCGGCGCCCTCTGCTTCTACATGGAGAACTGGCACCTCGACTTCCCCGAGTTCCTCGACCTGCGTCAGAACTCCGGCGACCCGTACCGCCGCACCCGCACCGCCAACACGGCCGTCTGGATCTCCGACGAGTTCATGAAGCGCGTGCAGAACGACGACGACTGGTACCTGTTCGACCCGCTCGAGGTCGGCGACCTCAACGAGCTGTACGGTCAGGCGTTCTCCGACCGCTACGCGGAGTACGTGGCGCTCGCCGAGGCCGGCCAGATGCGGATGTTCAAGAAGATCTCGGCGCGCGCCCAGTTCAAGGACATCCTGATGTCGCTCCAGACCACGAGCCACCCGTGGCTCACCTGGAAGGACACCATCAACAACCGTGCCCTCAACAACAACACGGGCACCATCCACCTCTCGAACCTCTGCACCGAGATCTGCCTCCCGCAGGACCTCGAGAACATCTCCGTCTGCAACCTGGCCTCCATCAACCTCTCGACCCACCTCAAGGTCGACGAGAACGGCGGCCTCGGGTTCGACTGGAAGCTCATCGACGAGTCGGCCCGCAGCGCGGTGCGTCAGCTCGACAACCTCATCGACATCACCGAGTCGTCGGTGGCCGAGGCCGACCACGCCAACGTCACCAACCGTGCCATCGGCCTCGGCGTCATGGGCTTCACGGATGTCGTGGAGCGTCTCGGGTTCTCCTACGAGTCCGAAGAGGCGTACGCCCTCATGGACGAGATCATGGAGCACGTCTCGTACGCGGCCATCGACGAGTCGGCCGACCTCGCCCGCGAGCGCGGCTCGTACGACAACTTCGAGGGCTCGCGCTGGTCGCAGGGTCTCGTGCCGTTCGACTCGATCGAGCTCACCGAGAAGGACCGCGGTCTGAAGATCAACGTCGACCGCACCATGCGCCTCGACTGGGACAAGCTCCGCGCCAAGGTCAAGGGCGGCATGCGCAACGCGACGCTGATGGCGATCGCGCCCACCGCATCCATCGGCCTCGTCGCCGGCACCACGCCCGGCCTCGACCCGCAGTTCGCGCAGATCTTCAGCCGCGCCACCAGCAACGGCAAGTTCCTCGAGGTGAACCGCAACCTGGTCAACGACCTGCAGAAGCTCGGCCTCTGGGACGAGGTGCGCGAGCAGGTGCTGCGCAGCCAGGGCGACGTGCAGAACATCGACGCGATCCCGGACAGCCTGAAGGCGGTCTACAAGACCAGCTTCCAGCTCTCGCCGTACTCGTTCATCGAGGTCGCGGCGCGTGCCCAGAAGTGGATCGACCAGGCCATCAGCCGCAACATGTACCTCGAGACGCGTGACCTCGGCGACATGATGGACATCTACTACGCCGCGTGGGAGAAGGGCGTCAAGACGACCTACTACCTGCACATGAAGCCGCGTCACACGGCCGAGCAGTCGACGGTCAAGGTCAACAAGACCGAAGAGATCGCCCAGGGCGCCAAGCGCGGCTTCGGTGCCGCCGCCTCGACGGATGCCGCCGCCCCGGCCGCCGCGCCCGCCGCCGCCCCGCGTCGCGGATTCGGGGGACTGACCTCGTGAACGGCGGCTTCGGAGACACCATCGGCGGTTATGAAGTGCCGCTCGACCCCATGGACGAACTTCAGTGCGAGAGCTGCCAGTAGCGCCTTCGGCGCTCTGAACGGAGAAACAGAAACATGCCGATCCTCGGTACCGGAATCCAGGAGGGACTCCTCCTCAAGCCCGTCACCTACCCGTGGGCGATGGACCTCTACGACCAGGCTGTCGCCAACACCTGGTTCCCGAATGAGATCCAGCTCGGTGAAGACATCGCCGACTTCAAGAAGATGACCGACGAGGAACGCCACGCGATCACGTTCCTCATGAGCTACTTCAACCCGAACGAGCTACTCGTCAACAAGGCGCTCGCGTTCGGTGTGTACCCGTACATCAACGCCCCCGAGGCGCACCTCTACCTCGCGAAGCAGATGTGGGAGGAGGCCAACCACTGCATGTCGTTCGAGTACGTCCTCGAGACGTTCCCGATCGACCGCAACGAGGCCTACAACTCCCACGTCGACGTGCCGTCGATGGCGCGCAAGGAGGAATTCGAGGTCAGCTTCATCAAGCGGATGACCGAGGAGACCCTCGACATCACGACGACGGCGGGCAAGCAGGACTTCATCCGCAACCTGATCGCGTACAACATCATCCTCGAGGGCATCTGGTTCTACTCGGGCTTCATGGTGGCGCTGTCGTTCCGTCAGCGGAACCTGCTGCGCAACTTCGGGTCGCTGATGGACTGGATCGTGCGCGACGAGTCGCTGCACCTGAAGTTCGGCATCAACCTGATCCTCACCGTGCTCGACGAGAACCCCGACCTGCAGACGGAGGAGTTCGCCGCCGAGATCAAGCAGATGATCCTCGATGCGGTCGAGATGGAGGAGCAGTACAACAACGACCTGCTGCCCAACGGCATCCTCGGACTCAACGCGAGCTACATCAACCAGTACGTGAAGTACCTCGCCGACCGTCGCCTCGAGGAGCTCGGATTCGGTGCCCACTACAACGTCGTCAACCCGGCGAAGTGGATGGCGACCGCGAACGACACCCTGCAGCTGGTGAACTTCTTCGAGTCGACCAACACCTCGTACGAGTCGAACGCGAGCGCCTCCTCCGGAGACCGCAAGTAGTGCTTGACGCCTGACGGCCTCCCTGCGAATGTGGACAGCGTTCACATCTGCAGGGAGGCCGTCCGCATGTCCGTCACCTCACCGCTGACGCAGCGCATCACCCCGTTCCTCTGGTTCCAGGGCGACCTGCAGGGAGCCCTCGACCTCTACACCTCGGTCTTCGCCGACTCCGAGGTGCTCGCCACCACCGAACGCGGCGGCGCCCTGTTCGCGGCGACGTTCCGCATCGGCGGCATCCAGCTCTCCGGCTTCAACGCCGAGGGCGGGCCGGCGTTCACCGACGCGATCTCGCTGTTCGTCGACTGCGTCGACCAGGCCGAGGTCGACCACTACTGGGATGCTTTGCTCGCGGGTGGTGGCCGGCCCACCCAGTGCGGGTGGCTGGTCGACCGTTTCGGCGTGAGCTGGCAGGTGGTGCCCCGCCGCCTCATGGAGCTGCTGGAGGACCCCGACCCGGCGCGTGCCAATCGAGTGCAGGCCGAGATGCTCACCCAGGTGAAGCTGGATGTGGCGCGCCTGGAGGCCGCCGCCGATGGCACCCTCGCCTGACCCTCGCCTGACCGCCGTTACGCGTCGGCGCGCCGGAAGCGGCGACCGCTCACCCGATCCGGTTCGATGCGCACGTAGTTGAACTTCTCGTCGGGCGCCCACGAGACGAGCCCCAGGATGCCGGAGTGCTCGATCTCGTCGTCGAACGACAGCCGCACGGCGACGCCCCACACGATGACGCTCCACGCCTCCTCGTCGGTGTGACCGTCGACCTCGAACGCCACTCGCGGATGCTCCGCCACCAGCTGCAGTTTCGCGCCGGGCGCGCTGCGGAACAGGATGCTGCGCCCGCCGATGGAGTGGTTCACGGGGAAGACTTCGATGTCGTCGCCGTCGACGAACACGACGCGCCCCACCTCGGCTGCGGCGAGCAGGTCCCAGCAGGTGTCGTCGTCGAGGGTGCCGACCGCGTGCTCCATGCCCCGAACTTTAGGCCGGTTGCTGGGCGGCGTCGAGGAGGGCGACCACATCCGCCGGCAGCTGCAGCCGCGCGCCGGCGATCGCCGCGTCCAACTGGTCGAGCCGGCTGCCGCCGAGGATCGGCATGATGCCCTGCCCGATGAGCCACGCGAACACCACCTGACCGCGCGGGACCCCGAGCCCGGATGCGGCGATGTCGAGGGCGGCGAGGGCCCGGTCGGTGCCGGGGTGCCGGTGCCCGTCGGGGATCGGCTTCGCCGGGTTGTCGTACGCGCCCGACAGCAGCGGCGTGTACGCCCACACCCACAGCCCCTCCTCGGTGGCGAGGTCGCGCAGTTCGTCGTCGAGCATCCCGAAGCGGTGATTCTGCCCGGCGGGCCGCTCGAAGGGGCGCGGATGCAGGTAGCTGAAGCTGTGCTGCAGCGCGGTGATCGGCTCCGCGCCGTGGGCGAGGGCGTGCGCCCGCGCTCGTTCCACCCGCCAGGCGGGGTGGTTGGAGGTGCCGATGCGGGCGGCGCGACCGGACAGCACCAGGCCCGCCATCGCATCCGCGGTCTGCTCGATGGGCACGCTGCGGTCTTCCATGTGCGCCCACGCGAGGTCGGCGTGGTCGGTGCCCATGCGTCGCAGGCTGCCGTCGAACGCGGCGCGGATCGCCGCCGGGGAGAGGCCCTCGCGGTTCCCGGGCCAGGTGCCGGTGTCGCCGGGTTCGGCGCCGAACTTGGTGGAGATCTTGACGCGGTCGCGCATGCCGGGCCGCGCCGCCAGCCAGCGGCCGAGCAGCTCTTCGCTGGTGCGTCCGTGGCCGGTGGGGCTGTCCCAGAACGCGTAGCAGTCGGCGGTGTCGATCCAGACGCCGCCGGCGTCGACGAAGCGGTCGAGGAGCGCGAGCGAGGTGTCGTCGTCGATGCGCGTTCCGAACATCATGGCGCCGAGTGCGAACGGAAGGGTTTCGGTCATGACGACAGACTGCAACCTGGAGTTCACTCCAGGTCAAGGGGCAGAATGCGGGTATGTCCGTTTTCACGCCCGCCGAGGCCGCCGCGCGGTCCGGGTTCTCGCTCGACACCCTCCGCTACTACGAGCGGGAGGGCATCCTCGAACCGGTCGCGCGCACGGCGGGCGGCCGGCGCACCTACTCGGAGGGCGACCTGGCGTGGCTCGACCTGGTGCGGTGCCTCCGCGACACGGGCATGCCGGTGGCCGAGCTGAAGCGCTACGCGGAACTGTGCCAGGACGACGCCACCGTGCCGGAGCGCATCGCGATGCTGGAGCAGCACGACGCGAAGGTGCGCGCGCAGATCGCGGAGCTCGACGCGCAGCGGGAGCGGATCGCCCACAAGCTCGACTACTACCGCAGCCTTCCCGCCGAGCGGCGGGTGACCGCGTGAGCGACGAACTGCGCGCCCGACTGCGCAGCCTTCCGTCGTTCCCCGCCGAGCTTCCCTCCTTCGATCCGAGCGCCGCCCCCGCCGTACCCGAGGCGCTCTTCCTCGGTTGGCTCGACCAGGCGGTGGACGCGGGCGTGCCCGCCCCGCACGCGGCGGCCCTTGCCACCACGGATGACGCGGGGCCGAGCGCGCGCGTGCTCATCCTGAAAGACCTCGAGGCGGGCGTGTGGCAGGTCGCGACGCCCGCCGACAGCCGCCCCGGTCGGGCGATGACGGCATCCGGCCGCGCCGCGCTCACCTTCTTCTGGCCGCAGCTCGGGCGGCAGGTGCGGGTCGAGGGGGAGGTGTCCCGCGCCCCGGATGCGGAAGCGGCCGCCGACTTCCTCGCGCGTCCGGAGGCGGCGCGAGCGACCGCGCTCGTGGGGCGCCCTACCGCAACGCTCGCGGACGACTCCGCGTACGCCGCGGCCCGCGCGGACGCGCTCACCCGCATCCAGGCCGACCCGGATGCGGTGCCCGTCGAGTGGGCGCTGTGGAACATCGAGGCGACCGCCGTGGAGTTCTGGCAGGCGGCCCACGACCGCGCCCACATCCGGCTGCGCTACCGCCGTGACGGCGTCGCGTGGCGTCGCGAGCGGCTGTGGGCCTGACCGGATGCAGTGAAGCGCTTTAGTAGTCGGCCTGCTGCCTCGATAATGGTGCGGTGACCAACCCGCCCACCACCTCGATCGCGCTCGTCGTCGAAGCCGCGCACCCCGTGCGCAGCCTCGCGCGGATGCTGCGCCCCTACCGCGGACGCCTCGCCGTCTCGGTGCTCGCGTTCGGCATCAAAGACAGCCCGCTGTGGCTGCTGCCGGTGATCACCGCATCCGTCATCGACATCGTCGTGGCCGGTGGTCCCGCGACCCGGCTGGTGTGGATCGCGGGCGGCGCGGTGCTGCTGCTCGCCCTCAACTACCCGATGCATGTGCTGTTCGTGCGGTTCTTCTTCGGCAGCAGCCGCGCGCTCGGCGCCCGCCTGCGGAACGGTCTCACCGCGCGCCTGCAGAGCCTCTCCATCGGTTTCCACTCGCGCTCCAGCGCCGCCGTCATCCAGACGAAGGTGGTACGCGACGTCGAGAACGTGGAGCTGCTGTTCCAGCAGGCGGGGCCGCCCGCCCTGTCGGCCGTGTTCTCGCTCGTCGGCGCCATCACGATGACCGCCATCGCGGTGCCGCAGTTCCTCGTCGTGTACGTGCTGACGGTGCCGGTCGCCGCCGCCCTCACTCTCGCCATGCGTCGCCGTTCCGCCCGCCGCAACGAGGACTTCCGCCGTGAGGTGGAGCACTTCTCCAGCAGGGTCGGCGAGATGGCCACCCTCATCCCCATCACCCGCGCCCACGGTCTCGAGCATGTGGCGCACGAGCGGGTCGCCCGCAGTGCGGAGGGGGTGCGCGACGCCGGCATCACCCTCGACATGCTGAACGGCCGGTTCGGCGCCGCCACCTGGATCTCGTTCCAGCTGCTCGGGATCGCGTGCCTCATCCTGGCGGCGCTCGCCGCGATCTCCGGGTGGCTGCCGATCAGCGCCGGCGAGGTGGTGCTGCTGGGCAGCTACTTCGCCATCCTCACCGGGTCGATCACGGCGCTCGTGTCGATGTTGCCGCTGCTGGCGAAGGGTCTCGAGTCGGTGAAGTCGATCGCCGAGGTCATGCAGGAGCCCGACGTGGAACGCAACGAGGGCAAACGGCAGGTGGAGGCGGTGGCCGGCCGCATCCGGCTCGACGAGGTGGGCTTCCACTACCCGGGCGGTGACGGGGGAGCGCTCAGCGGCATCGACCTCGACATCGCCGAGGGGGAGACGATCGCGTTCGTCGGGCCGTCGGGTTCCGGCAAGTCGACGATGCTGAACCTGGTGCTCGGGTTCCTGCGGCCCACGTCGGGCCGCATCCTGCTCGACGAACGCGACATGGAGACGCTCGACCTGCGCAGCGTTCGCCGCTTCGTGTCGGTGGTGCCGCAGGAGTCGGTGCTGTTCGAGGGGTCGATCCGCGAGAACGTCGCCTACGGCCTCGACGAGGTGTCGGATGAGCGCATCCGGGCGGCCCTCGCGGATGCGAACGCGCTCGAGATCATCGAGGCGCTGCCCGACGGATGGGACACCGTCGTCGGTGAGCGCGGGGCGCGGTTGTCGGGCGGTCAGCGTCAGCGCATCGCGATCGCCCGCGCCCTCGTGCGCGACCCGCGCATCCTGCTGCTCGACGAAGCGACCAGCGCGCTCGACTCGGAGAGCGAGCAGAAGGTGAAGGTGGCGCTCGAGAACCTGATGCGTGGCCGCACCACCCTCATCGTGGCGCACCGCCTGTCGACGATCCGCTCCGCCGATCGCATCGTCGTGCTCGACCACGGCCGCATCGCCGAGATCGGCTCCCACGACGAGCTGCTGGAGGCCGGCGGCCGCTACGCGCACCTGCACCGCATCCAGTCGGCGTAGGCTCGCGCCCCCGCTACTCCAGCGCTTTGCGCACCCGCTGCACCGACACGGGTCCCGCAGCCCCCAGCTGCTGGGCGAAGAGCGACAGCCGCAACTCTTCGAGCATCCACCGCACCGGCACGAGGCGAGCCGGGGTGGATGCGGTGAGCGGCAGTTCGCCGCCCGCGGCGCGATACAGCGCGACGGCTTCTTCGACCTGCGTCTGCCAGGCGCGGTCGCGTCCCGGGTTGTCGGCGAGCTTCTCGGCGCGGTAGCGGATGCCGGCGACGTACAGCGGTACGCGCGCCAGTTGGTCGAGTCCGGTGATGCGCACGAACCCGGGGTGCACGAGGGCGGCGAGCTGGGCACGCGCGTCGGCGAGGGGCCCCATGAAGGCGAGGCTGGACGCCCCCGAGATGGCTTTGTCGGCTTCCTTGGCGGCGGTGAGCACGCGGGCGGTGAGCCCGGCGGCACGGAACAGGCCGTCCATGAGGCCCGCCGACACGGTCTCGCGCACCGCATCGAATCCGGCGCGGTCGCGGGGGGCGGCGTCGCCGGCGAGCTGGTCGACGACGGCGAGCAGCACGTCGTCGAGCAGGGCCTTCGTCGACGGGTAGGGGGCGGTGGCGAGCACCAGCTTCTCGGGCCCGGTGAGCTGCTCCTGCACGTAGCCGAGCGGGTTGGGGAGGGTGAGGGCGACGAGGCGACGCACCCCGCGCGGGTGGGCGGCGTCGGCTTCGGCGCGGGTGGCGAACACCTTCACCCCGACGCTCGCGCCTTCGTCGACGAGCGCCGGGTAGCCGACCACCGTCGACCCGCCCTGCTTCGCCGTCACCTGCACGGGCAGCGGCTCGAGGTCCCACGAGGTGATGCCGCTGCGTTCGATCTCGCGACCGGGGGTGACGGCGGCGGTGGCGACCGCCACATCCGTGCGGGCCCGTTCGGCGAGCCGCTCCTGCAGGGCTCCGAGGTCGCGCCCGGCCGCCAGGTCGCGTCCGCGCTGGTCGACGACCGCGAACCGCATCCGCAGGTGGTCGGGTACCCGCTCCCACTCGATGTCGGATGCCGTCACCGGAATATGGGCGGCGGCGCGGACGGCGTCGGCGAGCGCTTCACCGACGGGCGCATCCGACCGCACCGGCAGTTCGCCGAGCAGGCGCCGCGCCCAGTCGCCGGCGGGCACCACGTTGCGGCGGATCGCCTTCGGGAGCGCTTTGATGAGCGCGGTCACGAGGTCTTCGCGCAGCCCCGGCACGAGCCAGTCGAATCCGCGCTCGGTGACGCGCGGCAGCACGGCGAGCGGGATGACGACGGTCACGCCGTCGTCGTCGGCACCCGGTTCGAAGCGGTAGCGGATGCGGAAGCGCGCGTCGCCGTGGATCCATTCGTCGGGGAAGCCGTCGGCGTCGCCGGTGTCGTCGTCGAGCAGGTCGGCGCGGCTCATGGTGAGCAGGTCGGGCTGCTCGGCTTTGGTCTTCTTCCACCAGCTGGCGAACCGCCGCGAGTCGGTGACGTCGGCGGGGATCCGTCGCTCGTAGAACTCGTAGACGGCTTCGTCCCCGGTGAGGATGTCGCGGCGGCGGGTGCGTTCCTCCACCTCGGTGAGTTCGCGGCGCAGGCGTTCGTTGTCGCGGTCGAAGCCGAGCAGCGCGGAGCGGCGCAGTTCGTGCGGCCAGTCGCCTTCGACGAGCGCGTGCCGGATGAACAGTTCGCGTGCCAGCTCCGGGTCGATGCGGGAGAGCTGCGCCCGGCGGCGCGGCACGATCGGCAGGCCGTAGAGCGTCACCTTCTCCCACACGAGGGCGGCGCCCTGCTTGCTCGACCAGTGCGGTTCGGAGTGGCTGCGTTTGGCGAGGTCGCCGGCGATCGCTTCCGCCCACGCCGGATCGACCGCGGCGACGGTGCGCGCGAACAGGCGCGAGGTCTCCACCAGTTCGGCGGCCATGACGGCGTTCGGTTGCTTCTTCGCGAGCCCCGAGCCGGGGAAGATCACGAACCGCTGCCCCCGCGACCCCAGGTAGTCCTTCTTCTCGGGGTCGCGGAGCCCGAGCCGCGACAGCAGACCCGACAGGATGGAGCGGTGGATGGCGTCGGCGTCCGTCGACGGCTCCCCGGCGGCGAGTCCGACGGACTTCCCGGCGCGCACGACCTGCCGGTAGAGGTCTTGCCACTCCCGCACCCGCAGGTAGTTGAGGTATTCGCTCTTGCACATGCGGCGGAACGCGTTGCCGCTGCGTTCCTTCTGCTGCTCCTCGAGGTGGTTCCAGAGGTTCAGCAGGGAGACGAAGTCGCTCGTCGGGTCGCGGAAGCGCGCGTGGGCGGTATCCGCCTGCGGACGTTTCTCGAGGGGACGCTCGCGCGGGTCCTGGATGGAGAGGCCGGCGACGATCGCCGCCACCTCGCGCACCACCCCGTGCTTCTTCGCCTCGACCAGCATCCGCCCGAAGCGGGGGTCGACCGGGAGGCGGGCAAGGTCGCGGCCGACCCGGGTGATTCGCTGGTCGCGGTCGACGGCGCCGAGTTCGGTGAGCAGGTCGAGGCCGTCGGCGATGCCGCGGGAGTCGGGCGGGGTGAGGAACGGGAACGCGCGGATGTCACCGAGGCGCAGTTCGAGCATCTGCAGGATGACGGCGGCGAGGCCGGTGCGCAGCACTTCGGGGTCGGTGAAGGCGGGGCGGCGTTCGTAGTCGTCTTCCGCGTAGAGGCGGATGGCGATGCCGGGGCTGGTGCGCCCGGCGCGGCCGGAGCGCTGGTTGGCGGATGCCTGGCTGACCGCCTCGATCGGCAGCCGCTGCACCTTGGCGCGCGGCGAGTAGCGGCTGATGCGTGCCGTACCCGCGTCGATGACGTACTTGATGCCGGGCACGGTGAGGCTCGTCTCGGCGACGTTGGTGGCCAGCACGACGCGGCGTCGGATGCCGGGCTTGCGGCGGGTGTCGAACACGCGGTGCTGGTCGGCGGCCGATAGGCGACCGTAGAGGGGCACCACTTCGGTGTCGGCGCCGAACCGGCCGGCCACCACATCCGCGGCGTCGCGGATCTCGGACTCGCCCGACAGGAACACGAGCACGTCGCCCGGCTCTTCGCGGCCGAGTTCGACGAGCGCGTCGACGATGCCCTGCGGCACGTCGCGGTCGTCGGCGGCGGCGCCCTCGTCGTCGGAGTCGTCACCGGTGTCGCCCGCTTCGGCGACCAGGGGCCGATAGCGGATCTCGACCGGGTAGGTGCGCCCCGACACCTCGATCACGGGCGCGGGCGTGCCGTCGGCGGCGGCGAAGTGGCGGGCGAAGCTCTCGGGGTCGATCGTGGCGCTCGTGACGATGACCTTCAGGTCGGGGCGGCGGGGGAGCAGCTGGCTGAGGTAGCCGAGCAGGAAGTCGATGGTGAGGCTGCGCTCGTGGGCTTCGTCGATGATGATCGTGTCGTACGCCCTCAGGTCGCGGTCGCGCGACAGCTCGGCGAGCAGCACGCCGTCGGTCATCAGCTTCACGCGGGTGTCGACGCGGGTGCGGTCGTCGAACCGCACCTGGTAGCCGACGACGCCGCCGAGGTCGACGCCCAGTTCGGATGCGATGCGTTCCGCCACCGAGCGTGCGGCGATCCGGCGCGGCTGGGTGTGGCCGATGCGTTCGCGGCCCAGTTCGAGGCAGATCTTCGGCAGCTGGGTGGTCTTGCCGGAGCCGGTGGCGCCGGCGACGACCACGACCTGGTTCTCGCGGATGGCGCGCGCGAGCTCGTCGTGCGCCTGGCTGACGGGCAGCTCGGGCGGGTAGACGATGCGGAACGCGGGGGCTGCCTCGGACATGAGCCTTTCAGGGTATCCGGCGTCGTGACTCTGGACATGCAAAGCACTTTGCGATACAAAGTAGACGTGCAGAACGACCTCGACGACTCCTCACTCGACGACGCCCCCCTCGACCCCGCCCAGATGCTCGCGCTCGCCGCCGACGCCGATCGCGGCATCCGTCGTCTCGCCGAGCGTCAGGTACCGGTGCACTACTTCGTGTGGGGTGGAGCCTGGCTCGTCGGCTACACGCTGCTGTGGGCGGCGTGGGAGGGCACCACCTCGCCGATCGTGGTGCCGATGTGGCTGGCGGCCCCCGTGTTCGCGCTGCTCCTCGCGGGTGCCGCGGTCGTCTCGGGTGTCGTCGGGGCACGGTCCACCCGCGGCATCAGCGGCGGTTCGTCGGTCGTCGGCATCGTCTACGGGCTGTCGTGGATGATCCTGGGCATCCCGGCCGGTGCGCTCGGTGCGGCGCTCACCCGCTTCACGGGCGACCCCGACGTGGGCGCGCTGTACTACCCGAGCGTGTTCGCCCTCATCGTCGCGGCGCTCTACCTCGCCGGGTTCATGCTGTGGCGCAGCGTCGACCAGTTGGTGATCGCCATCGTGCTCGCCGCGACGGCCGGGATCTCGCCCTGGTTCGGTGCCCCCGCCAACCTGCTCGCGGTGGCGCTGATCGCCGGCGCCGCACTGATCACCGGCGGCATCGTCGCCGTCATCCGCAACCGGCGGCGCGGATGACCGAACTCGACCCCGTGATCCACGCGGCGGCGCGGCTGCGCATCACTGCGGCCCTCGCCGCCCTCGACAGCGACGAACGCATCACCTTCCCCCGACTCCAGGAGCTGCTCACGATGACCCCCGGCAACCTGTCCACCCACCTGCAGAAACTGGAGGACGCCGGCTACGTCGTGGTCGACAAGGCGTTCCAGGGGCGCACACCCACCACCCACCTGTCGCTCACCCCGCGTGGCCGACTCGCCTACGCGGCCTACACGGCGGCGCTGCGCGACCTGATCGGCGGTGCCTGATGGCGACCATCGCGCGACTGGATGCGGTGACGCGCCGCTACGGCGAGGTCGTCGCCCTCGACGACGCCACCATCGAGGTGGGCGAGGCGCAGATCCTCGGACTCCTCGGCCCGAACGGCGCCGGCAAGACCACCGTGATGTCGCTGCTGCGGGGCCTCATCCGTCCCACCGCGGGGCGTGTCGAGTTGTTCGGGCGCGACCCCGGGGAGCACGCCGCGCGGACGGCGCTCGGCGTCACCCCCCAGGAGACGGCCCTCCCGGCGACGCTGCGTGTGGGCGAGGTGATCGATTTCGTCGGCGCCCACTACCCCGACCGCATCTCCCGTGACGAGCTGGCGGAGCGGTTCGGCTTCCGCGACCTGCTCCGACGGCAGACCGGGGCGCTCTCGGGTGGTCAGCGGCGACGCGTCAGCGTGGCACTCGCGTTCGTGGGGCGGCCGAAGCTCGTGCTGCTCGACGAACCGACCACCGGGCTCGACGTCGACGGACGCCGGGAGCTGTGGGATGCGATCCGCAGTCAGCGGGAGCAGGGCGCCACCGTGGTCGTCACCAGCCACTACCTGGAGGAGATCGAGGCGCTCGCCGAGCGAGTCGTCGTGATGAGCGAGGGGCGGGTGGTCGCCGATGACGCCCTCGGGGCGATCCTCGGCATGGTGGGGGAGCGGTGGGCGCTGCTCGAGTCGCCCCGCGCCGCCGACATCGCGGCCCTCCCCGACGTGGTCGGGGCGCGCATCGACGGCGATCGGGTGGAGCTGTCGTTGGCCGACTCGGACGCCTTCGTGCGCAGCCTCGTCGCCTCGGGTCTGCCGTTCACCGCCCTCCAGGTGCGCGGCGCCACCCTCGAAGAGGCCTTCTTGTCGATCGTGAACGGAGCAACCCGATGAGCGCCATCCGCCTGGGCGTCGTGCACACCCGCTACCTGCTGCTCGAAACCGTGCGCGTACCGATCGCGATCATCGGTGCGCTCGTGTTCCCCGCGCTGTCGTTCCTGTTCTTCGTGGTGCCGCAGCGGGTGGTCGCCGAGGATCCGATGCTGGCGACGCAGGCCATCATCCAGCTGTCCGTGTTCGCGGTGCTCGCGAACGGGTTGTTCGGCTACGGCATCTCCATCTCGCAGGCGCGCGAGACGCCGTGGGACCCGTACGTGCGCAGCCTGCCGGTGCCGGCGGCGTCCCGCATCATGGGGCAGGTGCTGTCGACCGGCACGATCGGTTTCGTGGCGGTGATCCCGGTGATCGTGATCGGGGTGATCGCGACCGCCGCCACGGCGACGCCGGCCGGCGTCGTGCTCGGGCTGATGACGCTCGCGCTCACGTCGCTCCCGTTCGCTTTCATCGGCATCTCGATCGGCTACGGCATGCCGTCGAAGGCGGCGATCGCGGTGGTGCAGGTGGTCATGTTCGGTCTCGCATTCGCGGGCGGCCTGTTCCTCCCGCCCGCGCTGTTCCCCGACTGGCTCGACACGATCTCCCGGCTGCTGCCGTCGCGCCAGGCGCGCGAGGTGGTGATCTGGGCGGTTCAGGGCGGCGAGGTGCCGGTGTTCGAGCTGGTGGGCATCATCGTCTGGACGGTCGTGCTCGGGGTTCTCGCTCTCGTGCTGTACCGCCGCGACGAGGGGCGCCGCTTCAGGTAGCGATCCAGCCCCCGTCCCACTCGCGGTGACAGGATGGGGGCATGACGGTTCCCCTCATCGCGCTCAATGACGGCCACAGCATCCCCCAGCTCGGTTTCGGTGTCTTCAAGGTCGACCCCGACGAGACGGAGCGCATCGTCTCCGACGCGCTCGAGGTGGGTTACCGCCACATCGACACCGCCGCCGTGTACGGCAACGAGATCGGTGTGGGCCGTGCGATCGAGAAGTCGGGCATCCCCCGCGAGGAGCTCTTCATCACCACGAAGCTGTGGAACTCCGACCAGGGCACCCAGTCGGCGTTCGACGCCATCGACCTGAGCCTCGAGAAGCTGGGCCTCGACCAGGTCGACCTGTACCTCATCCACTGGCCGCGCCCCGACCTCGACCGCTACACGGAGTCGTGGCTGGCGCTGGAGCAGATCCGCGACGACGGCAAGACCCGCTCCATCGGCGTCTCGAACTTCCACCGCCCGCACCTGGAGCGCATCATCGCCGAGTCGGGCACCGTGCCCGCCGTCGACCAGATCGAACTGCACCCCGCCTTCGCCCAGCGGGAGCTGCGCGCCTTCAGCGAGCCGCTCGGTATCCGCACCGAGGCGTGGGGTCCGCTCGGGCAGGGCAAGTACGACCTGTTCGGGGAGCAGGCGGTGGCGGATGCGGCTGCCGCGCACGGGGTGAGCCCCGCGCAGGTGGTCATCCGCTGGCACGTGCAGCAGGGCATCATCGTGTTCCCGAAGTCGAACTCGCGGGAGCGCATGGCCGAGAACTTCAACGTCTTCGGGTTCGAGCTCTCGGCCGCCGAGGTGGCGGCGATCGACGCGCTCGACCGCGGCCAGCGGGTCGGCGGCGACCCCGACACGGCCCGCTTCTAGCGGTTCCTCCGGCTAGCCGAGCGGGATCGCGACGCGCGCCCCGCGCGGGGTGTCGACGAGCAGGTCGGCGAGTCCCGCGTCCGCGAACGCCTTCTCCAGGTCGGCGCGCGATTCGCTGAAGTGGGCCCAGTCCTCCACGTGCAGGCCGACGACGCGGCGCGCGCCCAGGATGCGTGCCGCCTGCGCCGCCTTGGGGGATGTGAGGGTGAGGGCCAGCGGCACCGGTGAGACGCGTGCCGCGCCCGCGAACAGGAACGCGATGTCGACCGTTCCGAGACGCTTCACGGCGTCGCGGATCAGCGGCAGCGACGAGTTGTCGCCGGAGACGTAGACCGTGGGTTCGCCGGGCGCGGTCAGCAGGAAGCTGGTGACCGGGCCGACGGCGGCGCGCAGGATGCGGGGGCCGTGCTGCCCGGGCAGTGCGGTGACCGTCACGGCGCCCACCTGGTGCGTTTGCCACGGCTCGAGACCTACGACGGGCGCCCCCAGGTCGGCGGCCGCCTGCGGCAGCGACAGCACGACGGGTGCGCGGAGGGCGAGTTCACGTCCACTGTCGTCGAAGTTGTCGGCGTGGCCGTGGTGCGACACCAGCACCAGGTCGAGGGGCTCCATCGCGGCGGCCGGCAGGCCCGGCCCCGCGGTCTTGGTGAGCTGCGCCTTCTCGTAGTGCTTCGGCTCGTCGAAGGTCGGGTCGAGCAGGATGCGCAGCCCGGCGTACTCGACCAGCGCGGTGGGTCCGCCGATGTAGGTGACGGTGACGGGGGATGTGGTGGGCATGGAGGGAGCGTAGGGGACCGGACCGGGTCGGCGCGATCACCACGCACTCGTCGCCTGCGGTGCCGCGGCGCGGCTCCTAGGCTGGCTTCATGGCTGAGCGCATCCGCGACGCGGTGAGCCCGTACCTCCGCTCGCACGCAGACAACCCCGTCGACTGGTGGCCCTGGGGTGAGGAGGCGTTCGCCGAGGCCGCCCGCCGCGACGTGCCCGTGATGGTGTCGATCGGCTACGCCACCTGCCACTGGTGCCACGTGATGGCCCGCGAGTCGTTCTCCGACCCCGAGATCGCCGAGTACCTCGGCGAGCATCTGGTGGCGATCAAGGTCGACCGCGAAGAGCACCCGGATGTGGATGCGGCGTTCCTGGCTGCGGCGAGCGCGTTCACCCAGCAGCTCGGGTGGCCGCTGACCGCCTTCGCCACCCCCGACGGGCGGGTGTTCTTCGCAGGCACCTACTTCCCGCCGCAGGCGGTGCGGGGGGTGCCGTCGTTCCGGCAGGTGCTGGAGGCGATCGTGGAGGCGTGGACGGAGCGCCGCGCCGAGGTCGAGGCCACCGGTGCTGCCGTCGCCGAAGCGCTCGCCGCGCGACCGGACCCCGGGCTGGGGGAGCTGCCCACCGAGCAGGCGCTCGCCGCCGCCGTCACCGAGCTCGCCACCTTCGAGGACCCGCAGTTCGGCGGCTTCGGTGCCGACGCGAAGTTCCCGAACGCCCCCGTGATCGCCTTCCTGGCGGAACGCGCCCGGCGCGGTGACGCCGCCGCATCCGCCCTCGGAGGCCGCCTCTACGCGGCTGCCGACGGGCTGCGCGACCCCGTCGAGGGTGGCTTCTTCCGCTACGCGGTGCAGCGCGACTGGACCGAGCCGCACTACGAGCGGATGCTGTCCGACAACGCCCAACTGCTCGACCTGGCGACCGGTTTCGGTGACGAGCGCACGGCGGATGCGGTGGCCGGGTTCCTCATCGACGTGCTGCGGCTCCCGGGCGGGGCGTTCGCGTCCGCCCAAGATTCGGAGAGTCTCGTCGACGGGCAGCGCAGCGAGGGCGGGTACTACGCGCTCGACGCGGCGGGGGGGGCGGCGGCGCCC
>JAEWJX010000057.1 GCA_023386365.1 Actinomycetes bacterium | reverse complement strand
GTTCTGCGCAGCGGCGGCGGCGTGACGGACGGCATCCGCCGCGGCCGCCCCGAACCCGCCGGCCCGCAGCCGCTCGGCGACGGCGAGCAGATCGAGCGGACGTCCCGCCGCGACGGCGGACGCGTAGTCGCGAATGAGGAGCACGGCACCCGCCTCGGGGGCCTCGGCGGCGGCGGCGTCGAGGGTGGGGAGCACCGCGTCGGCGGCATCGAGGTGGAGGGCGGCGAGCGCGCCGAGGGCCGCGAAGGTCGCGTAGTGCGCCCCGTGCGTGCGGATCACCGCGCGCACGATCGTGTCGACCGCTTCGGCGTGCCTGCCGGCGTCGGCGTGGAGGCGCGCCTCCGCCTCCGACGCCTGCACATCGGTGATCGGGTTGGCGCGCATCGTCTCGCCGAGTTGGCCGAGCGTCGCCCGGGCGTCGGATGCGGCCCCGCCGACGACCTGCGCGTTGGCGAGCAGCGCGATCGCCGGCCCGCGCGCCCCGATCGCGTCGTGCTGCACGAGACGGGAGACCGCTCGGGCCGCTGAGGCCTGCGCGGTCTCGACATCTCCCGCCAACAGCCGGAGCCGGGCGAGCGCGTAGTCCCAGAGGCCACCGTGGTCGTCGAGGGGGCCCGACTGCATGCTGCGCACGAACTCTTCGGCGTCGGTGGCCCGGCCGTCGACCAGCAGGATCAGGAACTGGCCGAAGGCGAAGGCGGGAGCCGCCCGCGGCACCAGGTCGGGGTGCTGCTCGGCGATCGGCTGGCCCCGCAGGATGGCGCGACGGGCGAGGTCGAGCTGACCGGTGAACACCGTCTGCTGCAGCTGCAGCAGAGCCTGCGTGATCACGAGCTCGGGTTCGCTCTCGGTCTCCTCCTGCACCTCGGCGTAGGTGACCGCCTCGCCGGTCGTGAACCGGAAGCGGGCGATCGTCATCGCGAGCCAGGTTCGCGCGGCCGGGTCGGTGACGCGCTCGCGGGCGTCCCGCGCGATCCGCACCGCCTCCTGCGGGAGTGCACGTCGCACCCCGAAGTGGAAGCCGGCGCGACTCACCACGTCGGCGAGCTCCGCGTCGCTGAGGCTGCGCTCCCACAGCGCCTCGAACGCCGCATCCGCCTCATCGAGCCGGGCGCTCTGCGACAGCGCGTCGGCGCGGGTGACGAGCGCGGGGATCGGCTCGGGTTCGCCGCGGTCCGCAGCGAGGGTCAGCGCCAGCTCGGCGAGGCGGATGGCGCGGTCACGTGCGGCGGTCCGCAGCGACTGGGCGGCGGCCCAGACGACGTCGGAGGTCGCGGGTGGTTCGCTCGTCTCGGCGCGGAGGGCGATGGCTCGGAGCCGCGAGGCCGGGTCGTCCCCCAGCAGAGCGGCGGCATCGCGCCGCCGGGCCTCGAGGTCGCCGACGCTGAGCTGCTGCTGCAGCGCGGCCGCGTAGAGCGGCTGCGTCACCCGCAGACCCCGCGGCGTCGAGGCGGTGAGAGCTGCCGCATCGAGCGCCGCCACGCCCTCCGCGGCCAGCGCCTCCGTGGGGAGCTCGTCGGCCACGGCGAGAAGCTCCGCCGTTCGACGGGCGGTGGCGTCGAGCGTGGCGAAGCGGGTGGCGACGACCGACAGGAGGGTCGCCGGGAGGGCGCCGAGCGTCAGGGTGACCCCCGCGGGCCCGGTCGTCACGCCCCCGCGGGCCTCCGCCTCGTCGAGCAGCGCGCGCAGGTGCAACGGGTTGCGCCCACCCAGGGCGAGTAGCTGCTGCAGGCTCGCCGGTGCGACCATGCCGCCCACGCGCCGTTCGACAAGCTCGGCCGCGGTCGCCGGATCCAGTCCGGTGACCGGGTACTCGCGCATCCGCCCTTCCCCCACCAGCCGGGACAGCGCCGGAAGCAGCAGCCCTGCCGCCTCGGTCGCCAGCACGGCGCGCACCGCCGACGCGCGGACCAACTGCAGGATCACCGCCGCGGAAGCCTCGTCGAGATGCTCGGCGTCGTCGACCAGCAGGGCGACGCGGATGCCGGGGCGCGCCAGCCGTGTGTGCAGGTGCTGCAGCCGCTCGCTCGCATCCGCACCCGGGATCCCGCCCAGCACGGGAGCGAGAGCCGCCAGAGGGACCCCGCGCAGTTCGTCGATCGCGACCACCGACAGCACCTCGAAGCCGATGTCGGCGAGGCGATCGCCGACCGACTCGAGCAACACCGACTTGCCGACGCCGAGGGGGCCGGTCAGCAGCTGCGGGTGCCCGGCGCGGCGCGCGGCGGCGGTCGCCACGTCGTCGCGCAGGACCGCATCGACGGACCGCCCCCAGTTCCCCACGCGCTCAGTATCGCGGGTGTGAGTGATCTCCACCTACATCGCTTCGTCGGGCCACTCCCTACCGTGTAGCCGTGACGGTTCACCCGAGACCGGTCCGCCGTGCGATGGCGGCTGCCGCGACCTTTGCTCTCGCGGTCGCCGCCCTCGTGGCGGTGCCCGCCGCATCCGCGCAGGCGGAGTACGGCGGCGCGGGCCTCAACGTGCCCTGCGGCGACAACACGGCCCTGATCCGCGCCTTCGAATCAGGCAACTCGGCGTGGGTGAACTCGTGGACCGTCATCAACCTCGCGCCCGGGTGCACCTACACGCTCAACGCGCCCTGGTTGGGCGCCTACGCCGACCGCGGGCAGATCGACCCGTCGCAGGGCACCGGCCACGGCCTCCCCACACTCCACACCGGCATCGGCTACTCACGCCTCATCGTCAACGGCGGCGGTGCGACCATCAAACGCGCCGAAGGGTCGCCCCGCTTCCGCTTCATCTCGCTCGACTCCTTCGCCGTCGCGCAGTTCAACGACCTGACCTTCGAGAACGGCGCCGCCCCGCACGGCCTCGACAAGGGCGGCACGAGCCTCGAATACTGCAACATGTTCGAGCGCGGCAGCTGCGCCGCCGCCGTCGCGCCCGGTGAGGGCGGCGGAGCGATCGTCAACTGGGGCACGCTCACCCTGAACAACGTCGACTTCGTCGACAACGTCGCCGGCAACGGCGAGAACGGCGAGAACCGACGCACCACGAATGCGGCGGACGGCGGCTCGGGCGGCGCCGTCCTCAACCGCGGCACGCTCACCGTCAACGGGGGCACCTTCTCCCACAACACGGCCGGCGTGGGCGGCAACGGTGGCGACGACGACCTGGCGTACGGCGGCAACGGAGGCGACGGCGGCAGCGGCGGCGCGATCGCCAACCTCGGCCGCCTCAGCGTGGTCGACGCGACCTTCACCGGCAACCGGGCCGGGCGCCACGGCAGCCCGGGATCGGCGATCTTCGGCTCCGGATCCTACGGCGATTGGGGATCGGGCGGCGCGATCGACACGAACAGCAGCCTGACCGTCTCGCGGAGCCTCTTCCAGGGCAACGTCGGCGGCGAAGGCACCGGCGGTGCGGGCGGTGCGATCTACGCCACCCGCGGGACGGCCACCATCGAGAACACCACCTTCGACGCCAACACCTCGGGTCGTGGGGGCGCCGTCGCGGCGATCTTCGCCGACGTCACCGTACGTTCCGCGACCTTCACCGGCAACCAGGACGCCACCACCGGCGGCGGCGCGGATGTCGCCTCGGTCGACTGGGGGGCGTCGCTCTCGTTCGCCAACTCGGTGCTCGTCGGCAACGGTGTCGGCTCCGACTGCTCGGTGCTCGGCAACGGCGCCGCCTCCCGCATCACCGTCGACGGCGCGCTGTACACGGATGAGACCGCGAGCGACTGCGGCGCCACATCCCAGGGTGCCTTCGAGCTGGGCGCACTGCAGGACAACGGCGGCGCGACGCTCAGCCGCATGCCGGCCGGCGACCTGCTCGACGTCTCCGACTTCTGCGTGGCGACCGACCAGCGCGGACTGCCGCGCGCCGCCGGCGGATGCGACGTGGGCGCGGTCGAACGGCAGTCGCTCACCGCCGCGGGCGCCGTCTCCGGCTCCGACCACATCCCCGCCGGAACGCCCAGCCGCTACACGGCCGACGCCACCGCGGGCGTCTCGCTCGAATACCACTGGTGGGTGACCGGGGTCGCTGCGACCATCGACGACCCCGCCGCGGCATCCCCGAGCATCACCTTCACCGACGCGGGAGAGGCGGTCGTGCGTGCCCAGGTGCGCATCGCGGGCGTCATCGAGGCCGACGGCGAGTGGACCGATGTCGCGCCCCTCACGGTGCGGGTCGGCCATACGCCCAACCACGCCCCTGTCATCCTCTTCGACGTCGCCAACAGTGAGGCGGCGAAGAAGCAGGGCGACAGCGGTCACTACGCGTTCAACATCGCGGATGCCGACGGCGACGCGTTCTCGCTCCCCTCGGCCCCCACCTGCGGCGTCGAGGGCACCCGAACCGGCTGGGCGTATGACCCCGCCACCGGGTCCGGGTCGGTGGACTGCGTGTTCGCCAGCGCGCCCGCGCACAACACGGTCACGGTGACGGCGACAGACGAGTGGGGCGCAACAGGCACCGGGTACTACGACGTGAGCGTGTTCGACGTGGAACCGGTGGTCACGATCTCGGGCCCGTCGTCGGTCGACCCGGGCGACTCCGCGACATTCACCTTCTCGATCGCCTACAGCGGTCCGTACCCGTTCGCCCCCGCCGCCAGCTGCAACGCCGACCCCGGAAGCCCCGGCATCGGGCTGGTTCCCGGCAGCCTCGTCTCCACCACGACCGGGTTCGTCACCACCGGATCGTTCCGATGCACCACCGCGGTCGGCGACGACCGTGGATCCGCGTGGATCAACGCCGGCACGGTCGGATTCGCCTCGCGCACCTTCACCGTGAACCCGCTCGCACCCCAGGTGACCGTGACCGCCGATCTCGGATCGGTGTTCGAGCGCGGCGACGCCGTGACCGTCACCTACACGATCGACGCGCACGACCCCAACGGCTACGCCATGTGGGTCGACCAGACCTCCGGCGCCTGGGGCTGCATGGGCGGCACCTACGTGTCGGGTCCGACGGGGCGTCTGCCCGAGGGCTTGTCCGAGTTCGTGTGCAGCTTCGGGCCCCGCGCCGGCGAGTATGGGCTCACACTTCCCGTATACGACACCCACCCGGGCGACCGCGTGGTGGTGCGTTCACCGTTCACCATCCGCGACGTCGCCCCCAGCGTGACGATCGCCGAGGATGCGGTCGGCGAGATCGACGAGTTCACCTCCACCACCTACCACTGGACGGCCGTCGACCCCGGCCGCCAGACGGTCACCGTGACCTCGATGCCTCCGGGCTGCACCGAGCCGCTGAACAGCACGGTGCGCACCGGCACCGTCACCACCGGCCGCTTCGTGTGCACCTACGGCAACGGACCCCACACCGACAGCCGCACGGCGCAGTTCGGCGACGGCAGCTCGACCGTGTCGAAGACCCTCACCCGTGTGCTGCGCGAAGTGGCACCGCGGCTCTCCACCACGATCACCCCGCGCGCCCTCCGCTTCGACCAGGGCACCGTCGGGCTCGCCGTGCACTGGTCGAGCGACCTCGCCAACGAGGAGCACGTCGAGAACGTCGTCATCAACTGGGGCGACGGCACCAGCACCCCGTGGGACTCCCTGATCGACGCGCCGATACGGCACGCCTACGACCGCGCGGGCGACTTCACCATCACCGTCGACGCCACCAGCGACGGGGTGCCGCTCGCCTCGGTGCCGCTCGACGCATCCGGGGCCACCTCCGCGACCATCCACGTGACCGCGCCGCCGCTCGCACTCACCGTGCCCGCTTCGGCGCCCGAGGGTGAGACGACGACGGTTCAGGTCGCCGTGCCACCCGCCTGGAACGACGCGTACGCCGTCGACGGGGCCACCTGCGGCACGGACACCGACGGCACCGCCCTGCCCGCCGCAGACCTGACGCTCGGCAGCGCCGCCTTCACCTTCACCTGCACGTGGCGCTACCGCGACGGCGAAACCCAGCAGCCCACGGCATCCGCCCACTCGACGAACGGCGGCCCCGTCTCGAGCGGCTCGGCGACGGTCGCCGTGGTCAACGTGGCGCCCACCCTCACCTGGACCACCGTGCCGAGTGACGTGCGCGCCGGCGACACGGTCTACACCTTCGAGTTCTCCGCCACCGACCCCTCGGGTGCCGACTGGCTGCGCTCGGCGGTCGCCCCGACCGCCGCCGACCCGGATGCCGTGGTGATGTCGTGCGGCGCCGACGGTGTGATCGAGGCGCCCACCTGGTTCGATCGGGACGCGGGCGACGGCTACATCGCCTGCAGCTACCCCTCGGGCGGCGCCGTGCAGCAACTCGTCGTCACGCTGACCGACGCGAGCGGCGCCCGCAGCAGTTACGCCCGCGACGTGACCGTGCGGGGCACTGCCACCGCGGTGGCCGTCGACGTGACCGCGGCCACCACCGCCGTCGACGAGGGCGGCACGCTCGCCTTCGACGTCGTGGTGCAGGGCGACAGCGCGCGCACGCTCTTCGACCTGGCGGTCGACTGCGGCCCGGGCAACGTCCAGGTGTCGGGCCCCGCACGTGTCACCGGCGACGCCGACGACCGCGCCACCGCCACCGTGGTCTGCCGGTTCGCCGACGGGCCGACCACCCCATCCGTGCAGGTCACCGCCACCACCGACGACGTGCACGACACGGATGCGGTGAGCGTGGAGGTGGCGGATGTCGCCCCCGCCTTCGTCGACTTCAGCGGGGTGCAGCGCATCACCTCCCCCACCGGGGTGCAGGTGCCTGTCGGCGCGTTCGTCGACCCGGGCGACGACCCCGTCACCAACGTGCGACTCGACACCCCGCAGGCGTACTACGTCGACGGCTTCGGGTGGCTCGTGTCGCCGTACTACGTCAACTACGGCGCGAACACGTCGGCCATCGAAGGCGGCATCACCCTGCCGCGACTGCCGACCGGTGAGTCGACGGTGACCCTCACCATCACCAACGGCGACGGCACGTTCGTGCAGACGCGCATCCTCACCACCTCGAGCCTGCACATCTCGGTGCCGGACGACCTCGTGGTGGAGGCGACGTCCGCCTCCGGCGCGGTGGTCGACTTCGCAACATCGGCGAGCGACACCGACACCGGCGCGGCCGTGCCGGTGACGTGCGACCACGCCTCCGGCGACACGTACCCGCTGGGTGACACGGTCGTGAGCTGCACCGCCACGCACCCCGACGGGACCACCGACGCGCGGTCGTTCACCGTGTCGGTGCGCGACACCGCCGCACCGGTCGTCGCCATCGCGCTTGCGGCACCCTCGTTCGAGGCGGGCCCCGGCGGCGCAGCCGCGATCCGCTACACGGTCACCGCCGACGACGTGGTCGACGGCCCCGTCACCGCGAGCTGTGACATGGCCGACGGAGCCGTCCGCGGCATCGGCGATACCGTGATCCGCTGCACCGCGACCGACGCCGCCGGCAACCAGCACACCGCCACCGCCACCGCGACCGTCGCCGACACGACCGGCCCCGTCGTCACCGTGCCGGCCGACCAGACCGCCGAAGCGTTCGACGCCGACGGCGCCTGGATCCAGCGGCCCGGATACCGCCCCCCGTGGATCGGACCCTCGGCGCCCACCGCCACCGCCGTCGACCTCGTCGACGGGCCGGCGGACGCCATCTGCGACCTCTACGACGACCAGAGCCAGGTGGCGCACTTCCCCGTCGGCGTGACCACCGTCACCTGCACCGCCACCGACAGCCGCGGCAACGTCGGCACGGCCACCTTCACGGTGACCGTCACCGACACCACCCGTCCCGTGCTCACCGTCGCCGACCAGACCGCCGAGGCCACCGGACCGGGAGGCGCCATCGTCGAGTTCACCGGACTCTCCGCCACCGACACGGTCGACGGCACGGTGCCGGTGGTCTGCACCCCCGCATCGGGTGGCCAGTTCCCGGTGGGCGTCACGACCGCCGAATGCACGGCCACGGATGCGCACGGCAACGTCTCGACAGCGGGCTCCGTCGCCGTGACGGTCACCGACACCACCGCCCCCGCGATCCCGACGCCGACCGACCTCACCGCCGTCGGCGTGGGCGCGGGTGGCGTCGACACGGTGGTCACGACCCCCGCACATGACCTGGTCGACGGCGAACTCGTGGCGGCCTGCGTGCCCCGTTCGGGCCCGATGGGACTCGGCACGGTGCCGGTCACCTGCACGGCCACCGACGCGCACGGCAACAGCGCCTCGCTCGACCTGGTGTTCGAGGTGGTCGACGGCGCCCCAAGCCTTACGCTGCCCGCCGACATCGCCGTGGCCGCCGACGGCCCCGACGGCGCCACCGTGCACTTCAGCGCCACCGCGAACGATGCGATCGACGGCGAGCTCACTGCAGGCTGCACTCCCGCATCCGGCAGCGTCTTCCCGCTCGGGCTCACGACCGCCACCTGCACGGCCACCGACTCGGCGGGCCACGGGACGACGGGCACCTTCACGGTCACCGTGACGGATGCGGATGCGCCCGTCATCGACGTGCCCGCCGCGACGACGGTCGAGGCGGCAGGGCCCGCGGGCGCGCCCGTCGAGTTCACCGTCACCGCCACCGACACGGTCTCCGGAACCGTCACCCCGACGTGCGACAGGCTCAGCGGATCGACCTTCCCGCTCGGCGTCACGACAGTGACCTGCACCGCCACCGACGGCGACGGCAACACCGGCTCCGAGGAGTTCACGGTGGCCGTCGTCGACACCACCGCCCCGGTGCTCACCACCCCCGGCGACATTTCGCTGTCGACGACCTCAGCATCCGGTCGCGTCGCCACCTACACGGTGACCAGCCTCGACCTGGTCGACGGTGACGGGGTCGCCACCTGTGCCCCCGCCTCCGGGAGCATCTTCGCGGTGGGAGTGAGCACCGTCGAATGCACCCAGGTGGATGCGGCGGGCAACGGCACCGAGGCGACCTTCACCGTGACCGTGACCCTCGAGGTCGTGCCGGACCCGGAGCCGGAGCCGGAGCCGGAACCCGAACCCGAACCGCAACCCGTTCCGCCGGTCGCCGACCCGACGCCGGTGGTGCGGCCGACCACCGGCGGCCCGGCTCCCGCGCCGACCGACCAACCCACCACCGAGGCGCCCGATCCGACGCCGACCGACGACCCCGCGGAGCCGCCCGCGCCGGAACCCGAGGCGGCAGCGCCGCCCGCCGACGACTCCGGCATGTCACCGTGGATCTGGATCGGCGGGGCCGGGCTGCTGGTGCTCGCCGCCGGTGCCGCGGGGGCCGTCGCCATCGTGAGGCGCCGCGGCTGAACCGGGTCGCGATGATCGGATGCGCGCCTTCGGTCGCGCCCCTACGATGACCCCCATGGAGCTGGAACCGGTCTTCGGCGTCGTCGCGGTCGCCTTCGAGGTGATCGGCGCCGCGTCGATCATCATCGGGTTCCTCATCGCCGTGGTGCTCGGGGTGCGTTCGCTGCTCCGCGGCGAGGGAGGAACGGCGGCCTTCCAGGTGCTGCGCACCACGCTCGGCGGCGCCATCCTGCTCGGATTGGAGGTCCTCGTCGCCGCGGATCTCGTGCGCACCATCACCTCGAAACCCTCGCTCGAAGACGCCGTCATCCTCGGCATCATCGTGCTGATCCGCACCATCCTGTCGATGTCGATCCAGATCGAGATCGAAGGTGTGCTGCCGTGGCGGCGGGCGCTGCTCACCAGCGGCGCCCAGGTGATCGCCGGTCAGGTCACGAAGGATCGCGCCCGCAGCGCCGAGTAGTCGTATCCGGCCCTCTTTCACCCGTTCTTGGGGCTGTTGTTGGACTACTCGCGGAGGGGCGTCAGCCCTCCAGCACCGCCATCGCGGCGTGGAAACCGCCGAGACCGGAGACGGCCCCGCCGCGGCGGGAGCCCGATCCGCAGACCAGGATGCGGTCGTGGCCGGTCGACACACCCCAGCGCTCGGCCGGGGTCGCCAGCCGCTCGTCGTCGTCGGCGAACGGCCACGTCAGCGGGCCGTGGAAGATGTTGCCGCCCGGCATCCGCAGGCTCGCCTCGACGTCGCGCGTGGTGGCGGTCTCGATGCAGGGTCGTCCGTCGGCGTCGGTGAGCAGCAGGTCGGCGATCGGCTCGGCCAGCACCGAGTCGAGCGAGCGCAGCACCGCATCCTGGAACCGGGCGCGATCGGCGTCGAGGTTCGCGCCGTCGCCGAGCAGCCGGTCGGGGGTCTGCAGGGCGAAGACGGTGAGGGTCTGCGCCCCCGATGCCTGCAACTCCGACGACAGGATGCCGGGGTCGGTCAGCGAGTGGCAGTAGCTCTCCAGCGGCACCGGATCGGGGAGGCGCCCGGCGGTCGCCGCCGCGTGCGCCGCATCCAGGGCCGCGAAGCCTTCGTGCACGTGGAAGGTGCCGGCGAACGCGGCCGTCGGGTCGGCGGATGCGTCACGCAGCTGGGGCAGACGCTTCAGCAGCAGGTTGACCTTGACCTGGGCGCCCTCGGGTCGCTCCGCCGTCTCGCCGAGCAGTCGCGCGAGCTCGTACGGCGCCACCCCCGACAGCACGGTGCCTGCGGCGAGCCGATGCTCGTCGTCTCCGCGCCGGTACACGACCTCGCCGTCGGGCGTCACCGAGGTGACATCCGCATCCGTGATCAACTCCGCGCCCGCCACGCGGGCAGCCTTCACCAGCGCGCCGCTGACGGCGCCCATGCCGCCCACCGGCACATCCCAGTGACCCGTCCCGCCGCCGATCACGTGGTAGAGGAAGCAGCCGTTCGCGGCGAGGGTCGGGTCGATTGCGGGCGCGAACGTGCCGATGAGCGCATCCGTGAGCACCACACCCCGCACCAGATCGTGCGTGAATCGGTGCTCGACGGTCTGCCCGATGGGGGCCTCGATGAGCTCCGACCAGATGCGGTCGTCGCCCACCGCCCGCCGCGCCTCGGATCGGGTGAGCAGCGGGTCGGTCACGGTCGGCCAGACAGCCTCCGCGAGCCGCGCCGTGTCGGCGCCGAACGCGCCCCATGCGGCGAGGTCGGATGCGGCACCCACCGCCCTGAACGACGCGGCGGTCGCATCCGCATCGCCGGTGTCGACGAGGAGCCCGCGGTCGGTGCCGGGCAGCGGTGTGTAGGAGGAGAAGCGACGGCGCGCGAGCTGCACGTCGAGCTTCAGGTCGTCGCGGATGCGCTGCGGCAGCAGACTCACCAGGTACGAGTAGCGCGAGAGACGCGCCTCCACCCCCGGGAACACCTCGGCCGAGATCGACGCGCCGCCGAGGTGGGGCTGCCGCTCCAGCAACGTCACGCTGCGCCCGGCCCCCGCGAGGTAGGCGGCCGCGACGAGCGCGTTGTGGCCGCCGCCGACGATGACGATGTCGCGCTGGGTGGTCATGGCGCGAGCCTAGACGGCGAGCCGCGCGCCGTTCACCTCGGAAGCCGGCTCGTCGAGCCAGCGGACGAGCCGCTCGGCGAGGACGGCCGCAGGGGTCCCGTCCTCGCCGAGCGAACGGATCACGAACACCGTGGCGGCGCCGCCGGATTCCGCGAGACGGTCGCCGAGCTCCGCCACCAGCTCCTCCGCATCCGCTTTCGCGC
Organism: Actinomycetes bacterium; assembly: GCA_023386365.1. GTDB lineage: Bacteria > Actinomycetota > Actinomycetes > Actinomycetales > Microbacteriaceae > Homoserinibacter. Next base: position 22,613 of record JAEWJX010000057.1, on the reverse strand, counting down.
GTGCGTACGAGCTGGTCGGTTCGACATCCGGCTTCACGGCGGTGGAGCTGACGATCGCGAGACGCCCGGCGGATGCGGTGAGCGCCGGCTCGAACGCCTCGATCACGTTCGCGAGACCGTCGACGAGACGCGGGCGCAGCCACGCGTCGGCCTCCGGCGAGTCGCCCCCACGCCATCCGCCCACCAGCTGCAGCACGGCGTCGACTTGTCCCAGCCCGTCGAGCACCTCGTGGGCGAGGGCGGAGGCGTCGCCCACGTCGGTGAGGTCGGCGAGGCGCCGGTCGTCGGCGTCGACGGTCGCCAGGCGGTCGGCATTCGTCCCCACCGCGACGACGGTGTCGCCACGGGCGTGCAGCTGGGCGCAGACCGCGCGGCCCGCGTCGCCCGTCGCGCCCGTGACGACGACGATCATCCGGTGATGCCCTTCGTCGACTCGATCACGTCGACCATCTTCTTGCCGAGCGCCTCGTAGAACATCGACAGCGGGAACTCGTCGTCGAGCACCGCATCGGTGTAGCCCTTCGGCGGGCCGGCGAGTACCTCGTCGGGGAGGCCGCGGGCCCACGCGGAGGCGGGGTTCGGGGCGAGGGTGCCCCGCACCAGCTCGTAGGCGGCCAGCCAGTGGGCCGTCTTCGGGCGGTCGATGGAGCGCCAGTACAGCTCGTCGATGGCGTCCGACAGGGCGATCACCGCATCCGGCACCTCGTCCCAGTCGAAGGCGAGCTGCGTGTCGGTCCAGTGCAGCACGTTCCGCTGGTGCAGCCACGCGAACAGCAGTTGCCCGCCGAGGCCGTCGTAGTTGCGCACCCGGCTGCCGGTGAGGGGGAAGCGGAACAGGCGGTCGAACAGGATCGCGTGCTGCACGTGCACCGCGCGGTCGCGTGTGTGCTCGTCGGCGTCCTCGTCGCGCGCCAGCTTCACGCACTCGCGGAACGCCGTCAGGTCGCACCGCAGCTCCTCCAGCGAGTAGAGGAAGAACGGCATCCGCTGCTTGATCATGAACGGGTCGAACGGCAGGTCGCCGCGCATGTGGGAGCGGTCGTGGATGAGGTCCCACATCACGAAGACCTCTTCGGCCAGGTGCTGGTCGTCGATGAGCAGCTGCTGCGACGGCAGCAGTTCGAGCTTCGTGATGTCGGCGGCGGCCTCGACCACCCGGCGGAAGCGGGCGGCCTCCCGGTCCTGGAAGATGGCGCCCCACGTGAACGGCGGGATCTCCCGCATCGACACCGTCTCGGGGAACAGCACGGCCGAGTTGGTGTCGTAGCCGGGGGTGAAGTCGACGAACCGCAGCGAGACGAACAGCTTGTTCGTGTAGCTCTCTTCGAGGCGTCCGATGAACTCGGGCCAGATCACTTCGGCGATGAGCGCCTCGATGTGCTTGTCGGGCGAGCCGTTCTGCGTGTACATCGGGAACACGACCAGGTGGCGCAGGCCGTCGACGCGGTGGTCGGCGGGGGCGAAGGCGACAAGCGAGTCGAGGAAGTCGGGCACGCCGAAGCCGTCTGCTTCCCAGCGGGCGAAGTCGACCGGCAGCGCCTCGAGGTATGCCGTGTCGTGGGGGAAGGCGGGCGCGAGCGCGCGGATGCCGGCGACGATCGCGGCGACATGCGTGCGCGCGGCCGCATGGTCGTCGGCTTCGGGGATCGAGCCGTCGGAGGCCTGGAGCCCCTGCAGGGCGATGGCGGCGGCCTTCAGCTGCTGCCAGGCGGCGGAGGTCTCTGCGGTGGAGGCGTCCTCGACGACCTCCGGTTCTCCGATGATGGACGGGGACTGGGCGATCGTGGTCATGTGGCGCCTCCTTTCAACCTTCGAGCCTAGGCAGGATCGTTGTGCGAAGGTTTGTCATAGACGCTCGATTGTTGCGTCGGCGCACGAATCGCGCATGGGATCGCCGGCGGGCTGACGACCTAGGCTGAAACCGTGGGCGGCGTGCTGATCGGGTTCGCGATCATCGCGGTCGTGATCGTCACCGGGTACGCGATCGCCCGGTTCGGGGTGATCGGACCCGAAGCCCACCAGGTGCTCAGCAGGCTGGCCTTCTTCGTGCTGTCGCCGGCGCTGCTGTTCACCGTGCTCGCGGAAGCCGACCTGCGCACCCTGTTCTCGGTGCAACTGCCGGTCGCGGCGATCGCCGCCGTCGTGCCGATGGTGATCTTCCTCGTCGTGGCGCTCGCGGTGTGGCGCCGGAAGGTGCCGGAGGCGACCATCGGCTCCCTCGCATCCGGGTACCTCAACGCGAACAACATCGGCATCCCGGTGGCCGCCTACGTGGTGGGGGATGCGGCGGCGTCCGCCCCCGTGATCCTGCTGCAGTTGATCGTGTTCGCGCCGATCGCGCTCACCGTGCTCGACGTCACGACTTCGGGCAAGGCGTCGCTCGGGCGCATCCTCACCCAGCCGTTGCGGAACCCCCTCATCATCGGGTCGGCGCTCGGCCTCGTCGTGGCGCTCACCGGCATCGACCTGCCGGCGCCGGTGCTGGCCCCGTTCGAACTGGTGGGGGCGGCGGCGGTGCCGGTGATCCTCATCAATTTCGGCATGTCCCTGCACGGACGCAAGATGCTCGACACCCCCGGCACCCGACGGGATGTGGTGCTCGCTGTCGTGCTGAAGCTGCTGCTGATGCCGTTGGTCGCGTGGGCGGCCGCTCGCTACCTGTTCGGCCTCGACGGGCACGAACTGTTCGTGGCGGTCGTGCTCGCCGCGTTGCCGACGGCCCAGAACGTGTTCAACTACGCCACCCGGTACCGGCGTGGCGAGGCGTTCGCGCGCGACGCCGTGCTGCTCACCACGCTTCTGTCGCTGCCGGTGATCGTGGTGGTGGCGGCGCTGCTGTTCGCCTAGGCGACGCGGCGGGCGAGCCAGTCGCGCAGGATGCCGGTGAAGCGCTCCGGATGCTCGACGCTCGGCAGGTGGGCGGCGTCGGCGAAGCGGGCCTCCTCCGCATCCGGGATGCCGTCGCGGAACAGGTCGGCCGAGTGCAGCGCGTCGGTCACATCCCATTCGCCGATCACCACGAGGGTCGGAGCGGCCACCTCGCCGAGCCGGTCGACGGCCGGATGCGTGGGCGGGGTCGCCGTGCCGGCGAAGTCCCAGTGGGCGGCACCCACGTTCAGTTCGATGGCGCGCTCCACGAACTCGGCGTCGACATCATCGACGTCACGCTCGGGGCCGATATCCCACAGCTGCACCTCGATGCGCACGAGCGCTTCGACATCCTCCGCCTCTTCGGCGGTCTCCATCGCGGCTTCGAGTTCGCGTTCGCGCGGCGAGTACTCGACGGCGTCGTAGTCGAGCCCGCTCGGGTTCGAGCCGATGAGCACGAGGCCGGTCACCCGGTCCGGGTGCGCGAGGGTCGCGTCGAGCGCGAAGCGACCGCCGCGGGAGGCGCCCACGAGCACCGCCTGGTCGACGCCGACCGCGTCCAGCACGCGCAGCAGGTCGTCGGATTCGGAGTACGGCACGGCCTCGCCGGGCGACTCGCCGTAGCCGCGGGTGTCGTAGCGGATCACCCGGTAGTCGGCGGCCAGGTCGTGGAACTGCGGATCCCACATGACGCGGGTGGCGACACCGGCGTGCACGAAGAGGATCGCGGGGGCGCCTTCGGGCCCGGCGACGTCGTAACCGATCGTCGCCCCGGGGGCCGAAACGACGGGGGGCACGCCGCCAGACTAGGCGACGTGCCCCCCAGAGGCCTAGGCCGGGGCTACTCCAGTTCGACGGTCTTGCGGAACCGTCCGACGATCGGACCCGCCACGAAGGCGAGGGCGAGCGCCACCAGCACGCCGATCGAGAACGGGCCGTAGCTGGCCTCGCCGACGAGCACCGGCAGGTTGAGCAGGATGATCGCGAAGAAGAACAGCAGGCCGGCGAGGGCGAGGCTCGGCGCGATCACCCGACGCCACAGGCTCACGTTGTGCTTCTCCTTGCGGAAGATGCCGATGACGGCGATCGTCGTGAGGATCAGCAGCAGCACGAACCCGACCGACGAGATTCCGCCCAGCCAGGTGTAGAACTGCGTGATCGGGTCGAGCTGCAGCAGCACGGCGGCGATCGTGAGCGTGCCGACGATCACGGCGGTGACGATCGAGGCGCGGGCGGGCGAGCCGTGCTTCGGGTGCGCGACGCCGAGCGGGGCGGCGATCACACCCTTGCGGGCCAGTGAGTAGAAGTAGCGCGTCGAGATGTTGTGGAACGACAGGATGCAGGCGAAGAGGCTGGTGGCGAACAGCACCTGGATGATGTGCCCGCCGACGGTGCCGAGGTACTGCTCCGTGGTCTCCGCGAGGATGCCGCCGGGGTTGGCACCCGCCTTCTCGACGATGGTGCTCTCGCCGTTGGCGCTGATGAGGGCCCAGCTGGAGATCGCGTAGAACACGCCGATCGAGATGAGGGCGATGTAGGTGGCCCGCGGGATGGTGCGGTCGGGGTCCTTCGCCTCGTCGCGGAACACGGCGGTCGCCTCGAAGCCGATGAAGGAGAGGATGGCGAACAGGATCGCGAAGCCGGGGGCGCCGGAGACGATCTGGGCGGGGTCGGCGAAGCCGGTGGAGAAGCCTTCGGGGCCGCCGCCGGAGAAGATGACCGCCGCATCCAGGGCGAGAACGATCAGCACCTCGCCGATGAGCAGCACCGCGAGCACGCGGCCGGAGAGCTCGATGTTGAAGTAGGCGAGCGCCGACACCACCACGAAGCCGACGGCCGCGTACACGAACCACGGCACCGCGGGCAGGCCGTACGACTGCAGCAGGCCGTCGACCGCGGGGCCGAACAGGCCGAAGACGCCGGCCTCCAGCACCAGGTACGACAGGAGCGCCGAGAAGGCGGTGCCGAGGCCCGCGCCGCGGCCGATGCCCTTGTCGACGTAGGCGTAGAAGGCGCCGGCGCTGCGCACGTACGGGGTGGCGGCGGTGAAGCCGACGGCGAAGAAAAGCAGGATCGCCGTGACCACGAGGAAGGTGGTGGGGAATCCGGCGCCGTTGCCGAAGGCGATGCCGAGCGGCACGGGGCCGCCGATGACGCCGAGCGGCGACGCCGCCGCGACGACGATGAAGACGATGCTGGCGACGCCGAGGGAGCCGCGCAGCTTGCCGGTGACGGCGCGTTCGGGGGCGCCGTCGCCTGCCGTCGACGCCGGCTCGGCCGGACGTGAAGTGGTCGTGGTCATGGGTGTTCCTTCGAGGGATGCGTGTGGGGTTCCGCGGTGCGGATGCGGCACGCTACCGCGCAGGAAACCGCCGCGGGGCGTCTGTGACGGGGTGCGACGCGGCGTTACGCCAGGTTGCGGAATGTGGCCGCCGCGTGGCTGTCGGCGACCCGCGGTCCTCCGCCGGAGAGCTTCTCGCGCAGGGTGCCGGGGCGTGCCTGCGCGGGCCGGCGGCCGCGGCGGCGCAGCTCCGGCACGAGCAGTCCGGTGAGCTGCTGCCAGCACTCGGGCGCGACCGTGGCGGCGAGGTTGAACCCGGAGACGCCGGTTGTCTCCACGGTGCGCTCCAACACATCCGCGACCGTCTCGGGCGACCCGACGATCACCGGGCCGTCGCCTCCGATGCGGGCGTAGTCGGCGATCTCGCGGGGCGTCCACACGCGGCTCGGGTCGGCGGAGGTGAACGCGTCGACCACCGACTGGATGGCGTTGCTCCCTTGCGCGGCGAGCGGTTCGTCGGGCGACAGGGTGGAGAAGTCGATGCCGGTCCAGCCGGAGAGCAGCACGGCGGCGCCGATCGGGTCGGCCACGTCGAGGTACTCGCGGTAGAGCGCCTCGGCGGCGGCATCCGTCTCGGCGAGCACGACGGTCTGCTGGTTGATGACGGGCACCGTGTCGGGGTCGCGTCCGGCGTCGGCGACGGCAGCGCGCACCGCCGCCACCTGCTTGGCGAGCACGGCGTCGCTGGGTGCCGCGACGAACACGGCTTCCGCGTGACGTGCCGCGAAGCGCAGCCCGCGCGGCGACGCTCCCGCCTGGAAGAGGAACGGGGTGCGCTGCGGCGACGGTTCGGCCAGGTGCAGGCCCGGCACGCGGAAGAACTCGCCCTCGAACGCGATGGGGCGCACCCGCGACGGGTCGACGTAGACGCCGGATGCGGCATCCGCCACGACGGCGTCGTCGTCCCAACTGCCCTCCCAGAGGCGGTAGCAGACCTCGAGGTACTCGTCGGCGATGTCGTAGCGGCGGTCGTGGGCGACCTGCCCGTCGACGCCCAGGTTGAGGGCGCCGCTCGACAGGTAGGAGGTGACGATGTTCCACCCGATGCGGCCGCCGGTGAGGTGGTCGGTGGTGGAGATGCGGCGGGCGAACGGGAACGGGTGCTCGAACGACACGGATGCGGTCACGCCGAACCCGAGGGTGGAGGTGACGGATGCCATGGCGGGCACCAGCTGCAGAGGGTCGCCGACCGGCACCTGGGCACCCGACCGAAGTGCCGCATCCGGGGAGGAGCCGTACACGTCGTACACGCCCAGCACGTCGGCGAGGAACAGCACGTCGATGCCGCCCGCGTCGAGGGTGCGCGCCAGGTCGAGCCAGTGGTCGAGGCCGCGGTAGCCGTGCGATCGGTCGCGGGGGTGCTTCCACAGCCCGGACGCCAGGTGGTTCGGGGTGTTCATGCTGAACGCGTTGAGCAGGATCTCGCTCACGAGGCGACCCCCTTCGTCGGCACGCCGACGTACCACTCGTACGGCGGCTCCGCGTCGTTCACGACCGCGTCGCCGATGATGCGCGCCTTGAACGCGACCGGGTTGTGGGAGGCGACGGTGCGGGCGTTGCGCCAGTGCCGGTCGAGCCCGCGGGCGCTGCTGGTGGCGGAGGCGCCGAGCACGTCGAACAGGGCGGTCGCCTGCCGGAGCGTCAGGTCGCCGACGCTCACCTGGGCGCGTGAGACGGCGAGTTCGGCGTCGCGTTTGAGTTCGGCGACGCGTTCGGGGGTGGCCCCGCAGGCGGCGGCGGCCTCCTCGACGACCCGCGCCGCGTCGAGCGTGATCGCGCGGGCGGCGGTGGCGGTGGCCGAGAGCCGTCCGATCGCCTCGAGCAGTTGCGGATCGTGGCGGCTCTCGGATGCGGCCCCGTGGCTGAACGCGCGGGCGCGGGTGCGCAGTTCGTGGGCGGCGTCGCGTTCCACCTCCTGCGCGATGCCGGCGAGCACCGCCACCAGCACCAGTTGGTAGAGCGCTGTCTGGTACGGGAAGCGGGTGGCGAAGTCGAACACGTCGCCCGCGTCGACGTGGGCGCCGTCGAACACGGTGGTGCCGCTTCCGGTGAGGCGTTGCCCGAAGCCGTCCCAGTCGTCGGAGATCTCGACGCCCGGCTGGTGGCGCCGCACGAGCGCGGCCACCTCGGTGCCGTCGGAGGTGACGGCGGATGCGTCGATCCAGTCGGCGAAGATGCTGCCGGTCGTGTAGTACTTGCGACCCGTGATGGCGTAACCGTCGTCGGTGGTGTCGAGATGGGTGGAGGTCGCGCCGAGGGTCACGTTGCCGATCTCGGTGACCGCGTTGCCCACCAGCTCACCGGCGGCGAACCGCGCCAACCAGCGGTCGCGATCCGGGCCGTCGGCCGCCCACAGGCGGTCTTCGACGAACGCGATGTGCCCGCGCAGCGCCTGCGGCACGTTCGGGTCAGCCGCCGCGAGGTCGATCAACGCCGCGACGAGCTCGACGATCGACGCGCCGGCGCCGCCGGCCTCCGTCGGCACACGCAGCGCCGCGAACCCGGCCCCCTTCAGCCACGCGATCGGCTCATCCGGCAGCACCCGGCCGCGTTCGCGCTCGACGGCGCCGTCGCGGATGCGGTCGATCACCGCATCCAGGTCGTTCCGCGCGCTCATGTGTACAGCGAGACGGGCTGCAGGCGGCCGTCGAGGTAGTGCGCCCCGACCTCGATCGACTTGTAGTCGACCGGGTCGTGGAGTGTGTAGGTGCGCACGTTCCGCCAGAACAGGTCGAGCCCGATGCGGTTCGCGGTGGCGGATGCGCCGGTCACCTCGAACACCCGCGACGTCACCTCGAGCGCGGCCCGTGTGGACGCCACCTTGAGGGCTGCGATCTCCACCTCGATGCGGCCGCGGTCGGCATCCGTCGTGTCGGCGCCGAGCGCGACGGCCTCGTCGAAGCGGCGTGCGAGCTTGTCGGCCAGCGCCTCCACGGCCACCGTCTGCGCCACCAGCTCGCCGAGCACGCGGTGCACGGTCGGGTCGTCGGCGTAGCGGTCGACGCCGCTCAGGAACCACGCGTTGCTGCGGCCCAGCACGAGCTGCCGCGCCTGCTCGAGTGCGGCCTGCGCACCGGCCAGGTACGAGTTGGCGAGCAGCAGCTGCACGCCGGGGGTCACCAGCGCCGCGAACGCCTCCTCACGGTCGACGCCGATCACATCCGCCTCCGTGATGCGCACGTCGGTGTAGCGGATGGAGCCGCTCGCGGAGGCACGCTGGCCGAGGTGGTCCCAGTCGTCGGGGTGCTCGACGCCGTCGCGGCGTGACTCGAGCGCGAAGACGACCAACTCGCCGTCGTACCGGCCGCCCTCGGCGATCGCGCCGGCGATCACCACATCCGTGGCCGCCGCCCCCGTGGCGAACCGCTTCACGCCGTTCAGCACGTAGTCGTCGCCGTCGGCGGTGAAGGAGAGGTCGGGGCTCACCGGGTTGAAGGAGTCGCTCCAGAACAGGTGGCCCTCGGTGCTCGGGCGGTACCAGCGTTCGCGACCGGCGGGGTCGCCGTAGAAGGCGACGCACGCCTGGTTGAGGTAGTGGTAGCCGAGGATCTGGCCGAGCGAGGCATCCGCCCGCGACACCGTGCGGATCACGTCGAACGCGGTCTCCCAGTGGGCGCCGTGGCCGCCGTTCTCCTCCGGGATCACCAGGTTCGCCAGCCCGGACGCCCGCAGGATCTCGAGCCCGTCGCGCGGGTCGCTCGTGCGGTCGCGCTCGAGGGCGCCGGGGCGCAGCTCGTCGGCCACACGCTCGGCGACCTCCCGCCAGCGGGCCAGCTCCTCAGCGGATGCGGTGCCCGACCAAGGGCTGCGGACGGGTGTCTCGGTGGTGCTCATGGCGGTGCTCTCGGGTCGACGACGGGTGCCCCGTCATGCTCGCGTCTTGAGGCACTCGCGTCGACACGCACTGCAACACGACGTAACCGCCACCGGGGGTGCGGAGGTCGGGGGTGCGGAGGAGAGTGGGGGCATGAACGCACAGATCACTCCCGTCGATCCGCCGTCGATGGTCACGAGCCCCGCCTTCGCGCAGGGCATGATCGTGCCAGCCGGGCCTCTCCTCTTCGTCGGAGGCCAGAACGGCATCGACGGCGAGGGCAACATCGTGAAGGGCCTCGCCGCTCAGACGGAACAGGCGCTGCGCAACGTGAAGGCGGTGCTCGCCGAGGCGGGCACAGGTCCCGAGCACGTGGCGAAGCTCACCATCTTCCTCACCGCGGGCGTCAACCCGAACGAGGCCTACGCCGCCAGCGCAGCCGAGTGGCCGTACCGCACCGCCGTCACCGTGGTCACGGTCACCATGTCGCGCCCCGGCATCCTCGTCGAGATCGAAGCGGTCGCGGCGATCCCTGCCGGCTGACCGTCGTCAGCGGTAGATCTCGCGTCGGTGGCCGGCATCGACGACCACCACCGTGAGCACCTCGTCTTCGATCCGGTACAGCACCCGGTAGTCGCCGCTCCGCACGCGCCACTCCGGGCGTGCTGTGAGTTTCGTCGCGGCCGGCGGTCGCGGGTCATCGGCAATCAGTTCGACGACACCCTGAACCCGTCGTTTCGCCTCGGGGGGCAGCTTGCGGATGGCGCGGACTGCCGAAGGCAGCAGTTGGATCGCGTACGTCACGCGAGTCCGAGATCCCGCTTGACCTCATCCCAGGGCACCGGCGTCTCGCCGAGGCGGTCGGTCTCGTCCCACGCGGCGTCGACGGCCTTGATGTCGGCGAGCTCCTCCGAGTCGTGGAGCAGCTCGTCGAGCTGGTCCGCATCGACGACTGCCGCCACTCGACGGTTGCGGCGTGTGAGGTACACGGGCGCCTGGCGCGAGTTGTCGATGATCGACGCCAGATGGCCTCGCGCTTCGGTGATCGGAACCTCACTCATTTGCCCATTGTAGCGCGAAACGTACGTTTTGCAGCAGCGCTAGAAGATCATCGGGCGGTCGTCGTCGTCCTCGATGCCGAGGTCGAGGTCGACCACCACGGGCACGTGGTCGCTGGGGCCGTCGCCCTTGCGCTCCTCGCGATGGATGGAGGCGTCGATCACCCGGTCGGCGAACGCCTTCGAACCGAGGATGAAGTCGATGCGCATGCCCTCGTTGCGGGGGAACCGCAGCTGCTTGTAGTCCCAGTAGGTGAAGCCCTCGGGGCGGATCGGGCGCACCACATCCGTGAGTCCCGCCTTCTCGAACGCGGAGAACGCGGTGCGCTCCGGCGGCGAGATGTGCGTCGAGACACCCGGCACGAAGGTGGGGTCGCCCACATCGGAGTCGAGAGGCGCGATGTTGAAGTCGCCCATGAGCGCGAGCGGCAGGTCGGGTTCGGCGGCCAGCCAGTCACGGGTGTCGGCGGCGAGCGTCGCCAGCCAGTCGAGCTTGTAGGTGTAGTGCGGGTCGTCGAGAGCGCGGCCGTTCGGCACGTACAGGCTCCACAGACGCAGCCCCTCGATGGTGGCGCCGATGGCGCGCGCCTCGATCGGCACATCGGTGCCCTCGTGCCCCTTCAGGAAGCCCGGCTGGCCCGCGAAGCCGACCGCGACATCCTCGATCGGGTGCCGCGACGCGATCGCGACCCCGTTCCACTGGCTGAGGCCGTGCAGCACCACTTCGTAGCCGGCGTCCTGGAACGCCTCGAACGGGAACTGGTCTTCCTTGCACTTGATCTCCTGGAAGGCGACCACGTCGACGTCTTCGCGCAGCATCCAGTCGATGGCACGCGCGTGACGGCTGCGGATCGAGTTGATGTTCCAGGTGGCGATGCGCATGCGTCAACGCTAGCGGGCGGCGCCGTCTTCGCCCTCTGCGCCCTAGTCTGTACTGCGTGACCGACGCGCGCGCCCAGCTCATCGAGTACATCTCGAGTGAAGCCGTCTTCCACGGCGACTTCACGCTCACGAGCGGCAAGAAGGCCAGCTACTACATCGACCTGCGTCGGGTGAGTCTCGACCACCGCGTCGCACCCCTCATCGGGCGGGTCATGGTCGACCTGATCGCCGACGTTCCGGATGTGGATGCCGTGGGTGGCTTGACGATGGGCGCCGACCCGATCGCCGCCGCCGTGCTGCACCAGGCCGCCGCGCGCGGACTCGCGTACGACGCGTTCGTCGTGCGCAAGGAGCCGAAGGACCACGGCCGTGGCCGCCAGGTCGAGGGACCCGACCTCGAGGGCAAGCGCGTCATCGTGCTGGAAGACACCTCCACCACCGGCGGCTCACCGCTGAAGGCCATCGAAGCCCTCGAGAAGGTGGGCGCCGAGATCGCCGCCGTCGCCGTCGTCGTCGACCGTGCCACCGAAGCGCAGGAGCGCATCGAGGCGGCCGGATACCCGTACCTCGCCGCCATCCGTCTGGCCGACCTCGGCCTCGAGGCGCAGTAGCCCGCGGCTCCCGACGATGAGCGAACGACCCGGCGACGACGACGAGCTGGACCCGAGCGACTGGCTGGCCGCGCAGTTCGGCCAATCCGGAGAGGCGAAGAAACCCGCCGAACCGACGCCCGAGCCTGAGCCGCCGGCCACCGTTCCTCCCGCCGTCGTGCCGCCTGCGCCTGCGCCTCCCGCACCGACGGCGCCACCCGCGACGGATGCGCCGGGCGGATTCTCGTGGGGTCTCCGCGGCGGCGACCCCACCGCCACGACCCCGCCGGCGCCCGCCGCTCCGGTCCCGCCGCCGCTCGTGGAGCCGCCGGCATCCGTCCCGCCGCCGCTGGTGGAACCCGCGCCGACCGTGGCGTGGACGCCTCCGCCCGCGGAGCAGACCCCGACCGTCGCGTGGACGCCGCCGCCGACCGAGCAGCCGACCCCGGCGGAGCCGCCGCCGACCGTCGCCTGGACGCCACCGCCGGCCGAGCCCACCCCCACCGAGCCGCCGTCGTGGGATCAGCCCACCCAGGCGATGCCCGCCGTCGCCGAGCCGAAGCCCGACCCGTACGCCGGGGTCGGCGCGGCCGAGTTGCTGGGCGCGGCGGCCCTCGCATCCGAGCCGGGCGCCACCACCGGGCTCGACGCGCTGTTCGGCGACGAGCAGTTCCGCGACTACGAAGCCGAACCGGCGCCATCCGAGAGCCCGTTCGCGAAACGCGAGGCCGGCAAGTCGGGGCATGCTGCGATCTCCTCCAGTCGCATCACCGGCACCCAGAAGGTGCTGCTCGCGGTGGCGGGTGGTCTCGTCGCGCTGCTTGCGCTCGCCGCGCTGTTCCTGCTCGGCACCCGCCTACCCGCCATCCTCGGGCCGGCCCCGGCGGTCGCCCCCAGCGCGAGCCCCAGCCCGACCCCCAGCCCGACCCCCACCGTCGATCCGATCGGACCGGTGGAGCCGGGCGTGTGGGCGTGGGACGAGCTGCTCGGCGGCGAATGCCTCGACCCGTACGCCGACCCGTGGGCGGAGGAGTTCACCGTCGTCGACTGCGCGAACCCGCACCCCGCGCAGATGGTCGTGCGCGGAACGTTCCCGGCATCCGCGGAGGGGGTCACCGACGACCCGTACCCGGGCGCCGAGGCGCTTCAGGGGCAGTTGTCGCTGCTGTGCACCGCACCCGGCGTGCTCGACCTGGCGGTCGCCGGCCAGTACCCGGACGTGCAGTTCCAGGGCACCTACCCGGCGAACGCCGAGCAGTGGGATGCGGGCGACCGCCACTACTACTGCTTCGTGAGCCGCTCATCCGGCGAGCCGCTCACCGGGTCCGTCGCCGTCGCTCCGGCGCCGCCCGCCGCCTGATCGGACCGCTCAGGGAAGCAGTTCGTGCACGCCCGCGAGGATCTCGTCCGGACGGAACGGGTAGCGTTCGATCTCGGTCTGGTCGCTGATGCCGGTGAGCACGAGCACCGTGTGGAGGCCCGCCTCGATGCCGGCGACGATGTCGGTGTCCATGCGGTCGCCGATCATCGCCGTGGTCTCCGAGTGCGCGCCGATCTTGTTCATCGCGGAGCGGAACATCATCGGGTTCGGCTTGCCCACGATGTACGGGTCCTTGCCGGTGGCCTTCGTGATGAGGGCGGCGATCGCGCCGGTGGCGGGGAGCACGCCGTCGGCCGACGGGCCCGTCGCATCCGGGTTGGTGGCGATGAACCGGGCGCCGCCGATGATCAGGCGGATCGCCTTCGTGATCGCCTCGAACGAGTAGTTGCGGGTCTCGCCGACCACCACGAAGTCGGGGTCGGTCTCGGTCATCACGAAACCGGCCTCGTGGAGGGCCGTGGTGAGCCCCGCCTCGCCGATCACGAACGCCGAACCGCCGGGGATCTGGCTGCGGCAGAAATCGGCGGTGGCGAGAGCCGAGGTCCAGATGCGCTCCTCGGGCACCTCCAGCCCGGATGCGCGCAGCCGCGCCGCGAGGTCGCGCGGCGTGAAGATCGAGTTGTTGGTGAGCACCAGGAACGGGGTGCCCGACTCCACCCAATGGTGGATGAGCTCGGGGGCGCCGGGCAGCGGGCTGTTCTCGTGGACGAGGACGCCGTCCATGTCGGTGAGCCAGCTCTCGATGTGCGGGCGGGCGGGGTGCAAGGTCATGCGCCCAGGGTATCGGCGGATGCGGCTACTCTCCGCGCGGCTCCCACAGCTGGATCGGGTTGCCGTCGGGGTCGGTGAGGCTCGCGAACACGCCGTTCGGGTACTCCTCCTCGTCGACGGTCACCTCGATGCCGGCGGCGCGCAGCTGCGCGACCATCGCATCCAGGTCGGCCACCCGCAGGTTCAGGATGAACCCGTTCGGGCCGCTGAAGAACTCCTCCGACGCAGCCATCGGGGCGAACACGGTGGTCCCCGCCTGCTGGCTCCATGCCGGGCCGTCGTACGAGGTCGGCACCTCGTCGATGCCGAGATGCTCCGCGTACCAGCGGGCGAGCGCCGCCGGGTCCGGGGAGGGGAAGAAGAGGCCGCCGATGCCGGTCACACGTTCCATGCGTCCAGCCTGGCACCCGGCTACGCGGTGTGGAAGGTCGCGTGCGGCAACCGCGCACGCATCACCGCCACCGCATCCGGGTTCGCATCCACCAGCAGATACCGGCGGCCGAGGGCCGCGGCCACCGCGCCCGTCGTCCCCGACCCGGCGAACAGGTCGAGCACCGCGTCGCCGGGCGCGCTCGACGCCTGGATCATGCGCCGGATGACGCCCTCCGGCTTCTGGGTGGGGTAGCCGGTGCGTTCCGCGCCGTTCGTGGTGACGATGGTGTGCCACCACACGTCGGTGGGTAGCTTGCCCCGCTCCACCTTCTCCGGGGTGACCAGGCCGGGCGCCATGTACGGCTCCCGGTCGACGGCCTCGTTGTCGAAGTGGTACCGGGCGGGGTCCTTCACGTAGACGAGGATCGTGTCGTGCTTGGCGGGCCAACGCCGGTTCGACTTGCCGCCGTAGTCGTACGCCCACACGATCTCGTTGAGGAAGCAGTCGCGGCCGAAGAGCGCATCCAGCGCCACCTTCGCGTAGTGCGCCTCCCGGTAGTCGAGGTGCAGGTAGAGGGTGCCGCGGGCGTCGAGCAGCCGCCACGCCTCGGCGAGGCGCGGCTCGAGGAACGCCCAGTAGTCCTCGAAGCGGTCGTCGTAGCCGTAGAGCGTGCGCACGACCGTGCGGTAGCGCTCGCCGCCGAAACCGGACCGGTCGCCCTCGGGGTCGCGGATGGTGTCGACCGCCCGGTGTCGTTGGGTGCGTCCCGTGTTGAACGGCGGGTCGAGATAGATGACCCGGAAGCTCTCATCCGGCAGCCCGCGCGCCACCTCGAGGTTGTCGCCGAGAACGACGGAGTCCGGGCTCGTGGCGTTCCACGAACCCGGACTCCAGGTCGGTTCGGCGGGCATGGGCTGAGATTAACAGCCCGTCGGCCCGCCGACGCTCATGCGGTGACGATCTTCTCCAGGCGGTCGTAGCCCTCGCGCATGCCCGTCTCCATGCCCGACTGCACCATCCCGTCGCGGGCCTCCAGCGTCGGGTAGACGGCGTGGCCGGTGAGGCGGGTGCGGCCGTCACCGAGGTCGGTGAACGTCATCGACTCGATGCTCACCACATCCGGGTAGCCGAGGAACTCGAACGTCTGGATGGCGAACTCGTTCTCGCGGACCGTGTGGAAGGTGCCGCGGAAACCCCAGTCGTTGCCGTCGGGGTCGGTGTGGGTCATCGCCCAGCGGCCGCCGGAGGTGAAGTCCCACTCGGTGATGTCGGCCCGGTAGCCGTCGGGTCCGTTCCACTGGGCGACGAGCGCCGGGTCTTTGTGGGCGTTGAAGACGGCCTCCACGGGGGCGTCGAACTCGCGCTCGAAGTCGACGAACGGGAGGCCCTCGGGGGCGGTGACCTTGAGGGTGTTGCTCATGATTCCTTCTCCTTGGTGGCACTCGTGGTGCCGTCGGTGGATGCGAGCAGGGCGTCGAGGGCGCGGAACCGCCGTTCGGTCTCGAGGCGGTACCGGTCGATCCACGCGGTGAGGCGTTCGAGCGACGCGGGCTGCAGGTGAACGGGCCGGCGCTGGGCGTCACGCGTGCGCGTGACGAGGCCTGCCTGCTCGAGCACTCCGATGTGCTTCGACACCGCCTGGAGGGTGATGTCGAACGGTTCGGCGAGCTCGTTCACGGTTGCGGGGCCTCGGCTGAGCCGGGCGACGATCGCGCGTCGCACCGGGTCTCCGAGGGCCAGGAACGCGCGGTTCAGCTGCTCGTCGGTGCCCATCTCGTCATCCACTATTCAACTATATCATTGATCAACCGATCAGTTGAAGAAGATACGCCCGAGTTCCCCATCCGTCAACCCCGTACTCTCGGGGAGGTGACGGACGAGACGGATCGGGCACCTGTCGGGGTGGGGCCGTGGCAGGGCGAACGGCCGACCGACCCGCGGTACGACCCCGAGCTACTCGAGAACGGCGACACCCGCAACGTCGTCGACCGCTACCGGTACTGGAGGATCGACGCGATCGTCGCCGACCTCGACACGCGCCGGCATCCGTTCCACGTCGCCATCGAGAACTGGCAGCACGACCTCAACATCGGCTCCATCGTGCGCACCGCCAACGCGTTCACCGCCGAAACGGTGCACATCGTCGGCAACCGCCGCTGGAACCGGCGCGGCGCGATGGTGACCGACCGTTACCAGCATGTGCTGCAGCATCCGTCGATCGACGACCTGGGCGCGTGGGCGCGTGAGCGCGAACTGCCGATCGTGGCCGTCGACAACACCCCCGGCGCCGTGCCGGTCGACGCGTTCGAACTGCCGGAGCACTGCATCCTGCTGTTCGGCCAGGAGGGTCCGGGGCTGACGGATGCGGCGATCGCCGCCGCGGATGCGCACGTCGAGATCCGGCAGTTCGGCTCGACCCGCTCCATCAACGCCGCGGCCGCCGCCGCGATCGTGATGCACGAGTGGGTGCGCCAGCACGTCAGCCGATGAGCGACGGCTCCAGGTCGCGCAGGGTGCGGAAGTGGGTCATCCGGGTCACGCCGACAGCAGCGATGCCGAGGCCCACCAGCAGCCACCCGCCCAGGATGACCGCGTCGAGGAGCGCCCGCCCGGCGTCGCCGCCGTACATGAACTGACGGATCGCATCCACGGCGTAGCCCATCGGCAGCACGTGGTGCAGCGCCGCCAGCGGCCCCGGAAGCGTCTGCCACGGGAACGTGCCGCCCGCGGTCACCAGCTGCAGCACCATCAACACCAACCCCAGGAACTGCCCCACCGACCCGAGCCACACATTCAGCGCCAGGATGATCGCCGCGAACGTCAGCGAGGCGAGCGCCATGATGCCGAACACGCCCCACGGTGACGCCACCGAGAACCCGAGCGCCAACGCGATCACCCCGAAGAGGGCCGCCATCTGGACGACACCCAGGATGCCGGGGGTCAGCCATCCGGCGAGGGTGATCTTCACGGGGGAGTGCAGCGCGGTGATCGCCCGACGCGACACCGGCTTCACGATGAGGAACAGCGCATACATGCCGATCCACGCGGCGAGGGCGGCGAAGAACGGGGCGAGGCCGGCGCCGTAGCTGCCGGCGCTGGCGACGTTCGACGTCTCGAGCGCGACGGGGTCGGCGATGGCCGCCGCCTGGGCGTCGCGTTCGGCGGCCGTCTGGTCGGGGATCTGCGCGACACCGTCGGCCAGCGCGTCGCTGAGTTGTGTCGCGCCCGAGTCGAGGGTCGAGAGGCCGTCGCTCAGCTGCGCCGCACCGGATGCCGCGGATGCCGCACCTGTGGCCACCTTCTGGGCTCCGGCGGCGAGCCGGTCGATCTGGTCGACCGTCGACTGCACGCGCGCGTTCGCCTCGTCGACCGCCGACGCCACCGGGTCGAGCCGCGCGAGCACCTCGTCGATCTGATCCGTCGTGAGCCCCCGGTCGGCGAGCAGGGCGGCGATGTCGGCGCGCGCCTCGGGCAGCCGGTCGTCGACCTGCTGCGCGGCGGCGCCCACCTGATCCGCCTTCTCGGCGAGCTGCGCGTTGCCGTCGGCGACCTGCGCCGCGCCGGCGGCGAGCTGAGAGGTGCCGTCGGCCAGCGACGACGCCCCGGATGCCGCGGTCGCGGTGCCGTCGGCCAGTCGCGCGGCGCCGTCGGCCGCATCCGTCATCCCGTCGCGGATGCGCGCGATGCCGTCGAGCAGCTGGGTGGCCGCCTGCTCGGTCACCTGCTTCGTGATCTTCGTGAGCAGCGTGGCACCCGCCTGCCCGCCGATCGTGGTGGCGAGGTAGCTGCCGGCGTCGTTCGTGCTGAGTTCGATCTGCGCCTGCCGCGGGTCGTCGGTGGCGGCCGACCGCAGGTCGGCGGTGAAGTCGGCGGGGATCGTCACCGTGAAGTCGTAGCGCGACGCCTCGAGCCCCTCAGCCGCCTCGCCGGCGTCGACCTCGTGCCAGTCGAAGGTGCCCGAGTCGAGCAGCTGCTCGGCCACCTGCTCGCCGACCACCACGTGGTCGCCGTCGAGCTCCCCACCCTCGTCGAGCATCACGAGCGCCACCGGCACCTGGTCGAAACGCTCATACGGGTCCTGGTTGGCCCACAGGTACAGGCCGCCGTACAGCACCGGCACGATGCACAGCGCGAGCAGGGCGATGACCGCCATCGGGGTGGCGGTGAGGCGGCGCAGTTCCGCCTGGATCATGGCGCGGATCCTCATTCGGCGCTCCAGGGCACGAGGGCCGCCATGGCGGGGCGGCCGATGATGGCGAGCACCGCGACATCCCGCTCGGCGATGCGCGTGAGGTCGGTGTGCCACTGGGACGGCTCGCCGCCGTGCCGGTCGGGCGACACCACGACGAGACCCGCGACACCCGGCCGCAACAGCGCCAGCTCGCTCAGCATCCGGATGCGGGCGGCGGGGGCCAGGTCGGCCATGCGGGTGGATGCGTGGTCGCTCAGGCCCAGTCCGTCGAGCATGGCGTCGGTGGCATTCCGCGACGGCCACCGGCCGGCGAACATGAGCTCCTCCTCGACGACACCGCGCACGGTGACCCCGGGCGGGGGTTCGCTCACGGTCGGCGCGTCGACGAGCGCCACCTCGCGGCGGATGCGGGCAGCATCCGGTTCGCCGTCGATGCGCACCGTGCCGTTCGCGGGCCGCATGCGGCCGCTCGCGATGAGGCCCAGCACGGTGGGGCGTTCGGCGGTCTCGGCTTCGGCGAGGGTCAACTCGCCGGAGCGGAAGCCGACCGTGGTGAGGGGGAGGGCTGTGCCCTTGTCGACGCCCGAGAGCTCGATCTTCACGCCGACAGCTCCGGGGTCGACTCGATGATGCGGTGCGCGTCGGATGCGCCGAAGCCGAGGACCGCCAGCACCGACAGGGCCACCAGTTTCTCGCCGGTGGGCACGTCGATCTCGGAGCGCGTCGCCTCGTCGAGGACCGACAGCACGGCACCCTCGACCAGCCGCGCCAGCACATCCGGCGCGATGTCGTCGCGGATGCGACCGGATGCGGCGCCCACGGTGACGGCGTGGCGCACCCGGTCGCGCAGCGGGGCGAGCGCGAACGCGAGCTCGTGCTGGAACGGCCCGCGCACCGTGAACTGCGCCATCACCCGCACGCCCTCGACTTCGCGCCACATCCGCACGCCGATGAGGGCGAGCAGGGCGGCGGGGTCGGGGTGTTCCACCTGTTCGGTGGCGGCGAGGAGGCGGCTCACGCGGTAGGCGAGCAGCGAGCGCAGCAGGTCGTCGCGGGTGGCGAAGTGCCCGTAGAGGGCGCGGCGACTGAGGCCGGCGGCGGATGCGATGGCGTCGAGGGACGCGTCGGGGTCGCGGTTGAGCACGCTGCCGGCCGCCTGGAGGAGGGCGGCGCGGTTCTCTTCGGCGTCGCGGCGGCGGCGCGGGTTCTCGCTCTGGGTCACTCGGCGATGCTACGCCTAACCTGCACATCCGTGTGCAAGTTCGAGCGGACTCTCAGCATCCGAGGAACCAGCAGGCCCGTGCCGATAGGCTGGGGTGTAATCCCCCGTCGAACCTAGGGAGAAGACCTATGCCCGCGATCGTTCTCATCGGCGCCCAGTGGGGCGATGAAGGCAAAGGCAAGGCCACCGACCTGCTCGGAGACCGCGTCGACTACGTCGTGAAGTTCAACGGCGGCAACAACGCCGGCCACACCGTCGTCATCGGCGACCAGAAGTACGCGCTGCACCTGCTGCCCTCCGGCATCCTCAGCCCCGGCGTCACCCCCGTCATCGCCAACGGCGTCGTCGTCGACATCGAGGTGCTCTTCAGCGAACTCGAGGCGCTCACCGCCCGCGGCGTCGACGTGTCGAAGCTGCTCATCTCGGCCAACGCGCACGTCATCACCAGCTACCACCGCACCCTCGACCGGGTCACCGAACGCTTCCTCGGCAAGCGTCAGATCGGCACCACCGGCCGCGGCATCGGCCCCGCATACGCCGACAAGATCAACCGCGTCGGCATCCGCATGCAAGACCTCTTCGACGAGAACATCCTGCGCCAGAAGGTCGAAGGCGCCCTCGACCAGAAGAACCACCTGCTGCTGAAGGTCTACAACCGTCGCGCCATCTCGGCCGACGAAGTGGTCGACGACCTGCTCTCGTACGTCGACCGCCTGCGCCCGATGGTCGCCGACACCAGCCTCGAACTGAACCGCGCCCTCGACGGCGGCAAGACGGTGCTGTTCGAAGGCGGCCAGGCCACCATGCTCGACGTCGACCACGGCACGTACCCGTTCGTCACCTCGTCGAACGCCACGTCCGGCGGCGCCGCCACCGGATCCGGTGTCGCACCCAACCGCTTCGACCGCGTCATCGCCGTCGTCAAGGCCTACACGACCCGCGTCGGCTCGGGCCCCTTCCCCACCGAACTGTTCGACGAGTCGGGCGAGTTCCTGCGCTCCGCCGGGTTCGAGTTCGGCACCACCACCGGCCGCCCCCGCCGCACCGGTTGGTACGACGCGCCCATCGCCCGCTACGCGGCTCGCATCAACGGCGTCACCGACTTCGTGCTCACCAAGCTCGACGTGCTCACCGGCCTCGAGCGCATCCCCGTGTGCGTCGCCTACGACGTCGACGGCGTGCGCCACGACGAGGTGCCGGTCAGTCAGACCGACTTCCACCACGCGAAGCCGATCTACGAAGAGCTGCCCGGGTGGAGCGAAGACATCACCGGCGTCCGCCAGTTCTCCGACCTGCCGAAGGCCGCCCAGGACTACGTGGTCGCGCTGGAAGAGATGTCCGGTTCGCGCATGTCGGCCATCGGCGTCGGCCCCGGCCGTGAGGCGATCGTCGTACGGCACGACCTGCTCGACTGACGCCCCTCAGCGGGGTGGCTCACCGCTCGGGCAGGTGCAACAGCGCCAGCGTGCGGTCGACACCGCGCGGGATGCGGCGCCGGTCGGCGCGTGACACCAGCACCATCACGAGCCCGGCGAGCGGCACCGTCCAGGCGGCGGGCTGCTCCAGCAGCGGCCCCGGCACGAAGGGTCCGACCAGGATCGCGGTGCCGCACGCGAACGCGCCCGTCGCCATCCCCGCGATCGCGCCGCGCGCGGTGAGACCCCGCCACCAGATCCCGAGCACCAGCACCGGACACAGAGTGGATGCGGTGAACGCGAACACGAGCCCCACCGACCCGGCGAGTCCGGCGGTCTCGGTGATCGCCGCCACCAGCAGCGGCACCGCCACCGACCCGACGGCGGCGATCCGGAACCCGCGCACCGAGCCGCCGAACAACTCCTGACTGACCACACCGGCAAGTGAGACGACGAGCCCCGACGATGTGGAGAGGAAGGCGCCGAACGCGCCCGCGATGACGAGCGCGGTGACCGCTTCCGCGTAGGGGCTCGGCAGCACCTCGGCCGGCAGGAGCAGCAGGAGCGCGTCGGGGTCGCCGGCCGCAAGCTCCGGCAGGTACACGCGCCCCAGCATCCCGATGGCGACAGGGAACAGGTAGAACGCCGACAGCAGGCACAGCACGATGAGGGTGGTGCGGCGGGCGGCGGCGCCGTCGGGGTTCGTATAGAACCGCACCAGGACGTGCGGGAGGCCGAGGGTGCCGAGCAGGAGGGCGATCAGCAGCGACGCCGCCCGGTAGATGTCGTCGGGGCCTTCCACCGAGAACGGCGGGAACGCGTCGGCTACCGCATCCGCCGACACGGCCGCGCCCGGTTGCAGAAGCAGGACGAAGACGACCGGCGCGGCGACGGCGGTGAGCTTCAACCAGTACTGGAAGGCCTGCACGAAGGTGATCGACCGCATCCCTCCCGCCGCGACGACGACCCCCACGATCACCGCCACCGCGACGGCCCCCACCCACCGCGGCAGCCCGGTGGTGATGCCCACCGTCAACGCGGCGCCCTGCAGCTGCGGCACGATGTACAGCCACCCGATGACGATCACCAGCACCGATGTCACCCGGCGCACCGCCCGCGACTCGAGGCGCGCCTGGGTGAAGTCGGGCACCGTGTAGGCGCCCGAGCGGCGAAGCGGCGCCGCCACGAACAGCAGCAGCATGAGGTACCCGGCGGTGTACCCGATCGGGAACCAGAGGGCGGCCTCCCCCTGAAGCAGCACGAGCCCGGCGATGCCGAGCACGCTCGCCGCCGACAGGTACTCGCCGCCGATGGCGGACGCGTTCCACCACGGCCGGACGGTGCGGCTGGCCACGTAGAAGTCGCTGGTGGTGCGCGACAGGCGCACCCCGAAGAAGCCGATGAGCACGGTGGCGAGCGTGACGGCGACGATCGACCCGTAGCCGAGGGCGGGCGTCATCCGTCGTCGTCCGCGAGTGAGCGGTAGCGCGATTCGTTGCGGGATGCGGTGCGCGCGTACAGGGCGGCGATCGCGATCAGCACGGGGAAGAATCCGGCGCCGAGCACGATCCACGACACCGGCACCACACCGACCGGGGTGGCGTCTAGTCCCGGGATGAGGGCGAACAGCTGCGGCACCGCGACGAGCACCGCGACGAACGCGACCGCGCAGACGATCGCGAGCCGACGCTGCGACCGGATGAGGC
>JAEWJX010000090.1 GCA_023386365.1 Actinomycetes bacterium | reverse complement strand
CCGCGGAGGCCCGCGCCGCCGAGGTGGAGCGTGCCGCGCGTGCCGCCGCCGCCTCCGCTGATCGAGTTGCCGCGCAGCGCATTCCCTCCGCCGCCGAGCGCCTCCGCCGCGCCCGCCGCGTCGCGGGTCTGCTGCTGCTCGCATCCGTGGTCGTCGCCGCCGTGCAGGTGTGGCTGATCGCGTCGACGGGTGCCGTCGCCGGGTCGTGGCTGGTGCTCGCCGGATGCGCGGGCGGCGCGGTCGTGTCGGTGGCGATCCAGCGTCGCATCGTAGAACTCTCGCGGGCGGCTGCTCCGGCCGCGTCGGCGCGCACAGCGCAGCGCGCCGCATCCGCTCTGCTCGACGCGGAGCCGATCGCCGAGCCGGTGCGCGAGTGGACGCCGGTACCGATCCCGAAGCCGCTGTACCTGGAACGCCAGGAAGCCCCGCGGGTGCCGGTGCAGGCGCCGGTCAGCGCGGAGGAGCTGCTGAAGGCGGCCGCCGCGGAGGCGGAGCGGGCGCTCGCCGCCGCGCACGCCGAGCCGGAGGTGGTGCCGTTCCCGGCCCGCCCCGCCGCCCAGCAGGCGCCCGTCGCCGCCCCGCAGCCGAGCCGGTACGCGTCGATGGGCATCGTCGACGCGGGTGCGGGCGCGATGCCCGACCTGGACGAGGTTCTGCGGCGTCGTCGCTCCGGCTGAGCGTCGGCGGTCAAAGAGCCTCTTGTCGAGGTGATATCGTGGTCAGGCACTTGGGCCCTTGGCGCAGTTGGTAGCGCGCCTCGTTCGCATCGAGGAGGTCAGGAGTTCGAATCTCCTAGGGTCCACCACGTGAGAAGCCCCCGGTCATCGGCCGGGGGCTTCGTCGTTGCCGGTCACATGCTCGGCATCCACACGGTCCTCCTGTCGAGGAGGCGAACCGATGACCGTGACGACGAGAGCGACGGATGCGGCGACGCCGTGGGCGCGCGTCTGGGAGTGGATCGCCCGGCCCCTGCACTACCGGGCCGTGCGTGAGTTGCGGGTCGCCGCCGAGACGGGTGACGAGAGGCGGCTGGAGGAGCTCCTCGACCCGCACGTGGCCGTGGTGGTCGAATCCCGCGACCCGGGGGGTTCGGGAGCGCGGGTCGCGGAAGGCGTGGGCAACGCGATCCCGCTGCTCGTGCACGGCATGGGGGCGCGGGCGGACCGCAGCATCGAGGAGCGGTCGGTGAACGGCCAGGCGGGTCTGCTGCTTCGCCGCAACGGCGAAGCCGACGCCCTGGTGAGCGTCGACTTCACCGGAAGCCGGGTCAGTGTGGTGTGGGTTCGTCTGCATCCCGAGGTGCTGCGGCATGGGAACCGGTTTTGAGTGGTTCCGACTGTCCCGTCAGCGGACCGTGAACTCCCAGACGGCGTCGAGGGCGGTCGCCGCCCCCGGAGACGGGTCGACCAGGGTGTCGATGAGCGCATCCCATGCGGGATCGACGGGCGGCCGCTGCGACATCTGTTGCACCAGCGCCTCGCGGCCCTCCACGGTCTCGATCGTGTGGAACAGAGTTTCGCCGTCGATCCAGATGCGCCAGCTGATCAGCCCGCATTCGCTGAGCGCGGTCGCGAGCGGGTCGGGGATGCTCGCATGAATGCGGCGGTACTCCTCGGCGGCTCCCGCGCGCAGGCGGGTGCGGAATCCTTCGACGGGTGGGTTCACATCGGCTCCTATCGACTATCGCTAGTGTTGCTCGAAGCGTATCCAGGCGAAGGGGCACAGATGAGCGAGTCGATCAGCAGGGGTCTGCTCTCGGATCAGGTGTACGACTTGATCCTCGCGTCGATCCTCGACGGCAGCCGGGCGCCCGGATCGAGGGTCGTCGAGTCGGAGATCGCGCGGCAGCTCGGCATCAGCCAGGCGCCTGTGCGGGAGGCGGTGAAGCGGCTCGTGCACGCCGGCCTCGTGGTGTCGGTGGCGCGCCACGGCAGCTACGTCACCGAGATCTCACCCGAGGAGTTCGCCATCGCGCGAGAGATGCGCGCCATCATCGAGGCGAAGGGCGCGGGTATCGCGACGGGCAAGGTGGGACCCGCCGAGATCGCGCGGCTGCGCTCGCTCACCACGCGCATGCAGCAAGCCGTCGACGCCGGCGACTGGGCGGCGTTCCGCACGCTCGACGTCGAGTTCCACCGCACCGTGATCGCATCCACCGGGCTCGCGGTGCTCTCGCGGATGTGGGACACCCTCGAGCCGGTGCTCATCAGCCAGCGCGCGATCGGCGACCCGTCGTATCTGGGGGACCGACGCCGAGTGGTGGCCTGGCACATCGACCTGGTCGACGCGCTGCTCGCGGGCGACGCTGACGTGGCATCCGCGATGTTCGCCGAGCACGCATCCGGGGGGCTCGACCAGCCGGGCGTCGACTGAACTTGCCGACTCGGCTTCGGCACGTTAGTGTTCCAATCGCCTATCGATAGGCGATTGTCCAGATCAAGGAGGATTCATGCGACACAGCACCCGAGGCGCAGCCGTCCTCGTCAGCACCGCACTCGCTGCGGGCGTCCTGGCGGGCTGCGCGACAGATGGGGGCGGGTCGGAGACGACCGAGCTCCGCATTCTCGCCAACATCACCCCCGTGCTCACCAAGGAGTACTACGAGGACCTCGTCCAGCCGTGGCTCGACGAGCACGAGGGCGTCACCGTGACGATCGAGGTGCCCAGCGCCGAGAACGTGCAGACGACCCTGCAGCAGGAGCTCGCATCCGGCGACGTGCCCGACATCGTCGCCAGCAACCTCGACCCCGTGGTGGCGCCGCAGCTGCTCGCGTTCCCCGAGGAGGACTGGGTGCTCGACACCCCGCTCGCCGACCAGAACCGTGTCGACGGCAAGATCTGGCAGGTCGCCACCGGCGCCCAGATCCAGTCGCTCGTGTTCTACAACAAGGACGCCTACGCTGCCGCCGGAATCGACGAGCTGCCCACCAGCCTCGACGACTTCACCGCCGACCTGAAGAAGCTGAAGGATGCCGGCTACCTGCCGTTGCAGACCGCCGGCGAGTGGGTGACGGGCGCGCAGTTCGCGATGCTCGCCAACCCCGAACTGCTTTCCGACGGCGACTTCTACGCCGAGCGCACCGCCGGTGACGTCAGCTTCGCCGACAGCGCCTACGCCGACTACCTCGAGGCGTACTCGGGCTGGATCGCCGACGGACTCGTCGACCCCGCCGCCCTCGGATTCAAGTACCAGGACTCGATCGACGGCTTCACCTCCGGCAAGGCCGCCAGCTACGTGATCGGCAACTGGATCGTGCCCACGCTCGACGAGGCCGCCACCGGATTCGAGGTGGGCGTGTACGCGACCCCGTCGCTCGACGGTTCGCCCGCCGGCCAGCTGAGCGGCCCGGCGCAGCCGTACTCGATCATGCAGGGCTCGAAGCACCAGGAGCTCGCGCTCGACCTGGTCGAGTACCTCGTCTCCGACCCCGAAGCGATCGCGAAGTCGCTGGCCTCGGAGGGCAACTTCCGCCAGGGCATCGCCTACGACGCGAGCCCGCTCAACACGGAGGTCGCCGCGATCCTCGATGCCGCACCGGGTCTCGTGCTCGGAACGTCAGGCCCCGGCATCCCCGGAGGCTTCGGCGACGAGGTCAACAAGCAGGTGCAGGCGCTGTACGTCGGAACGAGCCCCGCGGACGCCGCGGCCGCGCTCGACTCGTGGTGGGATCTGAATGCCGCGCAGTAACGCATCGACCGGAGTCGGCGGGGCGGCG
>JAEWJX010000073.1 GCA_023386365.1 Actinomycetes bacterium | reverse complement strand
CTCGACGAGAAGACGCGCAAGGACCTCATCAAGCTCATCGCCGACATGGGCGATCCGCGCGGCGCTCCGGCGCTGGCGAAGGCCTTCAAGGACTACGAGCCGGGCAAGAACGACGAGGACGTGAAGTTCGCGGCGCAGGGCACCTCGCGCCTCTCCACGGCGGGCAAGCTGACCGACCAGGCGCTGCTCGACGCGATCTGGGACTGCTTCGCCAAGTTCCAGCCGTCCAAGGCGAAGTCGATCAACCTGGTGAAGGATCTCCAGAGCGCCATCAAGACGGTGAAGCACCCGTCCTGGGGCCCGAAGGCCGTCGCCCTCCTCGGCGCGCCCGTCAGCGATCCGAAGAACCCCGAGCAGGGCATGGACCAGCTGCAGTTCTGGCAGCTCACGGCCGTGCAGCTCATCGGCGATACCAAGTTCACGCCGGGCGTCGGCTCGCTCGTGAAGGTGCTGATGACGCCGACGAAGAAGGACCTCACCTTCCCCGTCCGCCTCGCGCTCCACAAGATGCCGAAGGAAGCCGAGCCCGAGCTGATCAAGGCGCTCAAGGGTGAAGGCGACTACGCGAAGCTCGCCGAGGCGTACCCGGAGAAGGCGTACGTGCCGTTCGTCGCCGAGCCGCTCGCGTACATCTCGCGTCCGGCCGGCCTCGCCGCCATCCAGGAGGCGCTCGCGAACGCAACGACCGACACGAACCGGACGATGCTCGCGACGTACCTCACGTACTTCCCGACCGAGTCGAAGAACGTGAAGGCGTACACCGACGCGTACGCGAAGGTCGCTCCGAACGCCGCGATCCCGCTCATGGGCGGCGCGAACGGCCACGCGATCCTCGCCGGCACCGCAGCGAACTTCTTCGATCCGAGCCTCACGGAGTGGATCCTGAAGGAGGTCGCGAACGCGAAGGGCGAGGCCGCCGACGCGATGCCCGTCTCGGCCCTCCCGGCCGCGATGAAGCTGATGACCGTCGAGCAGGCGAAGGCCGTCGGCGACGCGGTCAACAAGATCCCCGGCCAGGCGATCGAGAAGGACATGTACAAGAGCGCCAGCGCGGTGCTCGACAAGTGCAAGAAGGACGCGGCCTGCTATCTCGGCGTCCTCGACACGCCGGTCCCGTCGGCGCCGCCCACGGCGAAGATGGGCCACGTGAAGGCCGTCTGGATGGCCGTCGAGCTCCACCCGGCGGGCACGAAGGAGAAGCTCCTCGAGCGCGTCGAGAAGGTGAAGGACGGCTCGGTCCGCCTCGCCATCCTCGAGGGCATCGACACGCTCTCGCCGCAGGGCGACGCGGCCGCCGCCGACAAGCTCGAGAAGCTCGTCGAGACCGATCGGGCCGCCGGCAACGCGGCCGGTACGGACGAGATGTACCGCATCGCCCTCAAGCTCCGCTCGCGCGTACCGTGATCAGGCTCGAGGTCACACGCGGCCAGCTCGTCGGCACGGCGATCGAGCCCACCTCCGACGTCGTCCGGATCGGACGCGCCGAGGGCAACGACCTCGTCATGCCGGACACGCACGTCTCGAGCGAGCACGCCAAGATCGTCTTCTCCGCGGACCGGTACGTCCTCGTCGATCAACGGTCGACGAACGGGACGGCGATCCTCCGCGGAGGAGAGCGGATGGTGCTCGACGACACGAACAGCCGCGAGGCCCCGCTCGAGGACGGAGACGTCATCGAGCTCGGCTCGCAGGACCGTGTGGTCCATGTGACCGTGAGCATGCGCGAGGACGCGGACGACGCCCGCGTCTTCGCGATGAAGAAGATCGAGGAGCTCGTCCCGCGGGCGACGATCCTCGAGAAGGACGAGGGGCGCCTCCGGATCCTCTACGAGGCGCTGAAGCGCATCGGCGGCTCGCAGGACCTCTCGGAGGTGCGCGTCGCCATCTGCGAGTCGAGCTTCACGCTCGTCCCGCTCGCGACGCACGTCACGATCATCCTCCGTGACGACGACGAGGAGAACGCCGCCGGCGGACGTGACCGGGGAGCGTCCGGCTACGTGCCGGTGATGACCCGCGTGCGCGGTCAGGACGCGCCGCCGTCGCAGGCGATCCCGATCACGCGCTCGGTCTTCCGCAAGGTCGTGAGCGAGCGCGCGGCGGTCGTCGCCGCGGACGCGCCGCGCGACGTCGGGCAGAGCGAGTCGCTCATGGGCGCGCAGATCCGCTCGACGCTCGGCATCCCGCTCTGGAAGGGCGACGAGATCCTCGGCGTCATCCAGGTCGACAATCGCGAAGCGACCGGCGTGCTCACGAGCAACGACCTCGACGTGATGGCGGTGCTCGCGCAGAACGCGTCGCTCGCCGTCGCGAACGCGCGCGTCGCCAAGCGCCTCCGCGCGGCCGAGGAGCGCCTGAAGAAGGAGAACGCGTTCCTCAAGGGGAAGGAGCAGGAGCGACGCACAGGCGGCAAGAAGGACGGCCCGCCCGAGATCATCGGCGGCAGCGCGCCGATGAAGCAGCTGCTCCAGCAGCTCGAGAAGGTCGTCAACACGCGCGGCACGGTCCTCATCGAGGGCGAGACGGGCGTCGGCAAGGAGCTCGTCGCGGCGAGCGTCCACTACCGCTCGAACCGGCGTGACCGGCTCTTCGTCGGTCAGAACTGCGC
>JAEWJX010000068.1 GCA_023386365.1 Actinomycetes bacterium | reverse complement strand
CTGCGGGGGGGGCCGTGGCCGCCGCCGCCCCGCCCCTTCTTCATAGCGTCGCCTCGTGCCCGGAAACCGGGTCACCACCCCCCGAGGAGACCGCCATGTCCACCACCACGACCACCCGCCCTCCCGTCGAACTGCCGGCACGCATCCGGTGGCATAGGCCGCTCATGGTGCTGGCCGCCGCATCCGCCCTCATGAGCATCGCCGCCGTCATCGGGCTGCTCGTCGACCCGCGCGAGCTGGTCGGCGCCCCCATCTGGGCGAAGGCCCTCAAGTTCGGCCTGTCGATCCTCATCTACGCGGTGACCTGGGCGTGGCTGATCGGCCAGTTGCAGCGTTTCCGGCGCACCGCCTGGTGGGCGGGTGCCGTGATCGCGGTGACCCTCATCGTGGAGCTGGCGATCATCACCATCCAGATCGTGCGCGGCCACCGAAGCCACTTCAACAACACGAACCCGTTCGACGAGACCCTCTGGTCGATCATGGGCACGCTCATCGTGGTGCTGTGGCTGGCGACGCTGGTCGCCGCGATCGCGCTGTGGTTCACGCCGGGGCGGGATGCCGCGCGCACCCTCGCCGTGCGGGCGGGCAGCATCATCAGCCTGGTGGGCCTCGGCCTCGGGTTCCTGATGACGGTGCCGAACGAGGCCCAGATCACGAGCGACAGCGACATCATCGGGGCGCACACGGTCGGCGCGCAGGACGGGGGCCCCGGCATCCCGATCCTCGGCTGGTCGACTGAGCACGGCGACCTGCGCATCCCCCACTTCATCGGGATGCACGCGCTGCAGTTGATCCCGATCGCGCTGATCCTCATCGAGGTCGCGTCGCGGCGGGTTGTGGCGTTCCGCAGCGTGCGCACGCGTGTGGGTCTCGTGTGGACGGCGATCTTCGCGTACACGGCGGTCGTGGCGCTCGTCACCTGGCAGGCACTGCGCGGGCAGTCGATCATCGCCCCGGATGCGGTGACCCTCACCGCGGGCGCCGCGATCCTGGTCGCCTCTGCGGCGGGGGTGCTGCTCAGCATCGCAGCCGGCCGCCGCGCATCGGCATCCGGCGCCGCCGACGCCTGAGGCGAAGCCCGGAGAAAAAGTCATTGCACCCCGCATACGGGGGGCAGTACTATCTCGTCAGCCGCACCGCTCTACCCCCTGCAGCGGCCTACCCGTCCCCCCTGGAGCGAACCCCCATGAACGTCGTGAACCCCTCCGCGACCGCAGCCCCCGCCGGCTGGTATCGCGACCCGCTCGGTATCCCCCAGCTCCGCTGGTGGAACGGCATCGCCTGGACGAACCAC
The DNA here is from genome assembly GCA_023386365.1 of Actinomycetes bacterium. Lineage (GTDB taxonomy): Bacteria > Actinomycetota > Actinomycetes > Actinomycetales > Microbacteriaceae > Homoserinibacter. The sequence goes on along the minus strand of JAEWJX010000068.1, from coordinate 48,059 downwards.
ATCCAGGAGAACCGCACCGAGCTCCAGACCTGGACCGCCGACTTCGGCGTGACCGCCCGCCCGTCAGTCGCCTGACGGACGGTTCCAACCCCCTGCCCGACCCGTCAGGGCATGCGGGGTACACCTGCACAGCATTACCCCACAGCCGATAGCCGGTACACCTGACGGGTGGGCGTATCGACTATCGGTCGGGGGGGGGGGGGGGGGTGGGCGGGGCGGCTTATCTTCAGTCGGCCGCGCGCGTCAGCGCTGCAGCCAGGCGACCACGGCGAGCACGCGACGGTGGTCGGTGCCCGAGTCTTCGAGGCCGAGCTTGCCGAAGATGGCGGTCACGTTCTTCTCCACCGCGCCCACGCCGATGAAGAGCGCCTTGGCGATGGCCGTGTTCGAGCGCCCCTCCGCCATCAGCTGCAGCACCTCGCGCTCGCGCGGGGTGAGGGATGCAAGCGGGTCGTGCCGACGCCCGATGAGCTGCGCCACCACCTCCGGGTCGAGCACGGTGCCGCCGGCGGCGATGCGGTCGACGGCGTCGGTGAGTTCGTCGAGGGAGGCGACGCGGTCCTTCAGCAGGTAGCCGACCCCGCCGCCGCCCGAACCGAGCAGCTCCTGGGCGTACGCCACCTCGACGTACTGCGACAGCAGCAGGATGCCGGTCTCGGGCAACTCCTGACGCAGCCGGATGGCGGCACGCACCCCCTCGTCGCGGAAGGTGGGCGGCATCCGCACGTCGAGCACCGCCAGTTCGGGCTTCAGCGCGGGCACGGCGGCGAGCAGTTCGTCGGCGTCGCCGAACGCACCGACCACCTCATGGCCGGCCTCACCGAGCACCCGCACGAGACCCTCGCGCAGCAGCACGGAATCGTCAGCGACAACGACGCGCACGTTCACACCCCCAGGCTAGCGATCAGCCGTTCAGACCAGCGACGACGGCAGCGCGCCCGCGAGCGGCAGGTGCGCGATCACGATCGTCGGGCCGCCGTAGGGGCTGCGCACCTCGACGGTGCCGCCGAGGCCGCGCAGACGCTCCTCGATACCGGCGAGCCCGTGCCCGGGCGTGGCATTGGCGCCGCCGACGCCGTCGTCGCTCACGATCACGTCGAGCCAGGTGGAGTCGTCGTCGAGCACCCGACGCAGCTCCAGGCGGACCCACGCGTTGGTGGCGCGGGCGTGTTTGGCGACGTTCGTCAGAGCTTCCGCCGCGATGAAGTAGGCGTTGCGTTCCAGCTCGGGCGGGAGCTCCAGGTCTGCGGGCAGCAGGTTCTCGATGTGGGTGGGCAGCGGCGAGCGCACGGCGAGCGACTCGAGGGCCGCCACCAGTCCGCGGTCGAGGAGGATGGGCGGGGCGAAGCCGCGCGACAGGGCGCGGAGTTCTTCCAGCGCCTCCTTCGACTGCTGCATCGCCTCCGCGATGAGGGCGCGTGCCGCATCCGGGTCCTTCTCCAGCTGGCGGTCGGCGGATGCCAGATCCATCTGCATCCGCACGAGTCGCTGCTGCGGACCGTCGTGGATGTCGCGCTCGAGGCGGCGCAGGGCGGTGCCTTCAGCGGCGACGGCGGCCGTGCGCGACGCCGAGAGGTCGGCGACCCGCTCGGTGAGCTCCTCGGAGCGGAACGACGACAGCATCCCTCGGGCGATGGCGTGGTGAACCCAGGTGAGGCCGTGGGTGATGAACGGCAGCGTGCCGATGAAGATCAGCCCGACGACGGCGAGGAGCGCGTCGGTGGCGACCGGGTGCAGCATCGAGTTCTCGTCGAACAGGTACCCGATGAGGCGCGGCAGACCCCACTCCCGCTCCCCCGGGATGAGGCGGCTGTAGAGCGGGTAGGTGACGCCGGCGAGGCCGGTGGTGAGCCAGGTGATCGTGACCGACCAGGTGAGGATGCCGACTATCGGGTTCACGATCATGCCGTGCAGCAGGTAGAGCCAGTAGTGGCCGTCGATGGCGGGGGCGAGGAACTTCGCGAGTCCGCTTCCGCCGCGCGCGGCGCGATCCCAGCGGGGTGCAGTGATCGCCGGGAACAGGGCGGCGCGCAGTCTCCAGGTCTCGAAGATGCCGAACCCGCGGGCGGCGAACAGGGCGCCGATCACCAGCGGGATGCCGATCACGATCGGGATCATGCCGACGCCGGTCCAGAAGACGGTGGCGAGCACGGTGAGCGAGACGATCACGACCGGCAACAGCAGCAGCAGGTAGCCGAGTTCGGGAAACAGACCAACCCAGTAGCGGCCGTACCCGCGTCGCTTCTCACTCATGACACCAGCATCCCGGACGCCGAGCACCCACGGCATCCGGTTCGCGCACGGATGCGGGGTGGGGTCATCCCCCGTACACGGCCACCTCGCTCCGCCGCCCCAGTCGCGCAACCGTGTCGCGACCCGCGCGGTCGTCGACGCGGTGCGAGACGAGCACCACCATCCGGTCGTCGCTGGCGGCACGGATGTCGGCCATCAGGGCGCGGGCGGTGGGTTCGTCGAGGTGCGCGGTCGGTTCGTCGAGGAGCAGCAGTTCGGCGCGGCTGAGCAACGCTCGGGCGACCGCGAGCCGCTGACGCTCACCGCCGGAGAGGGCGCGTCCCGCCTGCCCCACGCGGGTGGAGAGGCCGTCGGGGAGGGAGGCGAGCAGCGCCCCGAGCCCGGCACGGTGCAGCACGCTCTCGAATTCGGCGTCGTCGGGGCTGTCGTCGCGTGCGCGTCCGATCAGGAGGTTGCCTCGGATGCTGGAGTCGAAGACGTGCGCCTCCTGTGGGCACCAGGCGACGTGGCGGCTCCAGTCGGTGCGGTCGAGTTCGGCGACGGGGATGCCGTCTGCGAGTACCGCGCCCGCATCCGGCTCGACCGATCCCATGATCATCGCCAGGAGTGTCGACTTGCCCGACCCGGACGGCCCGTCGAGGCGCAGCGTCGTCCCGCGTTCGAGTTCGGCGTCGACGTGGGAGAACAGTGGCTCGCCGCTACCCGGCAGCACGCGTGTCACGCCGCGCAGTTCGACGCGCTCGGCGGGCCGGTCGAGGCTGCGCGTTCCGCCCGGGGCTGCGGGTGCTTCGAGCACCGGGGTCAGGCGGCGGAGCACCGACCCGAGCGTGGGGATGCGGCGTCCGGCGGCGATCACCCCGTCGACGGCTTCGACGAGGGCGAGGGCGAGCAGGCTCACAACCGCCACCGTCTCCCCCGGCATGCCCACCGGTGCGAGCACGGGGACGGCGACCGCGAGACCCGCGCAGCCGAGCAGGGCGAGGGCGGTGCCGACACCGGAGGCCGCGGCGGTGCCGCGTTCGGCGCGCGACAGAGCCTGCCCGGCCGCGTCGATCCGCTGCACCACCGGCTCGGCGAGGCCGCCCGCGCGGAGTTCGTCGGCGGCGTCACCGAGGGCTGAGATGCGGCGCACGAGCTCCGAGCGGGCGGCGACGCGCGCTTCGGCCGCGCGATACACGGTGAGGAGCGACACCGTCGTGGCGACCACGAGGGTGCCCACCAGCACCGTCCACACGACACCCGCGAGTTCCGGGGCGAGGATCGACGTGGTCACGCCGACGCCGAGCACCGACACGATCCCGGCCGCTGCCGGCGGGAGGATGCGGGGCAGCTGTTCGCGGAGGTCGGCGGGTTCGGTCACGAGAACGTCGAGCGCCGCACCGCCGCCGAGGAGTCCGCGCATCGATGGCCCCTGCGCGGCGAGGCGCCGCCACAGCCGCAGCCGGAGCGCGTCGGTCGCGCGGAACACGGCGTCGTGGGCGAGCAGCCGTTCCGCGTAGCGGGCGACCGGTCGCCCCAACCCGAAGAATCGCACGCCCACGATCGCGACCAGGAGGTACATGATCGCCGGGCCTTCGGCGGCGCGCACGATCAGCCATCCGGAGACGGCGGTGAGCGCCATGCCGAGGCCGATCGCGAGGGCGGCCATGGCGGAGGCGCCAACCCAGCGCCACGGCGCGAAGCCGAGGATGACGCGGAGGGCGCGCCAGGGATGCGCGACCGCCACGGGGGGCGCCGTCCGGGCGGGCGGCGTGGCGCGTTCGGCGGTGGGCTGCTCGGCGGCGGCGCCGCCGTCCACGGAGTCGAGCAGGATCGCATCCCCGCCCAGGGGAACGAGGTCGTCGGCGAGCGCGAGTGTCGCCGGTTCGTGGCTCACCAGCACGGTCGCGACAGCACCTGCGCGGGACCGGATGGCGTCGCAGACTCGCGCCGCGTTCACCGCGTCGAGGTGCGCGGTCGGCTCGTCGAGCACCAGCAACCGGGCGTCGAGGTCGACCCGCGCGAAGGCGCGCGCGAGTCCCGCACGGCGGCGCTCCCCGGGGCTCAGCTCCGCGAGCGGGGCGTCGAGCAGGGCGACCAGCCCGAGTTCGGCGGCGACGGCGACGCTCTGCTCCGGGTCGAGTCCGGCGAGAGCCAGCTCCTCCGTGAGGGTGTCGCACGCGAAGCGGGGTGTCTGTGAGGCGTAGGCGGTGTCGCCCGGGCGACCGGAGACGACTCCGGTGACCTCGGCATCCGCGGGGAGTGCTCCGACGAGAGCCGCGAGCACGGTGGACTTGCCGCATCCGCTCGGGCCGGTGACCGCGGTGATCCGCCCGAGCACGGGCCGGAGGGTCACCGCGTCGAACACGGCGACGCGGCCCGGGTACCGCACGCCCACCTCGATGAGCGCAGGCTCCCCCGTCGTCGGTGCGGCACTCGCGCGACCGTCGGCGAGCAGCTCCTTCACCCGACCGAGGGCCGTGAGGCCGTCCTGTGAGGAGTGGAACGCGGCGCCCACGTCGCGAAGTGCGGTGAAGCACTCGGGGGCCAACAGCAGCACGAGCAGCGCCACCTCGAGGGAGACGTCGCCCGTGAGCAGACGGATGCCGAGGAACACCGCGATCACGGCGACCGAGATCGTGGCGATCAGTTCGAGCGCCAAGGCGGACAGGAACGCCGTGCGCAGCGTCAGCATGGTGCGTCGTCGATAGTCGGACTGGATGCCGTCGAGTGCCGCGAGCTGCTCCTCGAGACGCCCGAGCCCGACCAGCACGGGAAGTCCGCGCGCCAGTTCGACGAGGTGGTCGGCGAGACGCGAGAGGGCGTCGGTCGCACGGTCGACGCGGTCGCGCGTGTGCATGCCGATCAGCACCATGAACAGCGGCACCAGTGGGATCGTGATGACGAGGATCACCGTGGAGACGAGGTCGGCACCCAGGATACGGAGGCCTGCCACCAGGGGGATGACAGCGGCCGAGATCATCGCCGGCACGGCCACCCCGAAGTAGTCGTCGAGTGCGTCGAGACCTTCGGTGGCGAGTACCGTCGTGCTGCCCCCGCTGGGGTCGCCCGCCGCGATGCGCCGCACCAGGTCTCGGCGCAGCTGCGCCTTGGCGCGGATCGCCGCGCGGCGGGCGAGCACCGCCTGCGCCCACACGGCGAACGCCCGCAGCAGCACACCGACGGCCCCGAGCAGCAGCCACTCGACCGGGTCGCCTCCCGCGACGAGGGTCGCGAGCTGGCGGGCGATCGATTCGGCGATCAGCACGCTGCCGACGGCACCGACGAGGCTCGCGAGCGCCACCGGCCAGAGCGCGCGGAGGCCGCCCGGACCGAAGTCCGGACGGCGCGCGGGGGTGTCGACCACGTCAGCCGCGTTCCGCGGTCACCGCGGGACGAATGGCGGGGACCACATCGTGCGCCTCCGGCAGGTGCTCGGGGGCGACCCGCTTGCGGAACACCCAGTAGCTCCACGCCTGGTAGGCGATCACGACCGGCAGCGCGATCCCCGTCACGACCGACATGACGCCGAGCGTGTACGGGCCGCTCGCCGCGTTCCAGATGGTGAGGTCGAACGCCGAGTCGATGGTCGACGGCAGCACCACCGGGAAGACGGCGGCGAAGATCGACCCCGCACCCAGGGCGCCGAAGGCGGCGAAGCCGGTGAATGCCCATCCTTCGCGGCCCTTGCGGGCGAAGAGCCACCCGGCGACGCCGACCACCACAGCTGCGCCGAGCAGCACCCAGCTGAGCACGCTGCCGCCCTGCAGTTCGACGAGGATCGCCCACCCCGCGATCGGGAGGAGCGCCACCGGAGCCATGCGCGGAACCAGGCGGCCCATCTTCTGCCGAACCGGGCCATCCGTCTTGAGCGCGAGGAAGGTCGCGCCGTGAACCAGGCAGAAGCCGACGAGCGCGAGACCGCCGAGCACCGCGATCGGCGTGAGCCAGACGAACGGTCCACCTACCCGGTCGCCGTTGGCGTCGATCGGGAGACCCGTCGTGGTGAGGGCGAGGCCGGCACCGAGACCGAAGGCGGCGACCGCGGAACCCAGCCCGATCGACCAGTCCCACAGCCGGGTCCAGGCACGCGACACGATCTTGCCGCGGTACTCGATCGCCACCGCCCGCATGATCAGGCCGAGCAGCACCAGCACGAGCGGCACGTACAGGGTCGAGAACAGCGACGCGTACCAGAACGGGAACGCGGCGAACGTGGCGGCCCCCGCGGTGAGCAGCCACACCTCGTTACCGTCCCACACCGGTCCGATCGCGTTCAGCATCACGCGCCGCTGCTTCTCGTCGCGCGCACTGAACAGCATGTGCATGCCCACACCGAGGTCGAAGCCCTCGAGCAGGATGTAGCCGGTCCAGAGCACCGCGATGGCGACGAACCAGACGACGGGGAGGATCTCATCCATGACTGTTGCTCTCCTTGCTCAGTACGCGAACGCCAGGACGTCGTCGCGCTTCGCGCCGCCGTCACCATCGCCATCGGGGTCGTCGTCGCGGGGGCCGAACTTCTCGGGCATCACACCCGCCACTCCCGCCCGCACGAAACGGACCAGCAGCATCACCTCGACCACCATCAGCACCGCGTAGACCAGGCCGAGGGCGACCAGCGAGAACACCACCTCGCGGCCGTCGACACCCGGCGAGACCGCCGCCGCCGTGAACATGAACACGCCGTCGACACCGCTCGGGTTCGGGTTGGGCGCCACCACGAACGGCTGGCGCCCCATCTCGGTGAAGATCCAGCCCGCGGCGTTCGCGCCGAAGGGGGCGAGGATGCCGAACACCGCGAGGCGCATGAGGCCCTTCGACTGCGGGACGGTGCCCTTGCGGGTGACCCAGAGGGCGACAGCCGCAGCGAACGCCGCGAGCGCACCGAAGCCGATCATGATCCGGAAGCCCCAGTAGGTGACCTCCAGGTTCGGCATGTAGTCGATCGTCATGCCGGCGCGCTCCCCGTAGATCGGGTCGTCGGGAAGGTTCGTGCCGTACAGCTCCTGGTACTGCGGGATCAGCTGGTTGAGGCCGGGCATCTCGGTGGTGAAGTCGCCCTTCGCGAGGAACGACAGCACGCCGGGGATCTCGATGACGGGGATCACCTCGTCGCAGTTCTGCGATCCGAGCTTGCCGATCGAGAGCACCGAGAAGCTGGTGCCGGTGTGGCACGCGGCCTCGGCCGCCGCCATCTTCAGCGGCTGCTGCTCGTACATGAGCTTCGCCTGCAGGTCTCCCGTGATCGCGACGGCACCGAAGCCGACGATGGCGACCACCGCACCGATGCGCAGCGAGCGGATCCAGACGGTGTGGTCCTTCGCGTCGCGCCCCGGGATCTCGGGCGCCTCACCCACGATGACGCGCTTCTTGGCGTCGACGGTGTCGATGCCGTCCTTGCGGCGTCGCCACAGCTGGTACCAGGCGATGCCGAGCAGGAACCCGCCCGCGACGGCGACGGCACCGGCCATCGTGTGCGGGAAGGCGGCGAGCGCCGTGTTGTTGGCGAGCACGGCCCAGATGTCATTCAGCATCGGGCGTCCGTCGACCATCTCGATGCCGACGGGGTGCTGCATCCACGAGTTCGCGGCGAGGATGAAGTACGCCGAGATCCACGACCCGATGACCGCGGCCCACAGGGTGGCCAGGTGGAGCCTCTTCGGCAGCCGGTCCCACCCGAAGATCCAGAGGCCGAGGAAGGTTGACTCGACGAAGAAGGCGAGGAGGCCCTCCATCGCGAGCGGGGCGCCGAACACGTCGCCGACGAATCGCGAGTACTCGCTCCACGCCATCCCGAACTGGAACTCCTGCACGATGCCGGTCGCGACACCCATGATGAAGTTGACGAGGTAGAGCTTTCCCCAGAACTTCGTCATCCGCAGCCACACCTCGTTGCCGGTGCGCACCCACATGGTGTGAAGGATCGCGACGACGAGGCCGAGCCCCAAGGTCAGCGGCACCATCATGAAGTGGTAGACGGTCACGATGCCGAACTGCCATCGGGCGATCTCGAGCGGATCCACGGGTCTCCTCCATCGGCGGTCGCACGGGTGGCGACCGGTCCGACTCCACCCTCTGACGCCGCCGACCCGCGGATCAGGGCACAAGGTCCCGTCAGAGTTCGGGCATGTGGATGCGCTGCCCCTCCGGTCCGGACAGGTGCAGCAACTCCACGGGGCCGTCGCCCGCTGCGCCGATCCAGTGCGGTGTGCGCGTGTCGAATTCGGCAGCTTCTCCGGGACCGAGCACGAATTCCCGGCCGCCGAGCACGAGCCGTAACCGGCCAGCGATGACGTACAGCCACTCGTTGCCGGGGTGGGTCTTCTGCTGGACCCGCTCGCCGGGCTTCGCCGGTGGCAGCAGCTGCTTGAAGACGCGGATGCCACCCGCGCCGCGGCTGAGCGGTAGCACCACCCCGCCGCGGTGCTTGCGGGGCCGGATGTGCACGCGCGGATCGCCGACTTCGGGTGCGCCGACGAGATCGTCGAGCGGCACCCCGTACACCCGCGCGAGCGGCAGCAGCACTTCGAGTGCGGGTCGACGCTCCCCCGATTCGAGTCGGGACAGCGTGCTCACCGAGATCCCCGACTCGCGCGCGACCTCGGCGAGGGTGCGGCCGCGGTCCTTGCGGATGGTGCGCAGGCGGGGCCCGACCCCGGCGAGCGCGGATTCGATGGTGTCGGCCATCGCACCAGTTTGCCATTCCAGCAACTCTGCTTGCCGAAATCGGATGATTCGGATCAGCATCGTCCCATGTCGAATCCACACCCCGCACATCCGACGTTCGATGTCGCGATCGTGGGCGGCGGCCCCGCCGGCCTGTCCGCCGCGATCGCTCTCGGCCGGTCGCGACGCCCGGTCGTCGTCATCGACGCCGGCGAGCCACGCAACGCCCCCGCCGCTCACGCGCACAACGTGTTCAGCCGCGACGGGGCGTCCCCCCTCGAACTCATCGCCGATGCCCGCACCCAGGCGCTCGCATACGGGGTGACGGTCATCGACGACCGCGTCGTCGACGTGTCGCGGCTCGGCATCGGCCGCTTCGAGCTCTCCACCTCCGGCGGAGCGACGATCCGCGCCCGGCGTATCGTCCTGGCATCCGGGCTCCGTGACGTGCTGCCGTCGCTCCCGGGGCTGCGCGAGCACTGGGGCGACAGCGTCGTGCACTGCCCGTACTGCCACGGATGGGAGGTGAGGGACCGGCCGATCGTCGTGATCGGGACCACACCACGAAGCGGCCACCAGGCGATGATGTTCAGCCGGCTGAGCGACGAGGTCGTCTTCCTGCGGCACGACACCCCCGAGGACCCCGAGCTCGAGAACGACCTCGCAGCGCTCGGAGTGCGCGTGCACCCCGGCCGCGCGGCCCGACTCGACGACGACGTCAACGGGGACCTCGCCGGCGTGCTGCTCGACGACGGCACGGTGCTTCCCGCTCGTGCGGTGGCGGTGGGCCCCAGCTTCGAGTCCCGCACCGAACTCTACGAGCAGCTCGGAGGCGAACCGGTCGTCGTCGAGGGCACCGGCGTCGTCATCCCCGCCGACGTCACCGGTCGCACCCCCATCGACGGGGTGTGGGCCGCGGGGAACTCCGCCGACGCGACGGCGATGGTCGGCGCGTCCGCGGCAGCCGGAACCATGGCCGGTGCCGCCCTCAACATGGATCTGCTCCAGGAGGAGGTGGCGGCCCTACGGGTCGAAGGTCCCGACCTAACTGCTGCGCCCCTCGCGTAGCGTGGAGCAGGTGGCCACCCGCATCTATCTGACGAGCGCCGAAGGGCGCACCGGCAAGTCGACCGTCGCCGTCGGTCTGCTCGAGACGCTGCGGGCGAGCGTGCCCCGCGTGGGCGTGTTCCGGCCGATCGTGCGCGCGGATGTGGAGCGTGACTACATCCTCGAACTGCTCGTCGAGCATGCCAGCGCGGGTCAGAGCTACGAGGACTGCGTGGGGGTCGACTACGACGCGCTCCACGCCGACCCGGATGCGGCGCTCGCCACGATCGTGGAGCGTTTCGCCGAGGTGGAGGACCGCTGCGACGCCGTCCTCATCCTCGGCTCCGACTACACCGACGTCGGCACCCCCACCGAACTCGCCACCAACGGGCGCATCGCCGCGAACCTGGCCGCGCCCGTCGTGCTGGTCACGGGCGGCCACCAGCCCGATGGCGATGCGTTCCGCACCCCGAAGCAGTGCGCCGAGATCGCCCGCATCGCGCTCGACGAGCTGAGGGACGAACACGCCGAGGTGCTCGCGGTGATCGTGAACCGCGCCGACCCGTCCCGCATCGAACCCATCGCACTGAAGGTCGAGGCCGCGACCCAGTTGCCGTCGTGGGCGATCGCCGAGGATGCGGAACTCGCCGCCCCGCTGCTGCGCACCGTGCTCGAGGCCGCCGACGCCGAACTGCTGCGCGGCGACGAGGCCTCCCTCGACCGCCCCGTACTCGGAACGACGATCGCGGCGATGTCGCTCGCCAACGTGCTGCCCCGCCTCATCCCCGGCGGCGTGGTCGTAGTGCCCGGTGACCGCTCCGACGTGCTCGTCGGCACGATCGCCGCGCAGCTCTCGCAGACCTTCCCCGCGCTCGCCGGCGTGATCCTCAACGGCGGGTTCCCGATCGATCCGTCCATCCAGCGCCTCATCGACGGCCTCGCCTCACCGCTGCCGATCGCGCGCACCGAGCACGGCACCTTCGACACCGCCGTGCGCATCACCCACGCCCGCAGCCGCCTCGCCGCCGACTCCCCCGCCAAGCACGCCCGCGCCGTGTCGCTCTTCGCCGAGCATGTCGACGCTGCCGAACTGGTGCGCCTGCTCAGCCTCCCGTCGGCGGGAGTGATGACGCCCATACGTTTCGAGTACACGCTCGTCGAGCGGGCGCGCGCCGCCGCAAAGCACATCGTGCTGCCGGAGGGCGACGACGACCGCATCCTGCAGGCCGCCGCCATCGTCGTGCAGCGACGCATCGCCCGCCTCACGATCCTCGGCGACCCGGATGCGGTCCGGGCGCGGGCCGCAGCCCTCGGCCTCGACCTCGGCGACACCCGCATCGTGGCGACCACCGACCCTGAGCTCCACGCCCGCTTCGCCGACGAGTACGCCCGACTCCGCGCCCACAAGGGTGTCTCCCTCGAGCTCGCCGCAGACACCGTCACCGACGTGTCGTACTTCGGCACCATGATGGTGCACCTCGGTCTCGCCGACGGCATGGTCTCCGGGGCGAAGCACACCACCGCGCACACCATCCGTCCCGCGTTCGAGATCGTGAAGACCGCGCCCGGCGTCTCGGTCGTGTCGAGCGTGTTTCTGATGGCGCTCGCCGACCGTGTGCTCGTCTACGGCGACTGCGCCGTCATCCCCGAGCCCACCGTCGAGCAGCTCGCCGACATCGCGATCTCGTCGGCCGCCACCGCATCCCGGTTCGGCATCGACCCGCGGGTGGCGATGCTGTCGTATTCGACCGGCGAATCCGGATCGGGTGCCGAAGTGGATCGGGTGCGCGCGGCGACTGCGCTCGTGCAGGAGCGTGCACCGCAGTTGCCGGTCGCGGGACCCATCCAGTACGACGCCGCCGCCGACCCCACCGTCGGCGCCTCGAAGATGCCCGGGTCGGAGGTCGCGGGGCGCGCCACGGTGTTCGTATTCCCCGACCTGAACACCGGCAACAACACCTACAAGGCGGTGCAGCGATCCGCCGGCGCCGTCGCCATGGGTCCCGTGCTGCAGGGCCTCGCCAAGCCGATCAACGACCTCTCCCGGGGAGCCCTCGTGCGCGACATCGTCAACACCATCGCCATCACCGCGATCCAGGCGGAGGCCCACGCATGAGCGTGCGCAACGTCTTCGTACTGAACGTGGGCTCCAGCTCCGTCAAATACAAGGTCGTCGACGCGGTCAGCGGCGACGTCTCCGCCGACGGCATCATCGAGCGCATCGGCGAGTACGGGTCGGATGTGCCCGACCACGCGGCCGCGTTCGAACGCATCCGCGGAACGCTCGCCGGCATCCCCATCGACGCCGTCGGACACCGGGTGGTGCACGGCGGCACACGCTTCGTCCGCGCCACCGTCATCGACGACGACGTCGAGCGCGAGATCGACGCCCTCTCCGACCTCGCACCGCTGCACAACCCGCCCGCCCTCGCCGGCATCCGCGCCGCCCGGGCCGTTCTCCCCGACTACGCCCACGTCGCCGTGTTCGACACCGCGTTCCACGCCACCATCAGCCCCGCAGCCCGCGACTACGCCATCGACGCCGAGGTCGCGGCGCGCACCCGCATCCGCCGCTTCGGATTCCACGGCACCTCCCACGGGTACGTCTCGCGTGTCGCCGCCGAGATGCTGGGCCGCGTCGGCGACCCCGAACTGAAGCTCGTGGTGCTGCACCTCGGCAACGGAGCCTCCGCGACGGCCGTCCTCGGCGGGCGCTCCCTCGACACCTCGATGGGCCTCACCCCCCTCGAAGGTCTCGTGATGGGTACCCGCTCCGGCGACATCGACCCGGCCATCCCCCTGTTCCTCGCCCGCCAGCACGGCTACACGATCGAACAGCTCGACGAGCTGCTCAACCGCCGCTCCGGGCTGCTCGGCATGGCGGGACGCAGCGACATGCGCGAACTGGTCGCGGCCTCCGAAGCAGGAGACGAACGCGCCGATCATGCTCTCGACGTCTACGTGCACCGGCTCCGCCGCTACATCGGCGGATATGCGGCCGAACTCGGCGGCATCGACGCGCTCGTGTTCACCGCCGGCGTCGGCGAGAACTCCGACTACATCCGCCGACGCGCCGTCGCCGGACTCGGGTTCCTCGGGCTGTCGGTCGACGCGGACCTCAACGCCGTGCGGTCGCGCGAACCGCGCCACATCTCTCCGTCCGGCTCGCCCGCCGCGGTGCTCGTGATCCCCACCAACGAAGAGCTCGAGATCGCGCGCGAAACGCGTCGCGCGGTCGCCGACTAGCCGCGCACCACCAGCACGGGGGCGTTCGCGTTCAGCAGCACCGCGTGCAGGGTCGACCCGAGCGGCGACCGGTGGGCGGCCGTCGAGCCCGGCCCGACGACCAGCAGGGCGCTGCCGCGGCTCGCGTCGAGAAGGGCCTCCGCGGCCGGGCGGGTGGAGATCCGGGATCGGATCTCGGGAACATCGCCGACCGCGCGCGCCGCCTCGGCGGCGAGCACCAGCGGTCCGTCGACACGGGATCGGGCGGCCTGCACCGCATCCGCCGGCACCGCGTGGATGAGGGTGAGACGCATCCCCCGCTCGCTCGCCTCCCGGGCCGCGCGGTGGGCGATGAGCGCCGCCGTCTCGACCCGGTCGATGCCGGCGACCACACCCTCCCGGAAACGCGGATCCGCATCCGGGACGACAGCCACGGTGCCTTTCGCCGCGAGCGCGAACTGCACACTTCGTGAACCCAGAACCCGGCCCGACACGTAGCCGGTCTTGCCCGTACCGACGACCACGGTGTCGCCGGCGGTGGCGCGCTCGGCGAGCATCCACGCCGGCACCCCCGACAGCAGCTCCGCCGTCACCGGCACCTCGGGGAACACCTGCCGCACGTGCGCGGATGCCGCCGCGATGACGCGCTCGCCCGCCCGCTCCGCCTCATCAAGAAGATCGATGCCCATCAGCTCCGCTTCCGGCTCGACCACATGCACCAGCTCCAGCACCCCGCCGTCGCGCCGCGCATGCCGCGCCGCCCAATCGATCGCCGCCCCCGATGGGGCGGAACCGTCGACACCGACCAGGTAACGATGAGAAGCGCGCGCCATACGGTCGAGAGTCGCACGGGCACTCACCGGGCGGCCGGGTCGAAGGTCCCGCCGCCACCCGGGAGAATGGTCCCATGCCCTCCGCCGCACCGCCCGACGAGCCGCGCCTCCGGCGGCTGCTCGACGTCGTGCCGCACGTCACCGGCGAACTCGACCTGGGGCAGGTGCTCGACCGAATCATCCGCGCCGCCGTCGATCTCGTCGACGCCCGCTGGGGTGCGCTCGGCGTCATCGGCCCGGATGGCGGACTCGAGCGTTTCGTACACATCGGCATGGCGCCGCCCGAGGTCACCGCGATCGGCCACCTGCCCGAAGGCCACGGGATCCTCGGCGCGGTAATCGACTCCGGAGAGGCGATCCGGCTCGCCCATCTCGCCGACGACCCGCGCTCGGTCGGTTTCCCCGCCCACCACCCGTCGATGGATGCGTTCCTGGGCGTTCCGATCCGCATCCGCGACCGCGTGTTCGGCAACCTGTACCTCACCAACCAGAGCGGCGGGCCCGAGTTCTCCGACGAAGACCAGCGTCTCGTCGGCTCGCTCGCCGCCGTCGCCGCCATCGCCATCGAGAACGCCCGCCTCTACGACCAGAGCGTGCGACGGGAACGCTGGTCGACCGCCCTCGCCGAGGTGACCGCCGCGCTGCTCTCCGAAGACACCGTCGACATCCTCGCGGTGCTCGCCGAACGGGTCGCGTCGGTGATCGACAGCGAACTGGTGTGCGTCATCGTCGCCGACGGCACCGACGACGGGCAGCCGATGCTGCGCGTCGACACCGCCCGCGGGGTCGGCGCCGACGAACTGGTCGGGCGCCGCTACCCCGCCGACGGCACCCTGTCGGGACGCGCGATGGCCACCGGCACCATCGCGTCGCTCGACACCTCCGACCAACCCGACTCGGTGGTGCGCGACGGCCCCAGCGCCGCCATGGCCCTGCCGGTGCGGGCAGGCGACCAGATGCTCGGCGCCCTCACCGTCTACCGCGCAGCCGACGCCGCGCGCTTCACCGACGCGGAACGCGCGATGGCCGCCGAGTTCGCGCTGCAGGCCGGAGTCGCCATCGAACTCACCCGCGGACGCGCCGACCGGCAGCGCCTCGTGCTCGTCGAAGACCGCAGCCGCATCGCCCGCGACCTGCACGACCACGTCATCCAACGCCTCTTCGGCACCGGCCTCGCCCTGCAGGCCGTCGGCGCCCGCAACCCGGCGGCGGCGGATGCGATCGCCGCCCAGGTGGATGCGATCGACGCCGCCATCGGCGAGATCCGCACCGCCATCTTCGCGCTTGCCCCGCGACCCGGTTCCGACACCGCGCTGCGCCACCGGCTCCTCGACGTGGCCACCGAGGCGGCAGCCGGGCTCGCGAACCCGCCGCTCGTCACCTTCTCCGGCCCCGTCGACCTGCTCGTCACCGGCCCCCTCGCCGACGACGTGCTCGCCGTCGCCCGGGAGAGCCTCGCCAACGCGGCCCGCCACGCCCAGGCGACACGAGTCGAGGTGTCGGTCAGTGTCGACGACGACCAGGTCGTGGTGACCGTCGACGACGACGGCATCGGCATCCCCGCCACCGTCGACCGCGCCAGCGGCACCCGCAACCTCGACGACCGCGCCCGGCGCCGCGGCGGCGCCTTCGACCTAACCGCCCGCGCCGGCGGCGGCACCCGCGCCCGCTGGGCCGTCCCCGTCGCCACCGCCACCACCGCCCCCGAGAGGAGCACCCCGTGACCCGCGTCTTCCTCGTCGACGACCACGAGATCGTCCGCCGCGGCATCGCCGACCTGATCGACGCCGAACGCGACCTCGAGGTCGTCGGCGAATCCGGTGCCGTGCGCGGCACCCTCGCGAAGATCGCCGTCACCAACCCCGACGTGGTGGTGCTCGACGTGCGCCTGCCCGACGGCGACGGCATCGAACTGTGCCGCGCCATCCGATCCGCCCACCCCGACATCCGCTGCCTCATGCTCACCGCCTACGACGACGACGAAGCCAGCCGCTCGGCGGTGCTCGCCGGAGCCTCCGGATACGTGCTGAAAGACATCCGGGCCCGCGGACTCATCGACGGCGTGCGCAAGGTGGCCGCCGGGGGCACCCTGCTGTCGGCGCGCGTGAGCGAGAAAGTGGCGGAGGCGTTCTCGGCGCCACGACCCGACGAACCGGAACTCACCCTCCGTGAGCGGCAGGTGCTCGACCTCATCACCGAAGGCCTCACCAACCGCCAGATCGGCGAACGGCTCGGGCTCGCCGAGAAGACGGTGAAGAACTACGTCTCCGGCCTGCTCGCGAAGCTCGGGATGGAGCGACGCACCCAGGCCGCCGTGTACGGGCTCGAACACCGCCGCTGACGCCCTGTCAACCCCCGGTCAGGACAGCCTCATCTTCGTTGCGGAATGCTCCAGTCTGAGTAGCGTTGAACCAGACGGAGGCCGGTGACGCCGGCCGGAAGGAGACGACACGATGACTGACGCCAAGACCAAGACCATCCCCACCAGCTCGCTCGACCCCGACGTGACCGCGGGTGTCGCCCAGTTCCTCAGCCCCGTCGTCGTGAACTTGCAGGCGCTCGCCGTCGACGGCAAGCAGGCCCACTGGCACGTGCGCGGAGCCAACTTCATCGGCGTGCACGAGTTCCTCGACACGCTCGTCGCCCACGCCCAGGACTGGGCCGACCTCGCCGCCGAGCGGATCGTGGCGCTCGGCCTGCCGGTCGACGCCCGCATCCAGACGGTCGCCGCGAACACCACGACCCCGGCCCTCGCCGACGGCTTCCACCAGTCGGATGCGACCATCGCGGCCGTCATCGCGCAGATCGATGCGACGCTGGCGATCGTGCGCACGGCCGTCGACGAGCTCGACGAGCTCGACCTGCCGTCGCAGGACATCGCGATTGAGATCGCGAACGGTCTCGACAAGGACCGCTGGTTCCTCTTCTCGCACCTCGCGACGAAGTAGGTTTCCGTACGAGAAAGGCCCCGCCGTGTGCGGGGCCTTTCTCGTTGCGTCCGGGAGTCAGGGGTGGTGGGTGAAGGCGCCCGCGACGAGCGTCGCGTGGACGGGGGTGGTGCGCAGCGACGCCGGGTCGACCGCGTACGGGTCGGCATCGAGGATCACCAGGTCGGCGGCGCCTCCGACCGCCACCCCGGATACACCGCCCCAGGATGCGGCGAGCGCCGCACCGAGCGGCAGCGACTGCTCCGGATGCCACGGCGCGCGGTCGTCGCGGGAGCGGGTGACGGCGGCGGCGAGGGTCGCCCATGGATCCAGCGGCGCGACCGGCGCATCCGAACCGAGCTCCAGCACGGCACCCGCGTCGAGCAGCGTGCGGTACGCGAACGAGCGGTCCGTGCGGCCCGCCCAGTGATGGTCGGCGACGTCGCGGTCATCCATCGCGTGCTCCGGCTGCACGCTGGCGCGCACGCCCAGCGCAGCGAACCGGGGTGCATCCTCGGGCAGCACCAGCTGTGCGTGTTCTATGCGGCCGCGGTCGGCCGCCGCGGCGGGGATCGCGAGAGCAGCGAACGTGTCGAGCGCCTGCGTGACGGCGCGGTCGCCGATCGCGTGGATCGTCGGCACCAGACCGACGGCCAAGCCGGCACGCGCCGCCTCGAGGAGCTCCGCATCCGTGTAGGTGGGGAGCCCGTGGCCTCCTCCGCCCGGGTACGGATCGGCGCACCACGCGGTGCGCGAGTTGAGCGCACCGTCGGTGAAGAGCTTGAACCACGCGACAGTGGCGAGGTCGCCGGCGCCCGGGATCGGGTCGCCGGTGCGCAGTCCCCGCGCGGCGACCGCATCCAGGTCGACCGGGTAGACGCCCGCCTTCACCCGCAGGGCGCGCAGGCCGGATGCGACGCGACGACCCCACGCGGGGACCGTGCCGCTCATCTCCAGGTCGACGATGCCGGTGACGCCGCGCGCCGCAGCCGCCGCCGCCGCATCCGCCACCCAGCGGTCGACCGTGGCCTCATCGGCGGCCGAGAGCCGCACGTTCAGGTCGAACGCCGCCTGCTCGTTGAGCCACCAGGCGTCTGCGCCCAGCCCGAGTCGCCGCGCGAGTGCCGCGTTCGACCACACCGTGTGCACGTCGCCCGACACGAGAGCCACCGCCACCTCGCCGACGGCGAGCAGTTCGGCACTCGGAGCGTCCGGCCAGAGCGCGTCGCGGAACCCGTAGCCGAGCAGGATCTCGGACGGATCCCAGCCCTGGTCGACCCGCGCCCGCACGAGGGCGGCGGCCTCCGCCGCCGACCGCGCCGACGACACGTCCAGCCGCCGCGACACCGCCGCCCACTGCCCCATGTGCACGTGACCGTCCCACAGCCCGGGCATGAGGAACCGGCCGTCGAGGGCGACCGTCTCCGCGTCCGGGGCGTCGATGCGCGGCGCGATCTCGGCGATCCGCCCGTCGCGCAGCAGCACGTCACACGGCGCGGCGGCCGTGCCGTCGGGACCGACCAGCCGGGCGCGGGTGAGCAGCGTCGCGGTCACGAGTGGCGACCGCCGACGCGCTTCATCTCCGCGGCGAGCGCCGCATCGTTGTACGGACCGTCCCCGTCGAGGGCGCCGATGATGGTGGCACGCACGTCGTCCGACTTGTTCTGACTGAGCTTCGCGCGCGCGTCGAACCGGGTGACGCGGATGCGGAGCCCCACGGTGCCCTTCGCGATGCGTTCCGCGTACGGCTCGTCGATGTGCAGCGAACGCGGGTGAGGCATCCGCTCTTCGAAGTGATCGGTGAGCCGGTGCAGGATGCGGAAGTTCTCCTCCGCCGACAGGATCTCGGGCACGCCCCACAGGTGCGCGGTGACGTGGTTCCAGGTGGGGATGAAGTCACCCTCGGCATACCACCCGGGCGAGATGTAGCCGTGCGGGCCCTGCACGATGACGAGCACCTCGTGCTGCCCCAGCTCGTGGGCCACCTCGTCGGGTCGACCGAAGTGGGACACGATCGAGATGGTGTCGTCGTCGGTCTCCTCCAGCAGCGTCGCGTAGTGGGAGGCGACGAGCCCCTTCGAGGTGTTCGACACGTACGTCGTCCACGGGTTGCGTCGGATGAGCCGCTTGACCTCGTCGACGTCGGTCATCAGGTAGTGGGGCGTGTGGCGCATGGGTTCCTCGCTCGGGATGTCAGACCTGGTCGACAGGGCACCAGTACAGCTTGCGGCCGCCGAGCTCGGTCATCGCGATGCCGGTTCCGCATACGCGGCATGGTTCGCCGGTGCGGTGGTAGACCCAGTGGCGGTCGTCGCGGGAGGCGAGGGCCTTGCGGTACGCCTCCTCGTCGAGGTCGTCCATGGTGAGCATCTGCCCCGTCTCCACCCCGATGCGCAGCAGGTGCACCCAGTCGCGCCAGAGTTCGCGCACCGTCTCTTCGGGCACATCGCGGCCGGGGCGGAACGGGTCGAGCCGGGCACGGAACAGCAGCTCGGCACGGTAGACGTTGCCGATCCCCGACACCACCGACTGGTCCATGAGGAGCAGGGCGATCGGCGTCGGTTTGCGGCGCACGACGGCGGTGAAGCGCTCCTCGCCCTCGGTGAGGTCGTCGACCATCGGATCGGGGCCGAGTTTCGCGATCGTCCGGTCGACCTCTTCGATGGTCTGCACTTCGCACGCGGTCGGTCCGCGGAGGTCGGCGCACGCCGTCTCGGTGAGCAGACGCACCCGCACCGCCCCGACGGGCTCCGGGGGCCAGGTCTCGAGTTCGGCGCCGAGCTTCTCCGACTCGGCCATGCGCAGTCGGGTGCGACGGGGTGCACCGATCGACCACGGCGAGTCCTCGTGCGAGCCGACCACCGTATCCACGACCGTGCCCCGCTGGTTGGTCTGCCCCATGCGCCCGTTCGCGGAGGCGATCGTGGAATCGACCGAGATGTCACCGGCGAAATCCCACGCCCCGTACATGCCGAGGTGCACGCGCAACCAGAGGCCGTGGTCGAACTCGAGGAACATCTGCTTGCCGACGGCTTTCGCCTGCACGATCTCGTGCCCGTCGAGCTGGGCCGCGCCCGCGGAGAACCGGCCCTGCGGAGAACTCACCGCGACGGACGCGCCCTCGAAGTTCGCGGCGAACTGCCGCGCGATCCGGTGTACGGAGTGGCCTTCGGGCATCGGTTACTCGATGTCGTGACCGAGGATGCGGCCGGTGGTCTCGTATTCGGCGAGCTGGGCGATGCGGCGGGCGTGCCGCTCCTCACCCGTGAACGGGGTCGCGATGAAGAGGTCGATGAAGGCGATCGCCTCCTCGACGGTGTGCTGGCGGGCGCCGATCGAGATCACGTTTGCGTCGTTGTGCTCGCGGGCGAGTTCGGCGGTGGAGGAGTTCCAGACGAGCGCCGCGCGCACCCCCTCCACCTTGTTGGCGGCGATCTGCTCGCCGTTGCCCGAACCTCCGAACACGACACCGAGCGCCTCGACCCCGGAACGCTGGTCGCGCACCACGGCGCGGGCCGCGTTGATGCAGAAGCTGGGGTAGTCATCCAGCGGTTCGTAGCTCTGCGGGCCGTGGTCGATGACCTCGTGGCCGGCGTCGGCGAGGTGCTGCTGGAGGGTCCGGCTGAAGTCGAGTCCGGCGTGATCGGTCGCGATGTGGATGCGCACCCGTCGAGTCTAGAAGCCTCCACCCCTAGCCTCTGTCGGCTGTGAGGAGCACAATCGACGTACGAGCAATTGCGAGGTGATCACGATGCGCGAACGCACCACCTTCGTCCCTGATGTCATGCCGCACCTGTCTGCGGGCCGACACCGCAATCCGCGCCGAGGCGCCTGCTTCATGGAGTTCGCCTCCTATCTGGCGGGTGAACGCTGGAGCGACCATCCGGCGTGCACCGACCGCACGCTGGCGGCACTCGCGCGCGGCGTGAACGACCTGGTCGCCGACAGCCGTCGCGACGAGCTGCTCACGCTGATCCCGCGCGTCGTGGGGTTGAAGGGTGGCACCGACCTCGGTCTCCTGGTGGGGCTGCGCACGGCGATCGTCGCCCTGCCGATCGCCAGCATGGAGCGGCAACGGGTCCTCGCGGCGGGAATCATGTCGCTGTGTGTGCTGCTCGAGACGGCGGGTACCCCGACTCACGACATCCGCACCGAGGCGCAGCAGGCGCTCGACCAGGTGCCGGATGCGTCGCGCTGGGCCCGCAGCCACATCCAGCTGGTCTCGCCGCGGTACCCGCACCTCGACACGATCAGTTCCGAGCTCATCGTGGCGACCGCGGTCGTGGGTGCCGCGCGCGCGTGCGTGCCCGACCCGGACGAGTACCTCATCCGGATGCTGTCGCTCGCCATCGACGACGTCGAGAGCATCGTGCGCCCGACCCCCACGATTCCCGAACCGGTGCAGGCGCCCTCCACCGTGCTCGTGTGACGCCTAGGCTGTGATGCGGACACGATCCGCGTCACAGAAGGAGCACACGCGTGCCTGGAGAGAACCTCACCCGCATCGAAGCCCAGGAGCGCAAGGCGCTCGTCGAGGTCGAGAGCTACGACATCGAGCTCGACCTCACCACGAGCGAGAAGACGTTCCGGTCGACGACGACCGTACGTTTCACCGCCACGGCAGGCAGCTCGACCTTCATCGACGCGATCACCGACACGGTGCACTCGGTGGTGCTGAACGGCTCCGAGCTGGGCGCCTCGGTCGCCGACGGGGTGCGCATCCAGCTCGACGGCCTCGCCCCCACCAATGAGCTCGTCGTCGTCGCCGACTTCGCCTACACGAACACCGGCGAGGGCCTGCACCGCTTCGTCGACCCCGTCGACGGCGAGGTGTACCTCTATTCGCAGTTCGAGGTGCCCGACAGCCGTCGCGTGTTCTCGGTGTTCGAGCAGCCCGACCTGAAGGCCACGTTCCGCTTCTCGGTGACCGCGCCCGAGAACTGGCAGGTCGTCTCCAACTCCCCCACCCCCGAGGCGGAGCGCCTCGGCAACGGCACCGCGATCTGGCGGTTCGACCCGACGAAGCGCATCTCCAGCTACATCACCGCGCTCGTCGCCGGCCCGTACGAGGTGGTCCGCAGCGAGCTCACCAGCAGCGACGGCCGCGTGATCCCGCTCGGCATCTTCGCCCGCAAGTCTCTGTTCGGCTACCTCGACGCCGACTACATCTTCGACATCACCCGCAAGGGCTTCGCCTACTTCGAGCAGAAGTTCGGCTACCCGTACCCGTTCGTGAAGTACGACCAGCTCTTCGTGCCCGAGTTCAACGCGGGCGCCATGGAGAACGCGGGCGCGGTGACCTTCACCGAGACGTACGTGTTCCGCTCGAAGGTGACCGACGCCATCAAGGAGCGTCGCGTCGTGACGATCCTGCACGAGCTCGCCCACATGTGGTTCGGCGACCTGGTGACCATGAAGTGGTGGAACGACCTGTGGCTGAACGAGTCGTTCGCCGAGTGGGCCTCCACCATAGCGACCGCCGAGGCCACCGAGTGGACGGAGGCGTGGGCCACCTTCCAGGCGATGGAGAAGAGCTGGGCGTACCGCCAGGACCAGCTGCCGTCGACCCACCCGGTGGTGGCCGACATCCGCGACCTCGACGACGTGCAGGTCAACTTCGACGGCATCACCTACGCCAAGGGCGGGTCGGTGCTCAAGCAGCTGGCCGCCTGGGTGGGCATCGACGCGTTCTTCGCCGGCGTCGGCGCGTACTTCCACGCGCACGCCTTCGGCAACACCGAACTCGCCGACCTGCTGCGCGAGCTGGAGAAGAGCTCCGGCCGCGATCTGTCGACCTTCTCGGCGCAGTGGCTCGAGACGGCAGGGGTCAACACCCTGAAGCCGGAGATCGAGACGGATGCGGCGGGCGTCATCACGGCGTTCCGCGTGCGGCAGACCGCCCACCCCGACTACCCGACCCTGCGCCAGCACCGCATCGCGATCGGCTTCTACGACTTCGCATCGGAGGCCGCCGACGCGCCGCTCGTGCGCACCCACCGTCACGAGTTCGACCTGGCCGCCACGGAGTGGAACGACGTCGCCGAGCTGGTGGGGCTGCACAAGCCGGCACTGGTGCTGCTCAACGACGACGACCTCGCGTACGCCAAGATCCGCCTCGACGAGCAGTCGTTCGCCGTGGCGATCGACGCACTTGCCCGCATCCAGGACCCGCTCGCGCGGGCGCTCGTGTGGGGCTCGGCCTGGGATGCCACCCGCGACGCCGAGATCGCTGGTCGCGACTACGTGCAGCTGGTGCTCGGCAACATCGGTCCGGAGACCGAGTCGACCACGATGCGCCTCTCGCTCAGCCAGCTGGTGCAGACGGCTCGGCTCTACGTCGATCCGGCCGCCCGCGAGGCGACCGTGCGCGAGGTGGGCGACGCCCTGTGGACGCTCGCCCGGTCGGCGGAAGCCGGCTCGGACGCGCAGTTCCAGTTCGTGAAGTTCTTCGCCAACGTCGCTTCCACCCCCGAGCACAGTGAAGCCCTGCAGGGGCTCCGCGACGGCTCGATCGCGCTCGACGGCCTCGAGATCGACACCGACCTCGGGTGGGAGCTGCTCGAAGGGCTCGTGCTCATCGGGGCGGCTGGCGAACTCGAGATCGCCGCGGCGCTCGAGAAGGACGACACGGCGAACGGCCAGCAGGCCGCCGCACGCGCGCGCGCCACCATCCCCACGGTCGAGGCGAAGCAGAAGGCGCTCGTCGCCGCGCTCACCGACTCGACGATCTCGAACGTGGTGCTGCGCAACATGGCGCTCGGCTTCACCCACGTGAACGACCCGGCAGTCCTGGGCGAGCTCGTGCCGCTCTACTTCGAGTCGATCAAGCGTGTGTGGGACGAGCGCAGCTTCCAGCTGGCGCAGTACATCGTGCACGGGTTCTACCCGTCGCCGCTGGTCACCGCCGAGCTGGTGGAGATGTCGAACGCGTGGCTCGCCGCGAACACCGAGGTGCCTGCTCTGCGGCGCATGGTGATCGAGGAGGTCGCGGCGGTCGAGCGGGCGCTGGCGGCGCAGGCGCGCGATCGCGGGTGACGCCCGGTTACGGCCCCCCACACGGGGGAGCGATATTTTCGCGAGCGCGGGAATAATCTGAGGGCGACACAGACCCGTGTGTCGCCCGTGAACCTCAGGGTTCAACCCGACAATCCGAAATGATGACCGCCTCGACCGATACCCAGGTCAGGGCCGGTTGGTATCCCGACCCTCTGGGCTCGCCCCAGCTCAGATGGTGGGACGGCCGCTCCTGGACCTCGCACACCTCTACCGCGCGGACAACCTCCGCGCGGTCGGAGACGCGCCCGGTGGACTACGCGGAGCCTGATGCGACGCGGGCGTCGACGGAACGACCAGCGCCTCGCCATCGCACCGAACAGGCGTCGGATGGGGCCGCGTCAGCCGCCGATCAGCGATTCGCGGAGCAGCAGACGGCACTTCCCGCCGGCACAGCCGACCTGCCCGAACTGGGTTGGGCGGGAGCCGCCCTCACCCTCCACTCGGTGCAGTCGACACGCGTGCCGATGCTCATCGAACTCGGCGTCGCGGGTCACCCGACCATCACGATCGACGCCCGCCATCAGGCGTACGACTGGGAACTCGACCTGCAGTGGTTCCCCGACCACCCCACGGGGGTCGTCGTGTCGGTGGAACTCGTGGGAGCCACGGCTCCCAGCCCGGTCGATCTGCCGGGCAAGAGCCTCGACGAGCTGCTCTGGAAGGTGGGGCGCGCCGCGTTCCCCGACCGCCTCGCCCCGTGGTTGGAGGAGGGCGACGGGTACCGCCTCACCCGTTGGCCGAACTGGACGACGATCGCCCCCGACACCGACCACATCCGCCAGACCGCGATGCTCGCCAACACCGTGCTGACCATCGAGCAGCTGGCGGGCCTATCGGGCCGCGGGGTCGACACCACACGCACGCTGCTGAACGCGCTCAGCCTGATGGGCATCCTGTACGTCATCCCCGCCGCGCAGCTGACCGCCGCCCCCGTGCCGGCCGCCCTTCCCGAGGGGAGCCTCTTCCAGCGACTCCGGCAGCGGTTCGGACTGTAGACATGCCCGAGCATGTGATCCTGTTCGCCGGGCCGATGGGTGCCGGCAAGACCACGGCCATCCGATCGCTCAGCGAGATCGAAGTGGTGTCGACGGAGGCCGTCAACACCGACCTCGCGACGAACGACAAGGCGACCACGACGGTGGCGCTCGACTACGGCGAGATCACCCTCGGACCCGACGACAAGGTGCGCCTCTACGGGGTGCCCGGCCAGGCCCGCTTCGACTTCATGTGGACGATCCTGCAGCAGCGGGCGCTGGGCCTCATCGTGCTCGTCAACGGGGAGGATCCCGAGCCGGAGCGCCACGTCTACGAGCACCTGACGGCCTTCGCCGAGGTGGCGCGACGCGGCGGCGTGGTGGTCGGGGTGACACGGTTCGACCGCGACCGCAGCGACATCGGCGACCGCATCGTGGCGACCGCGCGCGCGGTGGTGCCCGACCGCCCGACACCGGTGTTCGCCATCGACGCCCGCGAACCGGAGCAGATGCGTCGCCTCCTCATCTCGCTGGTGGCCGACATCGAGACGCGGGCGGCCCTCGCCGCCGTGGGGGCATGATGACGATCACCGAACCCGTGTCCGCCCACCGCGATCCCCGCATCATCGGCATCGCCGAGCGGGCGCTCGACGAGCTGAGCGCCCGCTGCCCCACCCTCACCGTCGCCGTGCTGCTCACCGACGACGGCTTCGAGATCTGCCGCGCCGCACTCGGACGCGAAGGCGACGATCACCGGCTCGCGAGCATGGGCAGCACCATGCAGGCACTCGGAGAAGCCGTCGCACGCGAACTGAGACTCGGGGAGACGAGCCACGTCGCGGTCGCGGGCGCCCACGGGTCGATGCTCGTGCGCCGGATCGGGCACCTGCCGTTCGCGCTCGTCGCCGTCTTCGCCCCGGCCCGGGAGGACGACGGCCGCATCTCCCGCGAGATCGCCGCCCGCCTCGCCACCTCGCTCGCGCAACAGAGCTGACTACCCCCGCACTGGGGCGCAAACGATACTGCGCAACCGGTTAACGTGGGTTTGTCACGTTTCATGTGACTGGCGCACATCCCTCGCGCGTCCCGAATGCCCGATTCTCGACGACGAAACCACCTCCCGTGACTGACGACCAACAGGTCCAGCCGGGCTGGTATCCCGACCCTCTGGGGCTCCCCCAGCTGCGGTGGTGGGACAGCCATGCCTGGACTGAACACACTTCCGACGCCCGGCGTCCTCTGATCCCTCAGACGGTGCGCAGCACCGCCTTCGCCGAGCCCGCACCCGAGCCGGAGCCCACGCCGGTCGCCGAGCCGGTGGCGGCGCCCGAACCCGCGCCGCAGCCCGAACCGCAGCCGCAGCCGCAGCCGCAGCCCGAACCCGAGGCCACGGTGCACCGCCCCGCGGCTCCCGCCGTCACGGTTCCCGGGCTCTCGGCGCTGCCCGCGGGCACCGCCACCACGCCCGAGCTCGGCTGGGCGGGCGCCGCCCTCACCCTCCACTCGGTGCAGAACGCCCGCGTGCCGATGTTCATCGAGCTCGAGGTGACCGGCCACCCGACCATCACCATCGACATCCGCTACCAGGCCTTCGAGTGGCAGCTCCCCCTCGACCGCTTCCCCGCCACCCCCGTCGGGGTGCGCGTCTCGGTGGAACTGGTCGACACGGCGACCCGCCCGCCGTTCGAACTCCCCGGGCAGAGTCTCGACACCCTGCTCTGGAAGATCGGATGCGCCGCCTTCCCCGACCGCACCGCCCCCTGGCTGCGCGCCGGTGAGCGCTACCGGCTGCACCGCTGGCCCAACCTCACCACCCTGCAGCCCGACATGGACCAGATGCGCCAGACGGCGATGCTCGCCAACGGCGACTTCACGATCGAGCAGCTCGCGGCGTACTCGGGCCGCTCGCTCGAGCCCACCCGCACCCTGGTGAACGCGCTCAGCCTGATGGGCGCCCTCACCGTGGCACCCCCCGAGGTCGTCATCCCCGCCGCCCCGGTCGTGCCCACCCCCGCGCCCGCCCCGGAGACGGGGCTCTTCGGACGACTCCGAGAGCGCCTGGGACTGTAGCGATGGCCGAGCACGTCATCCTCTTCGCGGGACCGATGGGCGCCGGCAAGACAACCGCCATCAAGGCACTCAGCCAGATCGCGGTCGTCTCGACCGAAGCCGCCAACACCGACCGCGCCACCGCCGACAAGGACACCACCACGGTGGCCCTCGACTACGGCGAGATCAGCGCGGGACCCGACGACAAGATCCGTCTGTACGGGGTGCCCGGGCAGAGCCGGTTCGACTTCATGTGGACGATCCTGCAAGAGCGCGCCATGGGCCTCATGCTGCTCGTCAACGCCGACGCCCCCCAGCCGGAGGTGCTGGTCGGCGAGCACCTGGGCGCCTTCGTCGACCTCGCCCGCCGTGGCGGCCTCGTCATCGGGGTGACCCGCAGCGACGTGGGCGCCCCGGATGTGGTGGAGCGTCTGCGCGGGATCGCCGCCGCCTTGCTCCCCGAGCGCTCCACCCCCGTCTTCGCGGTCGACGCCCGCGACCCGATCCAGATGAGGACCATGCTGATGGCGCTGATCGCCGACGTCGAGACCCGCGCCGCCCTGACGGGGGCGGCACGATGACCGACGAGACCGGACTCCCCGCCCACCGCGATCCGCGTGTCATCGACGCCTCGGCGGCGGCTCTGCGGTCGCTCCGCGAGCTGTGCCCGTCGTTGACCATCGCCGTGCTGCTCACCGACGACGGCTTCGAGATCGCCCGCACACCGGCGAACACCGGCGGCGATCAGCGGCTCTCGAGCATGGCCAGTTCCCTGCAGGCGCTCAGCGAAGCGATCGCGCGCGAGCTCGCACTCGGCACGACGCAGTACGCCCTCGTCGAAGCGACCGTGGGGCGTGTGCTGCTCCGCCGCCTCGCAGGTGGATCGATCGTGCTCGCCGCCGTCTTCGACGACGACGAGACCGTCGGGCGCGCCATCTCGATCTCCCGGCGCGTTCTCGAGGACCTCGCCACCGACCTGGCGTGACCCGCGCCCGTCGACGCAAGTCGACCCCTCAGCCCCCGCTCACCCAACCCGAACACACGAAGGAAACACCCATGTCCAACATCACCCAGACGCTCTCCGAACTCGTCTCCGTCGACGGCGCCCTCTGCGCGGCCGTCGTCGACAGCGCATCCGGCATGCTGCTCGCCGAGGTCGGCAGCGGCCTCGACCTCGACATCGCGTCGGCCGGCAACACCGAGGTGGTGCGGGCGAAGCTGCGCACCATGAAGGCGCTCGGCCTCGACGACGCAATCGAGGACATCCTCATCACGCTCACCACCCAGTACCACATCATCCGCCCGCTGCGGACGAACCCCGACGTGTTCCTCTACCTGGCGCTCGACCGCTCCAAGTCGAACCTCGCCATGGCGCGCCTCAAGGCGAAGGACTGCGACGAGAAGATCGAGCTCTAGGCTCCGACGACAACGACGGCTGCGGCCCCGGCTCCCACCCAGGGTCGGGGCCGTCGCCGTCGCTAGGCTGGAAAACATGGACGACACCACAGGGAACTGGCTCGCCACGCTCGATTCGTGGTGGTCGAACCTGGGCGCGTGGGAGCCGCCGCTGCGGGTGCTGTCGATCCTGCTCTTCGCCTTCGTCACCTGGCTGATCCTCCAGTTCGTGATCCGGCGCGTTGTGCGCACCGTCGTCTCCGGCGTCAAGAAGAAGTCGGGCGTCGACGACACGCAGGCCATCCAGGCTTCGCCGCTCGCCGCCGTCCGCACCGTGCAGCGCACCCGCACGCTCGGCGGAGTGCTGTCGAGTGCGGTCACCACGATCATCGTGATCGTCACGGCCGTGATCCTCATGACGTACCTCGCCCCGGACGCCGCGGGCGCGCTCTCGCTCATCACCGCGGCGCTCGGCGCCGGCCTCGGTTTCGGCGCTCAGAACATCGTCAAGGATGTGCTCAACGGCATCTTCATGGTGATCGAAGACCAGCTCGGTGTCGGCGACGTGGTCGACCTCGGGCCGGCCACCGGCGTCGTCGAGGCGGTCGGCATCCGCATCACCGACATCCGCGACGTCAACGGAACCCTCTGGCATGTGCGCAACGGCGAGATCGTGCGCGTCGGCAACCTCTCGCAGGGGTGGGCGCGGGCCATCATCGACCTCGCGGTGCCCTACGAGGCCGACATCGACGAGGTGGAGGCGCTCATCCTCAAGACCGCCGTCGACCTGCAGCACGAGCCCAAGTGGAAGCGCGTGATCATGGAGAAGCCCGAAGTGTGGGGCATCGAGTCGATCTCGGCCGAAGCCATCGTCGTGCGGCTCGTGGTGAAGACCCGCACCAGCTCCAAAGACGAGGTGGCCCGCGAACTGCGCGCTCGCCTCAAGCGCACCCTCGACGAGGCCGGCATCCGTCTGCCCGCGCTCAACTCGATCGTGCTGTCCGGGTTCGAGGGCGCCGGATCCATCCGCGGCGCCCGCCCTCCGAAGACGGCGCAGCTGCCGGTGGCCCCGCAGGCCCCCAAGGCACCCCGCGCTCCGAAGGCGCCGAAGGCCGACTCGTGAATCTGACGGTACGGATGGGGCAGGGTGGCGACGCCGTCGGCTCCAGCTTCTGGCAGGAGGTCGGCGGCCGCCCCACGTTCGAGCGCCTCGTGCGGCGGTTCTACGAGGGCGTGCGCACCGACGAGCTGCTCTGGCCGATGTACCCGGAGGACGACCTCGAGGGTGCCATCCAGCGGCTCACCGGCTTCCTCGAGCAGTACTGGGGCGGCCCCACCACCTACAGTCAGGAGCGCGGCCATCCGCGGCTCCGCATGCGCCACGCGCCGTTCCCGGTGACGTTCGAGGCACGCGACCGGTGGCTCGCGCACATGCGCGTCGCCGTCGACGAACTCGAGCTGAGCCCGCTACACGAGAACATGCTCTGGGATTATCTGGAGCGCGCCGCGCACGCCATGGTCAATACGGCGGGATAGCCGCCACGACACGCTAAAGTCGGACGACTGACCGACTTCACGAGGGGACGCGAGGAACGGATGCCGGAGCAGGCTGACGCCATCATCATCGGAGCAGGACTCGCCGGGCTGGTGACCGCCGCAGAGCTGGTCGAAGCCGGCAAGCGTGTCATCATCCTGGAGCAGGAGCCCGAGGCCAGCTTCGGCGGGCAGGCGTGGTGGTCGTTCGGCGGGCTTTTCCTCATCGACTCCCCCGAGCAGCGACGCATGGGCGTGAAGGACTCGCACGAACTCGCGCGGCAGGACTGGTTCGCGAGCGCCGAGTTCGATCGCGCCGAAGACGACTGGGCCCGCGAGTGGGCCGAGGCGTACCTGGCGTTCGCCGCCGGCGAGAAGCGCGAATGGCTGAAGGCCAAGGGCGTGTCGTTCTTCCCCGTCGTCGGCTGGGCCGAACGCGGCGGCTACACCGCCACCGGGCACGGCAACTCGGTGCCCCGCTTCCACATCACCTGGGGCACCGGTCCCGGGGTGCTCGAGCCGTTCATCCGGATCGTGCGCGAAGGCGTCGAGGCGGGACTCGTCGAGCTGCGTTTCCGTCACCGCGTCGACAAGCTCCTCACCCGCGGCAACAAGGTCATCGGCGCGTCCGGCGCCATCCTCGCCCCGGATGCCGCCGAGCGCGGCCAGGCGAGCAACCGCGACGAGACCGGCACGTTCGACGTGAAGGCCCCCGCCGTGGTCGTCGCCTCCGGCGGAATCGGCGGCAACCACGAACTGGTGCGCGAGAACTGGCCCGAGTGGCTGGGCACCGCCCCCGACCACATGCTCTCCGGCGTCCCCGCTCACGTCGACGGTCGGATGCTCGGCATCGCCGCCGACGCGAAGGCGCGCCTCGTGAACGGCGACCGCATGTGGCACTACGTCGAAGGCATCGAGAACTTCGACCCGGTGTGGCCCTCGCACGGCATCCGCATCCTGCCCGGACCGTCGAGCCTGTGGTTCGACGCCACCGGCAAGCGGCTCCCGGTGCCGCTGTTCCCCGGATTCGACACCCTCGGCACGCTCGAGTACCTGCGTCAGACCGGCCACGACTACTCGTGGTTCATCCTCGACCAGTCGATCATCGAGAAGGAGTTCGCGCTGTCCGGCAGCGAACAGAACCCCGACCTCACCGGCAAGAGCGTGAAGGAGCTGCTGCGCCAGCGTCTCGGCAAGGGCGCCACGGATGCCGTCGAGGCGTTCAAGGAGAAGGGCCCCGACTTCGTGGTGGCCGACACCCTCGACGACCTCTTCGCCAGCATGCGCGAGCTTGCGCCCGAGGTAGAGCTCGACGTCGTGTCGATCAAGAACGAGATCGAGGCCCGCGACCGCGAACTCGACAACACGTTCACCAAGGATGCGCAGGTGACCGCGGTGCGCGGTGCCCGAAACTACCTAGGTGACAAGCTGATCCGCGTCGCGAAGCCGCACAAGATCCTCGACAAGCGCCACGGGCCGCTGATCGCGGTGAAGCTGCACGTGCTCACCCGTAAAAGCCTCGGCGGCATCCAGACCGACCTGTCGGCCCGCGCCCTGAACGCAGCGGGCAAGCCGATCGTCGGCCTGTATGCCGTCGGCGAGGCGGCCGGCTTCGGCGGCGGTGGCGTGCACGGCTACCGCGCGCTCGAGGGCACCTTCCTCGGCGGATGCCTCTTCACGGGCCGCCAAGCA
Source organism: Actinomycetes bacterium (assembly GCA_023386365.1). GTDB lineage: Bacteria > Actinomycetota > Actinomycetes > Actinomycetales > Microbacteriaceae > Homoserinibacter. Next base: position 16,427 of record JAEWJX010000068.1, on the reverse strand, counting down.
GGTCGCGCGATCGCCGCAGCGCTCTAGCCGTCAGCGCGACAGCGTCCAGGCGCGGCGCTTCACGAGGGTGTGCCCGCGGGATGTGGTGAGTCGCGTCCACGGGCCACTCTCGTACACCTTCACCGGGTCGTCGCCCAGGAATCCGAGGCTGAGCGCCGCGAATGCGGAACCGGCGGGGATGTGCTCGAAACCGGGGATCTCGCGACCCCAGACCTCGGCGCGCACGCGGCGCACGATCGACTCGCCCACCGCATCCGGAACCGCTTCGGCGATCTCGGCGATGCCGTCTTTCGCCACGGTGTCGAGCACGGCCGGCTCCATCGGATGCACGGCACGCCAACCCCCGCGCGGCGGCGAGATCGCCGCCCAGGTGGCCGTGTGCACCTCCATCGGCAGGCCGACGGCGACCGACTCGTCGCGACCGGCGGCGATCGCCTCGACGGCGAGCTGCTGCGCCCGCTCCACCCGCAGCAGCAGGGACTGGATCGGGACGACCACGTCGAACTCGTCGCGCGAGGTGAGCGCGAGGGTGCGAAGCCCCAGCACCGTGGGCACCTCGTCGAGCAGCCCGATCGGGTACAGCACCGCCGCGTACACCGCGAGAACACCGCTGCCGCCGATCAGGCGCACCGAGCCGTCTTCAACCCTCTGGGCGCGCGAAAGGAAGACCTGCAGGTCGTCGAGGGACGCCGGGTCGGCGAGGGTGAAAGAGCGGCTCACAACCCTCCCACCCTACCGGGACGGCAGACTCCCGGCTTCTAGACTGGAGCCATGAGCGACCCCCTGTCGGGACTCGACCCGCTGTCCGGCCTCCTCGCCACCCTCGACCTCGCCGACACCGGCGCCCGCACGAGTGAAGACATCTTCACCGGGCCGAGCCAGTGGATGCCGGGGGGTCGCGTCTTCGGTGGTCAGGTGTACGCGCAGTCGATCATCGCCGCGATCCGCACCGTGCCGGCCGACCGGCCCATCCATTCCACCCACGGGTACTTCCTGCGCCCGGGGGACGCGAACCAGCCGATCACGTTCTCGGTGGACCGCATCCACGACGGCCGCTCGTTCTCCACCCGCCGCACGCAGGCGTACCAGGACGGCGTGCCGATCCTGTCGATGATCGCGTCGTTCCAGGACGCCGACCCGGGTCTCGAACACCAGGTCGAGGCCCCGGTCGGCGTCACGCCTCCGGAGGAGCTGCCGAGCGCCGCCGAGGTGCTGGGACCCATCGACCACCCGGTGGCGCAGTTCTGGGCCACCAGCCGCGCCTTCGACATCCGTCACGTCGAGCAGCCGATCTACTTCGCGGCCGACCCGCACGAAACGCCCCGACAGGCTCTGTGGATGAAGACCGTCGGCGACCTGCCCGACGACCCGAACCTGCACCGCGCGGCGCTCGCCTACGCGAGCGACTACTCGATCCTCGAACCGATCCTGCGCGCCCACGGCATCGCCTGGACGCACCGCGGACTCAAGATGGCGAGCCTCGACCACGCCATGTGGTGGCACCGTCCGGCGCGCGTCGACGAGTGGCTGCTGTACGTGCAGGACTCCCCCACCGCATCCGGCGGCCGCGGGCTCTCGACGGGCCGCATCTTCACGCGCGACGGCGTGCTGGTGGCGTCCATCGCCCAGGAGGGCATGGTGCGGGTTCCCGAGCTGGCGGAGTGACCGCGTTCAGTCGACGAGCTGCGCTGACCCGATCACCGCGGTGACCTCGATCTCGATGCGCATCTCCGGCTCCATCAGCGGAACCTGCATCATCGTGGCCGCCGGCCGCGCGCGTCCGAACGCCTCCCGCAGCGCCGGCCAGCATTTCTCGAACTCGGTGCCGTCGGTGAGCAGGTAGTGCACCCGCACGACGTCGTCGAGTGTCGCGCCCGCCTTCTCGAGGGCGGCGGCGATGTTGCGCAGCGTCTGCGCCGCCTGCTCGGCCACGTCGTCCGAGATCTCACCCGTCGCGTAGTCGTAGCCCGTCGTGCCCGACACGTACACGGTGTCGCCGACGACGACGGCCCGGGAGTACCCGATCTGCTCCTCGAACACGGAACCGGATGAGATGAGGCGGCGGGGCATGAGTTCCCTCTCGGGTCAGTGACGTTTGCCGAACTGCACGGACGGCTCGACGTAAGGCCCGAACAGCTCGCGGAGCTCGTCGGGGATGCGCGCGGGGCGTCCGCTGGCCGCATCCACCATCACGAGCGTGGTGGCGGCGACCGTGTACAGGGTGCGGGGCTCCACGCCCTCCGGCGAGTACACCTCGTAGCAGATCTCGAAACTCGCCCCACCGAGCCGACCGATCCACAACTCCACCTCGATGGGGCTGCGCTGGTACGGGATGGGGGCGAGGTACTCGACCTCCTGGCGCGCGATGAGGCTGATCGTGGTGGCGCCGGGGCGGGCATCGATCACCGCGGTCGGCCGGGCCGCATCTGGGGCGACGTTCGCATCGGGACGCCAGAACGCCTCGATGCGCGCCTCTTCGAGCAAGCGCAGCATCTCGGCGTTGTTGACGTGCGCGTACGCGTCGAAGTCGCTCCAGCGCAGGCCGATCGGAACGTGGATGCGAGTCATGCCGACCTCAGTCGCGCGTCAGCTTGCGGTACACCGAGCGGTGCGGCTTCGCCGCCTCGACGCCGAGTCGCTCCACCTTGTTCGCCTCGTACGCGTCGAAGTTGCCCTCGAACCAGTACCAGTTCGCCGGGTCGTCCTCGGTGCCCTCGTAGGCGAGGATGTGCGTGGCGATGCGGTCGAGGAACCAGCGGTCGTGGGTGATCACGACGGCGCAGCCGGGGAACTCGAGCAGCGCGTTCTCGAGGCTGGAGAGCGTCTCGATGTCGAGGTCGTTGGTGGGCTCGTCGAGGAGCAGCAGGTTGCCGCCCTCTTTCAGAGTGAGCGCCAGGTTGAGGCGGTTGCGCTCACCACCGGAGAGCACCCCCGCCTTCTTCTGCTGGTCGGGTCCCTTGAAGCCGAACTTCGACACGTAGGCGCGCGACGGCACCTCCGTCTTGCCGATGACGATGATGTCGAGCCCGTCGGAGACGACCTCCCACAGCGTCTTGTTCGGATCGATGTTGGCGCGGCTCTGGTCGACGTAGCTGATCTTGACCGTCTCACCGATCTTCAGGTCACCGCCGTCGAGCGGTTCGAGGCCGACGATCGTCTTGAACAGCGTGGTCTTGCCGACGCCGTTCGGGCCGATGACACCGACAATGCCGTTCGGCGGCAGCGTGAAGCTGAGGTCGTCGATGAGCACCCGCTCGCCGAACGCCTTGTGCAGCTTCTTCGCCTCGATGACCAGGTTGCCGAGGCGCGGCCCCGGCGGGATCTGGATCTCGTCGAAGTCGAGCTTGCGCGTGCGGTCCGCCTCGGCGGCCATCTCCTCGTAGCGGGCGAGACGCGCCTTCGACTTCGTCTGGCGGCCCTTCGCACTCGAGCGCACCCACTCGAGCTCGTCCTTGAGGCGCTTCGCGAGCTTCGCATCCTTCTTTCCCTGGATATCGAGACGCTCGGCCTTCTTCTCCAGGTAGGTGGAGTAGTTGCCCTCGTAGCCGATGAGGCGACCGCGGTCGACCTCGGCGATCCACTGGGCGACGTTGTCGAGGAAGTACCGGTCGTGGGTGATCGCGATGACCGCACCGGGGTACTTCTGCAGGTGCTGCTCGAGCCAGAGCACGCTCTCGGCGTCGAGGTGGTTGGTGGGCTCGTCGAGCAGCAGCAGGTCGGGCTTCTGCAGCAGCAGCTTCGCGAGCGCGACACGGCGCTTCTCACCACCCGAGAGCACCTTCACGTCGGCGTCGCCCGGGGGCGTGCGCAGCGCATCCATCGCCTGCTCGAGCTGCGAGTCGAGGTCCCAGCCGTCGGCCGCGTCGATCTCCTCCTGCAGCACACCCATCTCGGCGAGCAGCGAATCGAAGTCGGCGTCGGGGTCGCTCATCGCGGCGGAGATCTCGTTGAACCGGTCGAGCTTCGCCTTGATGGCGATGCCCTCCTGGATGTTCTCGAGCACCGTCTTGGATTCGTCGAGCTCGGGCTCCTGCATGAGGATGCCGACCGTGTACCCGGGGGTGAGCTTCGCCTCACCGTTGGAGGGGGTGTCGAGACCCGCCATGATCTTCAGGATCGTCGACTTACCGGCACCGTTCGGGCCGACCATGCCGATCTTCGCACCGGGCAGGAACGCCATCGTGACGTCGTCGAGGATCAGCTTCTCGCCGACCGACTTGCGTGCGCGCACCATGGAGTAGATGTATTCAGCCACCCGACGATCCTACGGGCGCGCGGCCGACCGCGTTGCCGCCGTCGGGGGCCGCTGGCAGGGTGGCGACATGGCGATCGAGGTGCGGCCGGCGACCGTGTTCGCGGATGTGGCGACCATGGTGGGGCCGAAACGGCCGGATGCGAACGTGTGCTGGTGCCTCAGCTACCGGGTGCGCTCCGCCGAGAACCGCGAACTGCGCGGCACCGATCGCGGCGACCGCGTGAAGCGACTCGTGGCCGAGAATCCCCCGCCCGGCGTGCTCGCGTACGACGGCGACGACGTCGTCGGGTGGGCGGCCGTGCACCCGAGGGTGGACACCAGCTTCGCCACCAACCGCCTCATCCCCCACGTCGACGACCTCGACGTGTGGTCGGTGTGGTGCATCCGCGTCCGGCCCGGGCACCGCGGCCACGGCATCTCACACGCGCTGCTCGCCGGCGCCGTCGAGTTCGCGCGCGAGCACGGGGCGCCCGCCATCGAGGGCTACCCGGTTGACAACGCGGGCGCGAAAGTCGACCTGACGATGGCGTATGTGGGCACGCGGAAACTTTTCGAAGACGCCGGGTTCCGGGTGGCGGCCGACACCACGTCGGTACTCAACGGGTTCCGGCGGGTGCTGATGCGGTTGGAGCTCTGAGGCGCTAGGCGGGGCGCGGGGTTCCGATGATGCAGCGACCCGTGGAGGGGATGGCGGTCACGACGCTCGTGTAGCCGATGTTGCCCCACTGGCCGAGCAGGCAGGCGTCGGCGAAACGAATCGAGAACACGATGTTGTCGGCGGCGACACCGATAGCGGTGGTGTCGGGGGTGACCTCCATCGCCGCGCGCAGGTACCCCTGCGCTTCGAGGTTGGCGATGAAGGCCGCCCCGTTCAACGTGGTGCCCGAGTCGATCAACTGCTTGTTCGTGTAGTCGAAGAACTCGTGGTTCTGCTCGGCCGTGCCGTCGAGGACGGGCTTCGGGGCCACCGTCGGCGTGGGCGTCGGGCGCGGCGACGAGGGCGCGCTGGTCGAGGGGGTCGGCATGGGGTCGGGCGTGGTGCAGCCTGCGAGCACGACGAGCCCGGCGATCGCCAGGGCGCACGCGGCAGCGGCTCGGCGCGTTCGGGACATCCCGGGCCTTTCGTGGTTGCGACTCGCACGGGCAGCGAGCACTCGACGATTCTAGAACGGCACCGGCACCCCCACCTGAGCCTCCGCAGGGAACTCCTGCGCCGACGACGACTGCTCGGATGCCGGTTCCGACCGGGTGGCGCGCGTGAACTCGGACGTGCCCCACGCCAGGTCGTGCCCGAGCGACTCGGCCACGACCTCCACGTCGCGGCCCGTCTTCTCGCCGCTCGTCCAGTCGCGCACCCGCAGTCGTCCGCTGACGAGCACCCGCTGGCCCTTCTCGACTGACCGGTCGACGTTGGACGCGAACTGCCGGAACGAGATGATCGAGAACCAGTTCGTCTCGGCGTCGATCCACTTCTGTTCGGCGCGGTCGTAGCGGCGATGGTTCGACGCCAGCCGGAACGAGCTGATCGCGAGCCCCTCGGCGGTGACGGTGTGCTTGACGTCGGTCGCGACGACGCCCGCCACGGTGATGCTCTCGGTCATCTGGTTCCTCCTGCTCGGTGCGCCCGTTTCGGATGCGGCGCCCGGCATGGCATCGTGCCGGGAAGCCGTGCCGGGGCGCCGCGCATCCAGCTTGCGGTGGGCGCGCGGCGGAGCGGACGCCGGGACCGGCGATCGAGGATCGACGGCTACGGCATCCGCTGTGCAGGAGAGGCCGAGGGACTGCTCAGTGCTCGCGGAACTCCGGCCATTCGGAGCCAGGCCGCGTCATCGATGAGCTTCACCTGGAAGCCCTCCGCGGTGCGGTGGATCGTGGTGACGGTGCCCGAGCTTCCGAATCTGCGCAGCAGTTCAGCTGACCGCCATCTGAGTGACCAAAGGGGCCTAGGCCTCAGGTAGTTCAGCGGCGAACGCTAGCCGGTCGCGCAGCACCTGACAGTCAATCTTGAGGTGCCAATCGTCGTCCTCCATGTAGGACGAGTTTTTGTCGATCTTCACCTCACGTCCCGGCTTGAACCTCACCAGTTCCCAGCCACGATTCAGGTAGAATTCGGCGTCGACCTTCGCGGTGACAGTCAAGAATGCGAACGGACCCTCGGCGTACTTCTGAAGGGCTTTTCGCTCCGCGTCGAGTCGCTTCTGAAGTGCCTTCCGGTCGCTCTCGACGCGAGCGTTCTCCACGCTCTGACGCCAGTGCTCGGCTGACCGAACAAACCGGTCGCGGACCCTCGAAAACACTCCCATATCGGCGCAGTATATGAGGACCGGCGCTTTGACGTGATCGACCCGTTGTCCAGTGCCCGGTCAAGCCATCTGATGACGGCGATGAACGTGTCGTAGATTGAAGTGCCGACCAGAAAGCGCGAACTCATCCACGCCGCGACAGCAGCCCTCGCGGGTTCCCTGCGCGTAGCTTCGCCACGGTGTCATCCGGCACTCCTTGATCCACTCGGAAGGGTCGGGCGTGTCCGCCGATAGGCTCTCCCGACGTGACTAATCAACGGCAATGGTTTGTCGGGACTGCGACCCTCGCTGCCAGCCCACTCCCCCAGTCAATCGCGTGAGCACCAAGAAGAAGCCGAACTCCCGGCGACCCTCACGAGGGGTACCTCCGGGGGTCGCTCAGGTCCGAGACCCCTCGAAGGAGCTGCGTCCGCTCCTCAGGCTCATCGACGACGTGTGTCTGACCGCGCAACGCGAGTTCGGCGCCCATCCGCCAACTCAGATCTTCGACCAATTCGACCGATCGATTCTCACACGCGGCCTGAACATGCTGGAGGCAATACGCGTCCTCGCGCCGCAGCTCCACTGGGAGGTCGCCGCCGTGGCCGCTCGCCAGTTGTTCGAGCTGGTGCTGAACATGGAGTGGCTGAAGTCGATGCCCGACCGTGAGGCCGCGTCAGTTCAGTTCGCCCGGTTTGGAATGCTTCAGCAAGTCCGCGCCCAAATCGACGAGCAGACCTACGGCCTAGAGACCGGGCGCAAGATCAATGAAGAGCAGCTGCAACTTCTGAAGGACTTCCTTTCAACTTCCGAGTTCGACGAGTTTCGCCGGCCCAAGGCCCGCGAGGGATGGGCTGAGAGCTGGAACGATCAGAACGCTTGGACGATGACCAAGGCTTCAGAGAACGAAATGCGCAGGCCACAGTACAACCAGCTTTTCAAGGCGTGGTCACGCGAGGCTCACGCCGCCCCGGGCGCACTCATCCGGACAATGATGCCGGGCGCAATCCTCGACACAACGACCGACCTCGTGACGCGCGAAGTCAGAGACACCGCTTCCATCCTCAACATGGCAGTCATGCTTTTTGGGGAGCTGTGGATGCTCTTGGTCAACGTCCCGCCCATGCCGCTCGACGCGTGGAACCGCTGGATGAAGGCACTCCACGACTACTACGCCATCGGCGACTACAAGCCACTCGTCGTCGGAATCGCTGACAGTACCAACTGACTCTTCGCCTCGGCGTCGATCCACTTCTGTTCGGTGCGGTCGTAGCGGCGATGGCTGCGGAGCGGACGCCGGGACCGGCGATCGAGGATCGACGGCTACGGCATCCGCTGTGGAGGAGGGACCGAGCGGCGGCTCAGTGCTCTCGGAACTCCGGCCATTCGGAGCCCGGCAGCAGCGCCGCATGCAGGGCGCTCTTGGCGACGTCGAGGGTCGGATAGGTGCCCCGGTACTCGGCGTCGTCGATGAGCTTCACCTGGAAGCCCTCCGCGGTGCGGTGGATCGTGCCCACAGCGCCCGAGGGCCCGAACGCCACCCAGCGCTGCTCGACGGTGGTGCTGTCGCTCATGATCTGCTCCTTCGCGTCGCATCCAACTGCGTCCTCCCGACGCTACCCCCGTCGCCCCTCCGAGTCACGGGCTCGCGGCAATCACACAGGGCCGGTGCGCAGGGTCCCGAGTCCGGCGCACAGCACCGTCAGCATGCGTTCGAAACTCGCGTCGACGTCGTCGGGCATCCCGAATCCGCCCGCCGCCTCCAGCTGAACGAAACCGTGGACAGCGGAGCGCACGATGCGCACCGCGTCGACGGTCCGCTCGGCGGGTGCTCCCGCCTGCGCGACCACGCCGGCGATGTCTCCCACGGCGCGGGCCGCGGCCGCTTCGAGCTGCGGTGACGCCTGGCGCCCGGGTGCCGGCTGCCCTGCCGCGTAGAGCCCCGGATGCGCGTGCGCGTACGCCCGGATCGCCCGCGCCGCCGCGCCGAGCGACCCCTCGCCGGTGACGCCGTGGACGGCCGTCTCCACCGCATCCGCCAACCCGGTGACGGCCACCACCGCGACACCGTCACGGAGTTCGTCGAGCGACCGGATGTGCTTGTAGAGGCTCGGCACGGCGACGCCGGCGCGCCCCGCGACGGCCGCGAGGGTGAGGGGCGCGGTCGGCTCGGCGTCGATCAGGTCGACGGCGATCGCGATGACGACCTCGCGGGTGAGTCCCGCCCTAGGCACGGGCGACCCCGTGCCGCTCGGCGACGAAGTCGCGCACGGCGGGCAGCACCGCATCGGGCCGTTGGCGGTGCGGGTAGTGGGCGGCGTCGTCGACGAGCAGCGGTCGTGCGTCGAGCACGGATGCCACATGTTGCAGTTCTGCTGCGGGGTCCGGGTAGTCGGGGTCGAGCGCGCCGATGACGGCGAGAGCCGGCGCGGTGACCTCTCCGACGCGGTCGGCGACGATCTGGTGGTCGAGCACGAAGGTGAGCCGCCGGAATTCCGCGAGGCGGCCGGGGCGCCGAAGCGAGGCGCGGATGGCCGCCACATGGGCGTCGTGGTCGGCGGGAGCGGTGCCGCGGTTGAGCGTGCCACGGTAGTAGGCGGCCCAGACGGCCGCACCCCAGGGTCGTGCGAAGAGCACGCGGTAGATGAGCCGCATGAAGACGGGGTTGCCGGCGCCGTTGCGCACGAAGGGCGAGAGCAGCACGAGCCCGGACACGAGCTCCGGGCGGTCTGCCGCCACCAGCACGGCCGCCGAGGCGCCCATCGACGTGCCCACCACCACGGCGGGACCGCCGAGCTGCTCGATGAGGGCGATGGCGTCGGATGCGGTGGGCGTGTCTCCGAGGTCAGTGAACCCGAGGTCGGAGTCGCCGTGCCCGCGGAGATCGAAGCTGGCCACGCGGTAGCCGTCGGCGACGAGGGCGTCGACGAGCGGCGTGTCGCTGCTGCGCAGGTCGCCCATGCCGGGGATGGTGACGACGAGCGGGCCGGCGCCGCGCACCTCGTAGGCGATGCGGCGCGGCCCGCCGTTGTCGGGACGGTCGAGGAAGGAGGTCATACCCCAAAGCTAATGCCATTAGCTTTGGGGCGCAAGACCCGATCCGCTACACGGCCTTGACGTACTCCGCGTAGCTCTTGCGGATCTTCTGGACCTTCGGCAGCGCCACCGCGAGGCAGTAGCCCTGGCCCGGGTTCTTGGCGAAGAAGTCCTGGTGGTACTCCTCCGCCCGGTAGTACTCACCGAGCTTCGTGATCGTCGTCACGATGCCTCCGCCCCAGTACTCCGACGCGCGCTCACGCGCCTGCTCGAACTCGAGCTTCTGGTCCTCGTCGGCGTAGAACATCGCCGAACGGTACTGGGTACCGACGTCGTTGCCCTGGCGGTTGAGCTGACGCGGGTCGTGCAGGGTGAAGAACACATCGAGGATGACGCTCGACGGGATGACCGTCTCATCGAAGGTGACCTCGACGGCCTCCGCGTGATCCGTCGTCCCGGTGCAGACCTGCTCGTACGACGGGTTCGGCACGCTGCCTCCCGTGTAGCCCGACACGACATCCGTCACGCCGTCGAGCGTGCGGTAGACCGCGTCGAGACACCAGAAGCAACCACCGGCGAGAACGAAAGTGCGCATGATGCGACCCTACTTTCCTTGGATCAGGGGGACGAGGAGTACAACACTGCGGATGTCGCATCCGTTCCCTAGGCTGACCGGGTGCCCTACACCGCCGCCGCAGACCGTTACGACCGCCTCGAGTACGCCCGCGTGGGCCGGAGTGGCCTGAAGCTCCCCCGGGTCTCGCTCGGCCTCTGGAACAACTTCGGCCACGACCGACCCCTCACCACCCAGCGCGACATCGTGCTGCGCGCGTTCGACCTGGGGGTCACCCACTTCGATCTGGCCAACAACTACGGCCCGCCCGCCGGCTCCGCCGAAGAGAACTTCGGCCGCATCCTCGCGAGCGACCTGCGCCCCTACCGCGACGAGATCATCGTCTCGTCGAAGGCCGGTTACGACATGTGGCCGGGCCCCTACGGCGACTTCGGCTCGCGCAAGTACCTGCTCAGCTCGCTCGACCAGTCGCTCACCCGCCTCGGCCTCGACTACGTCGACATCTTCTACCACCACCGCCCCGACCCCGAGACCCCCATCGAGGAGTCGATGGGAGCCCTCGCGCACGCCGTGCGCTCCGGCAAGGCTCTCTACGCGGGCATCTCGAACTACGGCCCCGACGACACCCGCCGCGCCCACGAAGCGCTGAAGGCCGAAGGGGTGCCGCTGCTCATCCACCAGCCCTCGTACTCGATGTTCAACCGGCTGCCTGAAGAGGGTCTGCTGGATGCGATCGGCGACCTGGGCATCGGATCGATCGTGTTCTCCCCGCTCGCACAGGGCCTGCTCACCAACCGCTACCTCGACGGCATCCCCGCCGACTCGCGCGCGGCGGAAGGGCGGTGGATCAACGAGTCGACCATCAACGACGAGTACCTGGAGCGCGCCCGCGGCCTCAACGCGATCGCCGAAGCGCGCGGCCAGACCCTCGCGCAGCTGGCGTTGCTCTGGGTGCTGCGGCAGCCGTCGGTCACGAGCGCGCTGATCGGCGCCTCGAGCGTGCGCCAGCTGGAGGACAACCTCGGCGCTCTCGCCGCCGAGCCGCTCACCGCCGACGAGATCGCCGCCATCGAACCGTTCGCCGTGCACGGCACCGTTCGCCGCTGACCGTTCACGACACGACGCCGGATCTCGCGGCGCGCGGGGGAAGACAACCCGTTCCGCGAGAGCCGGACGTAGTGTGCCGCCATGCAGTGGTGGAACTCATTCGTGGACTGGTTCTATTCGGACGAAGGCCAGCGCCTCCTGGTGACGGCGATCATCCCGTTCATCGCGATCGTGCTCGCCGGAATCATCGCGGCGCTCATCGGGCGTGGGGCGACGAAGCGTCTCGTGACGCAACGCGACCACGAGACCCGCGCGGCGGCCGTCTCGGCCCTCATCTCCGCGGGGCAGAACGCGGCCCGCTGGCACAGCCAGTCGCCCGCCGCGCGTGAGCACGCCGAGCACCTCGCCAACGACGCCGACATCCTGGTGCGTCTGCTCCCCATCTCGGGCGCGTCCTACGCCGCCGACTGGGCCTCGCACCAGCTCGCCGACATGCGCACCAACTCGGTGAGCTACAGCTACCAGGCCGAGCAGACCCTCGGCGAGTACCGGGAGCGTCTGGTGCTCTGGCTGCACCGCCCCAGCAAGGGCCGCAAGCTCTTCGCCGCCGACCTCGAGCGCTGGCGCTACGAGGACCAGGCCGCCGACCCGCTGATCACCGAGCAGCAGAAGTGGGCCGAGCAGCAGTACACGGCCGCCACCGACGAGCCCGTCGACCACGCCGCCGAGGTGCCGCTGCCGGCGGAGACCGTTGCGATCGAGCCCGTGACGACGCAGGACCGCTACTCGGCGCCCGTCGCCACCACGCCGCCCGCGACCGCATCGACGTCCGACGGTGAGACCGTCGACACGCCTGCGCGCGGCATCTGACCACCACGAGTCGAGCCCCGGTACCTCACAGAGGTTCCGGGGCTCGCGTGCGTTCCGGGGGCGTGCAGGTCAGTCGACGAGTCGTCCGTCGTGCAACTGCAGCACCCGGTCGGCTCGTCCGGCCAGCGCCGCGTCGTGCGTCGCCACGAGCGCGGCCATGCCCGTTTCGCGCACCAGCTCGGCGATGAGCGTCATGATGGCCGCCCCCGTCTCCGAGTCGAGCTGACCGGTCGGCTCGTCGGCGAGTAGGAGGGCCGGGCGCGCCACGATCGCGCGGGCGAGCCCCACCCGCTGCTGCTGACCACCGGACAACTCCCCCGGCCGCTGAGCCGCGTGGGACGTGAGCCCCACCGCGTCGAGCGCCTCCGCGACCCGCCGCTCCCGTTCGGCGCGCGGGACGCGCAGGATGCGCAGCGGCACCTCGACGTTCTCCGCAGCCGACAGCACCGGCAGCAGACCGAACGTCTGGAAGACGGATGCGACGCGGGTCGCCCGCAGTTCGCGCAGCGCCGGGTCGTCGAGCGTGGCGAGGTCCCGGCCGTCGAGCTCGACGGAACCCGCGGTGGGCCGATCGAGCCCCCCGAGCACAGTCAGCAGGGTGGTCTTGCCGGCACCGGAACGCCCCTGCAGCACCACGAGCTCGCCCGCGGCGACCTCGAGCGAGACACCGTCGACCGCGCGCACCTCGCCCGCCGGCGTGGAGAAGATGCGGGCCACATCCGACCCGCGCAGCACAACCGTCATCGGGTTCCCTCCTCGGGGGCCGTCGCCGCATCCGCCGCGTGAGCCTGACCGGGACGCACCTCGATGCGGTCCGATTCGAGACTGAGGCGCACGCGGTCGCGCAGGCCGAGCGCGCCGGTGAACTCCGCCGGCAGCTGCATCCGTCCCGCCTTGTCGAGCACCGCGAACTCCTCCGCGGTGCGCACCCGCGCCCCGTCGGCATCCGTGTGGGTGCGGCGCAGCACCTCGGTCGACGTGCGGCCGTCGCGGATACGGATGGTGCGGTCGACATGCTCGGCCACGGCCGCGTCGTGCGTGACGACGAGGGTCGTGAGGCCCTGCTCGCGACCGACGACCTCCATCGCCTCCAACACCTGGGCGCTGGTGGCTTCGTCGAGCTCACCGGTCGGCTCGTCGGCGAGCAGCACCCGGGGTCCGTTGGCGAGAGCGACGGCGAGGGCGACACGCTGCTGCTGGCCGCCCGACAGCTCCGCCGGGCGGCGGTCGGCCAGGTCGCCGATCTCGAGGAGGTCGAGCAGTTCGGCGGCCCGCTTCGCGCGTTCACCCCGAGGCACCACCCGCGCGATCAGTTGGGCGAAGGCGATGTTCTCGGCCGCGGTCAGATACCCCACCAGGTTGCGGCTCGTCTGCTGCCAGATGAAACCCACCGATCCGCGGCGGTACGCGATGCGCTCACGGCGCCCCATGGTGGTGAGGTCGTGTCCGGCGACCCGGGCCGCCCCCGCCGTCGGGGTGTCGAGACCCGCGAGGATGCCGAGGAGCGTGGACTTGCCGGAGCCGGAGGCCCCCACGAGCGCCACCAGCTCCCCGCGATCCACGCGCAGGTCGAGACCCTGCAGCGCCTGCACCTCCACCCCCTGCGCGGTGAAGATGCGCACGAGTTCCGAGCACACGATGTCCGGTTCGGCGAGCGCGGTCATCTGCTCATCCTTCCTCGTCGACGGTACGGACGGCGCCCGCGGCGCCGGAACGACGGGCCACCGCGGCGGCCACGAGAGTCGATGCGCCCACCACGACGACGAGCGCCGCGAGCACGAGGGTCGCCGTCGTCCAGCCGTAGGTCACGTCCGGCGCGACGGACCCTCCGGTGAACGTCGTCAGGTCGACGGTCGCGGCGGTGAGCGGCACGAGCAGCACACCCGCGAGCACGCCGACGGGAACGGCGACGGCGAGCGACGGCGCCAACTCACCGACGACGAGCGCGTACTCGGCGCGCGACGGCGAACCGAGTGCGCGGAGCAGCGCGAACAGCCGCCGCCGGGACGCCGCAGCACCCCCGAGGGCCAGCATGGCACCCAGCACGGTGAGCACCGTCGCGGCGCCCACCGCGACGGCCATGCCGGCGACGAGCGCGCGCACGGCGGGGGCCCCGATCCGCTGGTCGACGACATCCTGGGGTGTGCGCACCGTGCCGAGGTCGGAGAAGATCAGCTCGAAGTCCGCGGCCACCGCCTCCGGATCCGTCTCGTCGTCGACGTCCGCCAGCAGCGCGCTCGGGATCGGCCGGACGCCGAGCGCCGCGGCGGTCTCCTCCGACACGGCCACCCACGAGGAGGCCCGGCCGAACGGCCCGTCGTCGGCGGTGACCACCCCGACGGTCACGTCGGTGTCGCGGATGCGGAGCGGCTCCCCGGCGAGTCGATCGGCGACGGAACGTGAGACGACCGCCTCGGGCGCCTCCGCTTCGGGGACGGGGAGCACGTCGCCGGTGGCCGATGCCCAGGCTGCGGGGTCGACGACGTACACCGTGACGCGCGCATCGCCGTCCGGGTACTCGAGGTCGACATCCGGGTCGGCGGCGACGACGGCCACCGCGGTGACGCCGTCGACCGCGAGGGCGGCCTCGATCTGGGGCGCGCCGAGGTAACGGGCGTCGACACGCACGTCGGCACCCACCTGGCTGCGTGCCGCCGCGTCGACGCCGTCCGCCACCGTGGCGTACATGCCGGAGCCGAGCACCGCGAGCATGGCCCCCGTCACCAGCGCGAGCACCGGGACGATGCCCACCGACGGATCGCGTCCGGCGCGGGCGGGTGCGAGCAACGGAACCAGACCTCGGCGGCGGCGAGCAGACCGTTCGGCGAGGGCGAGGAGCGCCGGCACCACGCGGAGCGCCACCACGCACCCGGCGCCCGCCAACGCGACGGGCAGCAGCAGGACGACCGGCGACGCCGCCGAGTCGACCGACGTGGGCGTGGTGATCGCCAGGATCACCAGCGCGACCGCCACGACCAGCACCCCCGCCTCGACCGCGAGCCGAAGCCGTGAACGGAGCCGCGCCGGGTCATCCGCCCGCGTGCCGCTTCGGACCAGCAGCACCCCGGCGAGGGCTGCGGCCCCGGCGGCGACCGCGACCGCGGCGACCGCGGCCAGCAGACCGCCGGTGCTCGGCCCGACCAGCATCCACGCCACGGCAAGGCCGACGACCGACCCGACGAGCGCCAGCAGGGCCGACTCGGCAGCGATCCACCCCGCCCGGGCGCCGTCGGAGGCACCACGCGCGGCCGCGAGCGCCAGCAGGCTCCGGCGTCGCCCCACCACCCCGCGCACCGCCAGGACGAGCACGGCGGCGGCCGCGAAACCCGCCGCCGCGGCAGCAATGCCGAGCAGCGAGGTGAGCGACGCCAGCGTCGGCTCCGTCGAGGTGATCACGGTGGCGGTCCGTCCTGCCGGCGAGACCGTCACCTCCTGCACCCCGAACGGAGTCGTCATCGTGAGGGTGTTGGGCGTCGCCCCGAATCGGCGGAGGGCCGCGATGGTCTCCGACGACGCGTCGGCGTCGAGGCGCGCCGGGTCGACCGGGAACCACAACTCCAGGTGCGCCGACCCCGCGAGCGGGTCGAGCGCGGCGATCGAGCCGGGATCGGCGTAGCCCACTCCCACGAACGTCGGCGGCGATTCGCCGTTGTCGATGACGGACGCCTGCAGGGCGACCGCCGCATGCTCCCACTCCCCGGCATCCGGATCGCGAGGCGCGACGATGCCGCTGAGCCGCAGCTCGCGGTCCCCCGCGCTGTAGCCGACCGCCCGCACCTCGCCGATCGTCCAGCCGAACTGCTCGGCGACCTCTTGTGTGAGCACGAACGGGATCGGCTCACCGTCGACGATCGGGCCGGGCATCTCACCGTCGACGAGGTCGACGAGTCGGGAGAGCGCCGGGTCGAAACTCACCATCACGTCGGAATCGGGAGTCGGTCCCGGACCCGACGGCAGAGCCTTGGCGCGGTCGAGCCGCACCACCGCCCGCGGGGCGTCGGTCATCGCGGCGACCGTCGGCTCCATCGACTCCACCATCACGTCGAGGCTGTCGAACGTCGCGCCCCATACGGGCTGCAGTTCGGGGGTGAGGTCGTGCTCGCCGCGTTCGGCCGGACCGGCGACCGGGACACCCCGCAGCGAGTCGGAGAGGTCGCGCTGCGACGGCGGAGACGCCGCCACCGCGTCGCTCAGAGTTGCGTCGCGAGCTCGATCCGCCGCCGTCGCTGCGGCCGACGCGCCTCCCACCAGCCCCGCCGTGATCACCGCGACGACGACGGATGCCGCACCTCCGGTGAGCAGCGCCGCGCCCAACAGCCGTGCGGGGCCCGTGCGGCGGCTCATCGGGTACCCCCCGCGCGGG
>JAEWJX010000046.1 GCA_023386365.1 Actinomycetes bacterium | reverse complement strand
GGCCGCCGCCGCCCCCACCGAGATCCGCGCCGTCATCGCCGGCCACGCCCTGCGCGCCACCGACGCCGGCTGGGAGTTCGGCCGCGGCCCCGTGCTGGAGGCGCCCGCCGTCGACCTGCTCGAGTTCCTGCGCGGCCGCAGCCTCACTGCCCCGCGCCCCGCCGCATCCGACACCCCTCCCGAGGAGACCCGTTGACCCGAATCGCCGTCGTCGGTCCCGCCGCATGGAACCGGATGGTGGTGCTGGATGCGCTGCCCGCGCCCGTGCCGCACATGGAGTTCGCGAACGACTGGTTCGACACCGTCGGCGGCACCTCGGCCGGCAAGGCTCTGCACCTCACCGCGCTCGGGCGCGACGTGGTGCTCGACACGCTCGTCGGCGACGACGAGGCCGGCGACCGCATCGCGGCGGCACTTGCGACGGCCGGGGTGACGGTTCGCGCGCACCGCGCGGCGCGCACCGAGCAGCACCTCAACCTGATGACGCCGGCCGGGGCGCGCCTCTCGCTCTACCTCTCCACGCCCGACGACCCCGAGCCCGCGTCGAGCGCGCCGGACGTGCTCGACGGTGTCGACCTCGCCATCCTCGACCTCGCGCCGCGATCCGCGGAACTCATCCCCATCGCCCGCGAGCGCGGCATCCCCATCTGGACCGACCTGCACGACTACGACGGCGAAAGCGCCTTCCATCAGCCGTTCCTCGACGGCGCGGAGGCCGTGTTCATGAACGCCGACCGCACCGACGACCCGTGGGCACTGCTCGCGCGGTGCATCGACGCGGGGCCGCAGCTGGCCGTGTGCACCCTCGGCGCGGACGGCGCGATCGCCCTCGACACCTACGGGCGACGCGCAGAGGTGGCCGCAACCCCCGCCGACATCGTCGACACGAACGGCGCCGGCGACGCGTTCCTCTCCGGGTTCCTCGACGCGTGGCTCGACACCGCCGGAGACCTCGACGCCGCCCTCGCGGGAGGCGCACGCCAGGCGGTGGTGGCGCTGTCGAGCCGCCACCTGCACCCCGCACTCGGCGCCTGACGCCCAGCCGCGGCAGCAGATTCTCCCAGGCGGCTCACACCCGCGCTGGTACCCTGGGAACGGTTTTATGACTCCCACTCCCCCGGTCGCTCCCCCGCTCCGCGAGAGGCTCGGCGCCTCCCGCGCGAGCAGACGCACCCGCGGAGTGCTGGCCGTCGGGGCTGTGGCCGCCACCTTCGCGCTGATGGTCTCGATGGCGCTCGCGCCGCCCATCCCTCCCAGCGATGCCGCCATGCTCAGCGCCTACGCCGACGCGAACGCACAAGAGGTGCAGGTGCAGGCGAAAGCCGCCGCCGAAGACCTCGTCGCCACCGGCGCCGTCACCCGCGACGACTACGACGCCACCCAAGGCATCGACAGCCTCAAAGCGAGCGGCACCAACCACGACTGGGCGAAGCTGGTGCTGCTGTTCGCCGGGTTCCCGATGACCGACACCAACGTCACCGTCATCACCCGGTGGATGCGGCAAGAAAACTACGTCGACAGCTGGTGGAACCGCAACAACCCGCTCAACAACGGGTGGGGAGCCAGCTACGGCCCCGGCGGCACCGGATCGAACGTGAACCTCGTCGAAGCGGCCCGCAACGCCGCGGATGCGCTACTCACCAACCGCGGCTACGCGGGCATGGTGGACGCGTTCCGCGCCAGCGCCAGCACCGCATCCGTCGAGTCGGCCATCTGGGCCTCCCCGTGGGCCTCCGGCCACTACAACAACGGTGCCCACTGGCACTACACGCCTGTCGAAGTCATCAAGGCGCCCGCCTCCGCCTGGGGGTGAGCGTCGGGCGGCTGCGCCCCGCTGCCTTCCGGTTTCGATACGCGGCGCCCTCCGGGCGTCGCTACTCAACCAGCGAGGAGTGCGCCTTCGACGGCGTCGAGGTTGGCGCCCATCCAGGTCAGGTAGTCGTCGCCTTCGGGCAGCAGTTCGCTGAAGTCGACGACGGGGAGTCCGGCTTCTTGGGCTGCGGCGAGCACCTGTTCGGTCTGGGGGCCGACGGTCTGTTCGTTATAGGCGAGGAATGCGACGGTGCCGTCGGAGACGAGCGCGATGGTCTGCTCCAGCACGAGCGCGGGGGCGTCGGTGCCCTCTTCGACGGCTTCGCTGAACTCGTCGGGGGTGAGGTTCTCGAGTCCGGCCGCTTCGAGCAGGTACAGCGGAACGGGTTCGGTGATGGCGACCCCGTCACCGGCGTGGTCGGCGGCGATCGCTGCGGCGCGTTCGTCGAGCTGGTGGATGCCGTCGCTGAAGGCGGTCGCGTTGTCGCGGTATTCGGCGGCGCGACCGCTGTCGATCTGGGCGAGCTGTTCGGCGAGTTCTTCGGCGAGCGTGCCCATGGTGCCGAAGTGGTACCAGACGTGTTCGTTGAACTCGCCGTGGTCGTGGCCCTCGTGGCCCTCCTCATCGGCGTGCTCGTCGTCCGCGTGCTCGTCTTCGGCGTGCTCGTCGTCCCCGTGGTCGTGCACGTCAGTGTCGGGGTCGAGACCGGAAAGCTCGACGGCGTCGATGACGACAGCGTCGGAGTTCTGGGCGTCGAGCAGGGTGCCCATGAAGTCGTCGTAGCCGCCGCCGTTGACGATGACGATGTCGGCGCGGGAGATGGCGAGCGCGTCGCGGGCGTCTGCTTCGTACTCGTGGGGGTCTTGGGCGGAGTCTTCGATGATGGAGGTCACTTCGCCTGCGTCGCCGAGCACAGTGCGGGCGATGTCGCCGTACACGTTGGTGGAGGCGACGATGCGGATGGTGCCGTCGGCTGCGGGGTCGTCGCTGGTGGCGCAGCCGGTGAGGGCGGCGACGGTGGCGAGGGCGAGCGTGGGCACGGTGAGGTGGCGGAGGCGCATGGCTACGACGCTAACTCTTATTGATAATGATTGTCAAAACGGATAACACTGGGCACGTTCACACACCCGCCAGCCGGGGCGAATAGGCTTCCCCGGTGACCCCCGACGACGTCCTCCACCTGCGCAACGCCGGCGTGAGCCTCGTGCTCTCCCCCGACCGCTTCGGCCTCCCCGCCGTCGCCCACTGGGGTGCCGCACTCGCCGACGCTGACGTGCCGGGGCTCGTCGCATCCGCCGCGCCCGCCGTCATGTTCAGCTCGTTCGACGCCCCGCGATCGTTCTCGCTCGTCGCCGACCGCTCGTCGGGATGGTCGGGCACCCCCGCGGTCGAGATCGCAGCCGGTACGCGCATCCTCACCACCTGGCAGCAGCAGGCCCCGCAGCACGGCACCGACGCCGCACAGCTGCGATTCCGCGACGCCGGCGGCCGCGCCGAGGTGGCCTACACGCTCGCCCTCGATGCCGCCGGCGTGCTGCGCATCACCGCATCCGTCACCAACACCGGCGACGACCTGGTCGAGGTGCGCGCCCTCCGCAGCCTGCTGCCGCTGCCGGCCCGCGCCCGCGAGATCCTCGACTTCTCCGGTCGCTGGAGCGGTGAGCGCCGCCCGCAGCGCGGCCAGGTGAACGACGGCACCTGGATGCGGCAGACCCGCCGCGGACGCCCCGGCCACGACGCTCCGTATCTCACGATGGTCGGCACCCCCGGCTTCGGGTTCCGCAGCGGCGAGCTGTGGGCGGCGCACGTCGCGTGGAGCGGCGACCAGGAGGTGCTCGTCGAGCGCCTGTCGGAGGGCGCCGGGGTGCACGGGGCCGTCCTGGGCGGCGGCGAGCTGCTGCAGTCCGGCGAGATACGGCTCTCCCCCGGTGAGACCTACACCTCCCCCGAACTCGTGCTGGTGTGGAGTGCCGACGGCATCGACGGCGTGACCGAGCGGCTGCACCGGTCGCTGCGAGCCCGCCCCGGGCATCCGAGCTCCCCGCGCCCGCTGCTTCTCAACACCTGGGAGGCCGTGTACTTCGACCACGACCTCACCCGTCTCACGCAGCTGGCGGATGCGGCTGCCGAGGTGGGCGTGGAGCGGTTCGTGCTCGACGACGGCTGGTTCCGCGGCCGCCGCGACGACCGCTCCGGCCTCGGCGACTGGTTCGTCGACGACGACCTGTGGCCCGACGGCCTGCTGCCACTCAGCCGCTACGTGCACGAGCGCGGCATGCAGTTCGGGCTGTGGTTCGAGCCGGAGATGGTGAACCCCGACTCGGACCTCGCGCGCGAGCATCCGGAGTGGCTACTCGGCGAGCGCTCCGAGCTCACCTGGCGGCACCAGTTCGTGCTCGACCTGTCGCGGCCCGAGGTGGCGGCGTACCTGCTCGAGCGGCTGGATGCGGTGATCACCGCCGCCGAGGTCGACTACGTCAAGTGGGACCACAACCGCGACCTGCACGCCGCCCTCGGCGCCGACGCCTCGGCGCGGGTGCACGCGCAGACGCTCGCGGTCTACGCCCTGCTCGACGAGCTGCGGCGTCGGCATCCGTCGCTCGAGATCGAGAGCTGCGCGAGCGGCGGCGCGCGCGTCGACCTCGGCATCCTGCAGCGCACCGACCGGGTGTGGGCGTCGGACACGAACGACCCGATCGAGCGTCAGCGCATCCAGCGCTGGACGCAGACCCTGCTCCCGCCGGAGCTGATCGGCAGCCACCTGGGCCCGGCCGAGGCGCACACCACACACCGTCACGCGTCGCTCGGGTTCCGCATGACGACCGCACTGTTCGGGCACGCCGGCATCGAGTGGGACCTCACCCGCAGCGACGCCGACGAGCTCGCGCAGGTGCGGGCGTTCACCGCCCTCTACCGCGAACTGCGCCCGCTGCTGCACGGCGGGGTGACGGTGCGCGGCGACCACCTCGACGACGGCGCGCTGCTGCACGGTGTCGTCTCGGAGGCGGGCGACCACGCGGTGTTCGCGTGGGTGCGCACCGAGACCGGCGCGACCGGCAACGCCGTGCGGGTCCCGCTGCCCGGGCTCCGCCCCGAACTCGGCTACCGGGTGCGGGTGCGCCGCGAACTGGGTGACGCGAGTCGGCACCAAATCGCCGATCCCGCCTGGCTGGCGGATGCGGATGCCGTGTTCACCGGCGCGGTGCTGGCCGAAGGTCTGCCGCTGCCGGTGCTCAACCCGGGCCAGGCCCTGCTGCTCGAGCTGACGGCCGTCGACGCCTGAGCGTCAGCTCTTGGCGCCTCCGGGCGGGCCGATCAGCAGCAGCGCGGTGAACAGCACCGCGACCGCGAGCAGGATGAGGAGCCCGAGCACCCACGGGCGGCGCAGGAACCAGCGCAGCAGCCCGTCGTACCAGCGGCGGTCGGCGGGGTCAGCGGCTTCGTCGAGACGCCACCCCCCGTCGAGTCGACCGCTGCGGGCGAGCCACAGCTCGGTGGGGATCGTCGCGTAGGGGATGATCGCGCTCACGATCGCGACGAGCGCCGGCCACAGCCTCCACCGCTGATGCAGGGCGAGCAGCACGGCGGTTGCCGCGTACGACAGGAACACGAAGCCGTGGATGGCGCCACCGATGGTGACGCCGAGCGCGAACTCGGTGGTGGCGCGCAGCACGAGGCCGGTGATGAGCAGGGTCCACGAGATCGCTTCGGCGATCGCGACGGCACGGAACAGCGGCTTCGGGGCGCGGAACATGCCTTCAGTCTAACTGAAGGTCTTCAGTCTGCCTGAAGGTCCGCCGTGAACGGCAGCGTCGCCGGCAGCCGCCAGACTGGATCGGTGAGCCGACGCCGCACCCGCACCCGCACCACCACCCTCGCATCCGCTCTCATCGCCCTGGCCGCCATCGCGGCCGTGCTCATCGCCGTGCAGCAGCCGCGCGACGCCGACGCGACCACCGCTCCCCCGATCCTGCCCGGCACCGCCGCCGAACCCGACACCGCGCCCACCGCCGAGCCCGAGCCCGACCCGGGAACCCTCGCCGCCCAGGCTGCCGCCCTGCCGACCATCGACGAGAGCGCAGCCACCCCCGACTACCGCCGCGACGCATTCGGTGAGGCGTGGACCGACATCGACGGCAACGGCTGCAACCAGCGCCAGGATGTGCTCGTCCGCGACCTCGTCGACATCACCACCGACCGCTGCACGGTGCTCACCGGCACCCTCCACGACCGCTACTCGGGGCAGACGATCACCTTCCAGCACGACCGTGTCGCGCAGCCCGGCAACCCGGGAAGCCCGGGCGTGCAGATCGACCACATCGTGTCGCTCTCCGCCGCATGGCGGGGAGGAGCGTGGGCGTGGGCGCCGGAGCGGCGACTCGCGTACGCCAACACCCTCGCCAACCTGCTGGCCGTCGACGGACCCACCAACCAGGCGAAGTCCGACCTCGGCCCGTCCGACTGGATGCCGCCGGTCGAGACCTACCGCTGCACCTACGCCGCGTCATACGTCGCCATCGCCACCGAGTGGACGCTGAGTGTCGCCGACGACGACCGCGCCGCACTCGTGTCGACCCTCCAGTCCTGCGGCTGAGCGGTCACCCCTGCGGCGCACCCCCGGTGAAGGGCTCCTCGTGCAGACCATCGAGCGCGGCGGTCAGGTCGGGGGCCCCGGAACGCAGTTCCGCGTCGAGCAGCTCCAGGTGTCGCTCGGCCTCGGCCAGCACGTCCTCCCCCGCCGACGTGACCCGCAGATCGGAGGCCGACCCGGCGTGTGCCGTCGCATCCGCCACGAACCCGGCATCCACGAGCGCCTTCACCGCACTGTGCGCCGACTGCACGGTGATCTGCGACCGCCGCGCCAACTCCGAGAACGAGATGCCGGGGGTAGAACGGATGTGCGCGAGCAGCCCGTACTTGCGGGTCGTGAGCGCGTGATCGCGCAGCGCCGCATCCAGTCGCGCCTCCCACACGGCCGAGACCGTCAGCAGCGCCACCACCGGACTGAACGGCGGACGCGCGACTCCGACGGGCTTCCCCGAATCCGCGTCCATGGCCGCTCCCCTCACCGCCGCGCCAGCCTAGCGCGCAGCCCGCGGGCCGATCAGTGGCCGGCGTCGCTCACCAGCTTCAGCCCCACGATGCACGAGACCAGCCCCACGATGAGCAGCACCTTGATGACGGATGCCGACTCGGCCCCCGTGATCATCGCGTAGACCACGGTGAGCGCGGCGCCGATCCCTACCCACACGGCGTAGCCGGTGCCGGTCGGAATCTCCCGCAACGCGAAGGCGAGCCCACCCATGCTCGCCACGAGCGTGACACCGAAGATCACGGTCGGCCACAGCTTCGTGAAGCCTTCACTCTTGCCGAGCGCGGTGGCCCAGACGGCCTCCAGCACACCGGCGACGATGAGGACGATCCACGACAACATGACGACTCCCTGGCCAGTCTTGTCGCGTACCGGGTACTGATCCGTCGTCCGGGAGCCTGCGGCGGCTCTGCGTCGACACTATCGACCGCGCCTGTGCAGCAGCAGTGCAGGCGGCCTAGCTCGACGCCACGCGCGCCCGGGCTCCGCCGATCTCGACCACGTCGCCCGGCTGCAGCTGCCGCCCGCGGCGCGTCTCCACCTCGTCGTTCACCCGCACCATGCCGCCGGCGATCACCGACTTGGCGTCGGCACCCGAGTCGATCAGGTTCGCCAGCTTCAGGAACTGACCGAGCCGGATCGGCCCACCGTCGATCGGGACATCCACAGGGTTCGCCATGCACCCATCCTCGCCGACGCGCGCACGGTGCGCGATGATCGAAGGATGAAGGTGTTCCAGATCGGTGCGGCAGGCGGGGTCGGGCGGCGCCTCGGCGCCATCCTCAGCGAGAGGGGCGAACCGGCCACCGGGATGCACCGGATGCCGGAGCAGGCCGAACGCCTCACCGCCGCCGGCGTGGTGCCGGTCCGCGGCGACCTGATCGACGACCCGGTGGAGCGCCTCGCCGAGCTCATGCACGGCCACGACGCGGTCGTGTTCTCGGCCGGCGCGCACGGCACCGGCCTCGACCAGACGACCCTCATCGACGGCCGCGGGCTCGAGAAAGCCGCGTCGGCGGCCGCAGCCGCGGGCGTTCGACGCTTCGTGCTGGTGTCGGTGTTCCCGGATGCGGGTCGCGACGCCGAACCGCGCGAAGGCTTCGAGCACTACATGCGCGTCAAGAAGACCGCCGACGTGCACCTCGCCGCCACCGACCTCGACTGGGTGATCGTGCGCCCCGGCACCCTCCGCGACGAACCGGGTGACGGGCTCGTCACCGCCGGTCTCGCGATCGAATACGGCGACGTGCGCCGCGACAACGTGGCGGCCTTCATCGCCGCCGTGCTCGACGAGCCGACGGTGAACCGCGTCATCGTCGAGGTGACGGATGGGGGCACTCCCGTCGCGGAGGCGGTCGCCGCGCTGCGCTGAGATCGCGAACCCTGTCACAGATCGCGGGGCTGCCCGGTCTTTCTGGGTATGAAGATCGTCGTCGTCGGTGGTACAGGTCTGATCGGGTCGAAGTTGTCGGCCCGGTTGGCAGAGCAAGACGTCACCCTGGTGGTCGCTTCCCGCGCCACCGGGGTCAACTCGTTCACGGGTGAGGGCCTCGCCGAGGCTCTCGATGGAGCACACACGGTGGTCGACACCACGAACTCCTCTTATACCGACTACGCCGGTGCGAAGGAGTTCTTCTACGGGTCGACCCTCAACCTGCTCACCTACGGCGCCGCCGCCGGCGTCTCGCACCATGTGGCGCTGTCGATCGTGGGCACCGATCGGCTCACGCGGTCGGAGGGCGGCTACTTCGCCGCGAAGCTCGAACAGGAGCGACTGATCCGCACCTCCGGGCGCCCGTTCTCGATCGTGCACGCCACCCAGTTCTTCGAATTCCTGCTGAGCATCGCCGACTCCGCCAGCCAGCGTGGGGTGGTGCGGGTCGCGAAGGCCCTCATCCAGCCGATGGCGGCCGACGATGTGGCCGAGGCGGTGCTGCGGGTGGCATCCGGTGAACCGACCGGCACCATCACCGAGTTCGCGGGCCCGGAGCGGTTCCGCCTCGACAGCGTCGTGCGCACTCGTCTCTGGGCGCACGACGACGCACGCCAGGTGGTCGCCGATCCGCTCGCCACCTACTTCGGCACCGACCTCGCCGAGGACGAACTGCTGCCCGGTGACGACGCCACCCTGATGCCCACCCGCTTCGACGATTGGATGCACCATGTCTCCTGACCGGATCGAATACCCGGATGCCGCCGGCTACCCGGATGGGATGGGTTTCCTCGACGAGGGCACCGCGGCAGCCGGTGAGGGCGCCGGGTCGTCCGAGTTCGTGCTGCCGAGCGCCGACTCCGATGTGGAGTTGCGGGTGCTCGACGACCCGGCGACGGAGGAGTACCGCGCCCTCATCGGCGACCGCGAGGTGGGCGTCATAAGATACGCGCACCTCCACGGGAGCCCGACGGTGCTGCGCTCCACCTACGTCGACCCGCAACTGCGCGGCTACGGCATCGGCACCGCGTTCATCGCCCACGTGCTGGATGCGCGGCGCGACGCCGGCGAGAAGGTCATCGTGGAGTGCCCGATGATCCGGGGCTTCATCGACCAGCATCCGGAGTACGCCGACGTCGAGGTGCGCTAGCCGCCAACCCTACCCGTGGGGCCGCCCCCGGGGGGGGGGGGGGGGGGGGGG
>JAEWJX010000115.1 GCA_023386365.1 Actinomycetes bacterium | reverse complement strand
GCGAGCTGGGTTTAGAACGTCGTGAGACAGTTCGGTCCCTATCCGCTGCGCGCGTAGGAAATTTGAGAAGATCTATCCCTAGTACGAGAGGACCGGGATGGACGAACCTCTGGTGTGTCAGTTGTTCTGCCAAGAGCACCGCTGATTAGCTACGTTCGGAACGGATAACCGCTGAAAGCATCTAAGCGGGAAGCCGGCTTCAAGATGAGATTTCCATCCCTTAGGGGGAGAGGCTCGCAGCTAGACTACTGCGTTGATAGGCCGGATGTGGAAGTGGGGACTAAAGACCCATGGAGCTGACCGGTACTAATAAGCCGATAACTTGACAACACACATAAGTTTTTGTTGCTCGCGTCCACTTTGTGGTTCCTGATTGACGGTCGGGAACCGCTTCGAACACAGTTCGAAGCACTATGACTGAAAAATCAATAGTGTTTCGGCGGCCATAGCGTAGGGGAAACGCCCGGTTACATTCCGAACCCGGAAGCTAAGACCTACAGCGCCGATGGTACTGCGAGGGGGACCTCGTGGGAGAGTAGGACACCGCCGGACTTCTTTTCGAGGAGGCCCACCCGTATTCCGGGTGGGCCTTCCTTGTTTAACCCGCGGCCCGTGACGGGCTGCTCGGTAGCATGTACCGACCCAGGAGAGCCATGTCAGACGAGAGCACCCCCGACCGCGAACGCGACGAATCGCGCCCCGGGAGGAAGCCCGCCGACGGCTCCGGGAAGCGCACACCGAACGACAGCTCCCGTGGGGGAGCACCGCGCAAGCCGTACGACCGCACTCGTTCCGACGGGAAGTCGGGTGAGCGCAAGCCGTACGACCGCACTCGTTCCGACGGGAAGTCGGGTGAGCGCAAGCCGTACGACCGCACCCGTTCCGACGGGAAGTCGGGTGAGCGCAAGCCGTACGACCGCACCCGTTCAGACGGCATGCCTGGTGAGCGGAAGCCGTACGACAGGTCGCGTGGCGCATCCGCCGGCGACCGTAAGCCGTACGACCGTAAGCCGTACGACCGCGCATCCAGCGACCGCGCCGGTGCGGGCCGCCCGCCGCGCGATGAGGACTCGCGTCCGCGCCACGACGATCCGTTGCTGCCCGAAGATGTCGCCGCGAACCAGCTCGACAAGGGTGCGCGCATCGAGCTGAAGACGCTCAGCAAGGACAACGCCGACTGGGTCGCCCGGCACCTGGTGATGGTGGGGCGGCTCATCGATTCCGACCCGGCGCTGGCCCACAAGCACGCTCTCGCGGCCGCCCGTCGCGCCGGGCGCATCGGTGTCGTCCGAGAGACGACCGCGATCACCGCGTACGCGACCGGCGACTTCGCCCTCGCGCTGCGTGAGTTGCGCACCTACCGCCGCATCACCGGCCGAGAAGACCAGCTGCCGCTGATGGTCGACTCCGAGCGCGGCGTTGGACGCCCGCAGGCCGCACTCGAGCTCGGCCGGTCGGTGCCGCGTGAGGCTCTCGACCCGGCCGTGCAGGTCGCGCTGGCGATTGCGATGTCCGGCGCCCGCCTCGATCTCGACCAGCCGGAGCTCGCCCTCAGTGAGCTGCAGATCCCGCAGCTCGACCCGGAGCGCGCCTTCAGCTACAGCCCAGCCCTGTTCGACGCCTACGCGACCGTGCTCGAAGAGCTGGGTCGGGACGACGAGGCGGAGCAGTGGTGGCAGCGCTCCGACCGCGCCGCGATCGCGCTCGAGCAGGCAGCTATCCCTGAAGGGCAGGACACCGTCGAGATCATCGAGGAGTTCCTCGACGACGCCGACGTCGCCGAGCAGGCTGTCGAAGCCGACCCGACCGACGAGGGCGCGACGCCCGCCGCCACTCCCACCGAGCCGTGAGCGACGCCTACGGGGCGGCCCCGCTCGACGGGGTCGACGTGCTGCTCGCCGACCTGGATGGCGTGGTCTACGCGGGCGAGAACGCCATCCCGCATGCCGTCGACGCGCTGGTGGCGGCCGCCGGTGGACGCCGCGTCGGCTACCTGACGAACAACGCCTCCCGCACCCCGCAGACCGTCGCGGGCCAGCTGCAGGCGCTCGGGCTTCCCGCGCAGCCCGACGACATCGTCTCCTCGCCGCAGGCGGCGGTCGTGCTTCTGGCCGACCTGGTGCCCGCCGGTTCGACGGTGCTCGTGGTCGGCGGCGACGGACTCACCACCGAAGTGGAGCGGGCCGGATTCCGGATCACGCGATCCGCTGACGACGCGCCCGCCGCAGTCGTGCAGGGCTTCGCGCCCACCGTCGCGTGGACTGACCTCGCGGAGGCCGCGTTCGCGCTGAAGGGTGGCGACGCCGGCATCCCGTGGGTCGCCACCAACACCGACTGGACGATCCCGCAGGCGCGGGGCACGGCGCCCGGCAACGGCACGCTCGTCTCCGCGGTGCACACCGCCGTCGGCCGCCTTCCGGTGGTCGCCGGCAAGCCGGAGCGGGCGATCTTCGACGCCGCGGTGGCGCGCTTCGACGCGCGTCGTCCGCTGTTCATCGGCGACCGGCTCGACACCGACATCCTCGGTGCCGTCAGGTCGGGGATGGACTCTGTTCTGGTGCTCACCGGCATCGACGGCCCCAAACAGCTGCTCGCGGCCCCGCACGATTCCCGTCCGACCTACGTGCTCGCCGACCTGCGCGGGCTCGCCCAGCCGTACCCGATCGTGCGCGACGAGAGGGATGCGGCGGGCGACCGCAGGATCCAGGTCGGTGACGCGGTCGTGCTGCACCGGGGTTCGTCGCTCACGCTCGAGAGCGCCGGCACCGACATCGACCGCATCCGGGCGGCCGCCGCTGCCGTGTGGGGTGCGGGTGTGCCGATCTACGCGCTCGACGTGGCGCCCGAACTATATTCGTGACGTGACCGACGAGACCGCCCCCGCAGCATCCGCGCCCGCCGACGGCGACCCGAGCGCCCTCGTGTCCCGCCTGCGGGTCATCGAGGATCAGCCGCTCGGCGACCGCGCCGCCGCTCTCGCACAGGTGCACGACGAGCTGCGGGCACGGCTCGAATCCGGGGACGCGCCGCGCGCGCATGCCTGACGACGACGCCGCGACGCGGTCCCGACTCGACGCCGAGCTCGTGCGTCGCGGTCTGGCCCGGTCGCGTGGCGTCGCTGCCGAACTGATCGCCCAGGGCCTGGTGACGGTCGACGGTCGTGCCGCGGTGAAGTCGTCGGTGCAGGTGTCGGCGGTGGCGACGATCGAGGTGGCGGGGAGCGACCATTATGTGAGCCGTGGCGCCCACAAGCTGCTCGCCGGTCTGGACGCGTTCGGCGTCGACCCGAGTGGTCGGGTGGCGCTCGACGCGGGGGCGTCGACGGGCGGCTTCACGCAGGTGCTGCGGGAGCGAGGTGCATCCCGAGTCTTCGCGGTCGACGTGGGGCACGGGCAGCTCGCGCGCGAGGTGGCCGACGACCCCGCGGTGGTGAACCTCGAAGGCGAGAACCTGCGCTACCTCACCCGCGACTCGTCCGCGTTCCGGCCGTGGGCGGAGGAACTCGCCGAGAGCGGCTGGCCGACGCTGGTGGTGGGCGATCTGAGCTTCATCTCGCTCACCCACGTGCTCGAACCGTTGGCCGCGCTCGCGGAGCCGGATGCCGACTTCGTGCTGCTCGTGAAGCCGCAGTTTGAGGTGGGCCGAGGGGGCCTCAAGGAGGGCATCGTGCGGGACCGGGGTGCGCGTCAGGATGCCGTGACCGCCGTGCTCTGGGCGGCCTGGGACCTCGGCATCGGGGCCCTCGGGGTGATCGACAGCCCGATCCCGGGTGGGAGCGGCAACCGCGAGTATGTCGCGCACCTGCGCCGGGGCGCGCCCGACCCGGGCACCCTCCGTGAGGTCCTCACGGGGCTCTCGTGACCGTGGTTGTGCACGAGTGAGGCACGCGCACGGCACGACGACGGACGCATCCGACAGAATGGGCGTATGACCGACGACGTGCGCCACTTCCTGGTGGTCGCCCACACCGGCCGCGCCGACTCGCTCGAGGCCGGCATCCACGTGTGCCGTCGACTGATCGATGCGGGCATCACCCCCGTGGTGTCCGACGACGAGCTCGCCGACCTGCGTGCGGCCGACCCCGCGTTGTCGCCCCTCGCACTGCTGGGCACCGATGTGGCGGCGCGCGAACTCGAACTGGTGATCGTGCTCGGGGGCGACGGCACCATTCTGCGTGCCGCCGAGCTGGTGCGCGGATGTGATGCGCCGCTGCTCGGCGTCAACCTGGGGCATGTGGGTTTCCTCGCCGAGGCCGAGCGGGAAGACCTCGACGAGACGGTCCAGAGGGCACTGGCGCGCGACTACGTCGTCGAAGAGCGCATGACGCTCGCCGTGCGGGTGAAGCGCGGTGCCGAGGTGCTCTACGAGACGTGGGCGCTCAACGAGGCCACGGTCGAGAAGGCGAGCCGCGAGCGGATGCTCGAGGTGGTCGTCGAGGTCGATTCGCGCCCGCTGTCGAGTTTCGGCTGCGACGGGGTGGTGATCTCCACCCCGACGGGGTCGACGGCGTACGCGTTCTCGGCGGGCGGGCCTGTGGTGTGGCCGAGCGTCGAGGCGATCCTGATGGTGCCGCTGTCGGCGCACGCGCTGTTCGCTCGCCCCGTTGTGGTCGGCCCGGAGTCGCCGGTCGCGATCGAACTGCTCGACCGCTCCCAGGGCAGCGGTGTGCTGTGGTGCGACGGTCGGCGCCCGTTCGAGCTGCCCCCGGGCGCACGCGTCGTGGTGCGCCGTTCGTCGACGCCGGTCCGGCTGGCCCGGCTCGCGCCGCGCCCGTTCGTGGATCGCCTGGTGAACAAGTTCGCGCTTCCGGTTTCCGGGTGGCGCGGTCCCGCGGCGGAGGCCACCACGTCCGAGCCCGTCGTCGAGAACGGCCGGGCGTGATCGAAGAGCTCTCCATCCGCGATCTGGGTGTCATCGGGCAGGCTCGGCTGCCGCTCGGACCGGGGTTCACCGCTGTCACCGGCGAGACCGGCGCCGGCAAGACGATGGTGGTGACGGCCCTTGCATTGCTGCTCGGTGAGCGGGCGGATGCGGGCGCGATCCGTGCCGGCGCGCCGCAGGCGAGCGTCGAGGGGCGTTGGATCGTGCCCGAGGTCGGCGCTGTCGCGGATCGTGTGCGTGAGGCGGGAGGCGATCTCGACCCCGCCGGTGTCGACCCCGCCGGTGCGCAGCTCGGCGAACTCATCCTGGCGCGGACCGTCTCCGCCGAGGGGCGCAGCCGCGGTGTCGTCGGCGGGCGCTCGACCCCGGTCGGCGTGCTCGCCGAGTTGGGGGAGCGGCTCGTGGTCGTCCACGGCCAGTCGGACCAGCTGCGGTTGAAGTCCGCCACCGCCCAGCGCGATGCCCTCGACGGAGCCGCGGGTGCCGCGCACCGGGACGTGCTGGCCGACTACGGCTCCGCCTTCCGCGTGTGGCGCGAGTCCGCGGGGGAACTCGACGCTCTCACCGCCGATCGTGACGCCCGGGCGCGGGAGGCCGCCCAGCTGCGCGCCGACCTCGCCGAGTACGCCGACCTCGCCCCGCAGCCGGGCGAGGAGACCGAGCTCGCGGCACGGGCCGAACGTCTCGGCAACCTCGAAGACCTCCGGCAGGCGGCGACCCTGGCCCAGGAGGCGGTGTCCAGCCAGTCGGGCGAGGACCGCCCCGACGCGGTGGCTCTCGTCG
This sequence comes from Actinomycetes bacterium, assembly GCA_023386365.1. GTDB lineage: Bacteria > Actinomycetota > Actinomycetes > Actinomycetales > Microbacteriaceae > Homoserinibacter. The sequence continues at coordinate 548 of JAEWJX010000115.1, read as the reverse complement.
AGGAGGCGCGGCGCGCGATCGCCCGTGTGGCCGACCACGATCCGGCTCTCACGCCGGTGCGCGAAGGACTCGACGCGGTGTCGTATCAGCTCGCCGAGGTCTCCGGTGAGCTGTCGCACTACCTCGGTGGCCTCGACGTCGACGCCGCCCGTGAACTGGAGGGCGTGCAGGAGCGTCGCGCCGCGTTGGCCGCCTTCGCTCGCAAGCACGGTGACGTCCTCGACGAGGTGATCGCACGCCTCGATGGTGCGGGACTGCGTCTCATCGAACTCGACGGCGACGATGACCGCATCGCGCAGCTCGCCGACGAGGTGGAGAAGGCGGCGGCGCGGGTCGACGATCTCGCCACGACCCTCAGCGACGGTCGTCGGGCGGCGGCGGCCTCGCTCGCCGAACGCGTCACGGCCGAGCTCGCGGCGTTGGCGATGCCCGACGCGCAGCTCGTCGTGGAGGTGTCCGAGACAGACCTGGGGCCGAGTGGCCGCGACCGGGTCGCGGTGCTGCATAGCCCCCCCCCCGGCGCGGGACCCCCACCCCACGCGCGGGGG
>JAEWJX010000081.1 GCA_023386365.1 Actinomycetes bacterium | reverse complement strand
CTTCACGCTCGCGTTGACGTTGTTGATCGCGCACGCGTTGACGCCGATCGACGCGAGCATCCGCGCGTAGTCGACGTAGCGCTCTTCGATCGCCGGGAACGCGGGAAAATCGAAGATGGACGGCCCGGCGTAGCCTCGCTCGGCGCCGCCTTCGTAGTTGTCCCAGTGCTCGATCATCCTCAGCTCGACCTGCGGCGCCTCGGCGACGTCGGCGATGCGCGCTCCGGTCTGGAGCAGGCGCAGCAAGTGAAACGCGCCGTAGAGCACGCCCTCGTGCCCCTTGCTCGCGAGGACGAGACGGTCGCGCGCCCGCTTGATGACGAACCCCTCCGCGCCGACGCGATCCAGCTCGTCGGACCGAACGGCGGCTCGCACGATCGAGGAGGTCTCGGGCGTGCCCGCCACGATGCCGACGCCTCTCGCAGACGGATCGAACGCGTCACCGAGCATGGCGGTCAGGCCGCGTCGAAGCTCCGCGCGCGCCGAGTCGAGCACGCTCCCACTTCCTTCCACGGTCAACCCGGCGGCGAGCCTGGCCGCGTCACGCGCAGCGGCGCCAGAGAGGCGCCGGTAGCGGAGCCATGCTTCGTACGAGTCCTCGTCGGGCGGCGCCTGGCGGATGGGCGCTTCCTGCGCAAAGGCGTCGTCCTCCGCCTCTTCGCCGCACGCCGCCGTCAGCGCGACGAGCAGCCCTCCGCTCGCATGCAGGAACGCTCTCCGTCCAATCCCTCGGGTCATGCCGGAGCGAACAGCAACAGGCGGACCGCGCGTCGAGGCCGGAATGTGCGGGGTATCGACGCCGTGCCGGGGCGCGGTGCCTACGTGATGCTGGTCACGCGCGCCGGAGGGCGTGCCGCCAGGGGGCCGTGCGCGGACCTCCGAACGTGAACACGATCAAGCTGCGAGAAGCGCTCCGCAATCTCGGCGCGCCACAACATCTTGTTGACCTGAACGAACGCGCCTCTGTATGTAGTGGTTCGTGACTGGTGCCTGGGCATGCGCTCAGGCTTGAAAGGGAACCCGGCGCAACTCCGGGACTGCCCCGCAGCGGTAAACGAGAACGACCTCCGTTCCATGCACTGGCCTCTCCACGTGGAGGAGCTGGGAAGCGACGGACAGTAGGAAAGCCCGGCGACGCCGGACGCGCTCGAAGTCCGAAAACCTGCCCGTCATCCGTTCACGGGGAGACATCCCGGAGCGGTTCGACCTGAGCGCCTCGTGGGAGGGCGGAGAGGTTCGTGCACGCCGGGCAGCGCTCCGCCGCGTACGGATCCGATCGCTCCTCCACGTCGATGCTCGACGTCCGTGGGGACGGGGTCGATCGACGACACGCGACATGACCGCCGCGTGCGAGCGGGTCTCGCGCGCGGCTCGACAGGAGAGGCCCATGAACATCGATCCGATGAAGAGCAACGGCATGTCGTCGTTGCGAGCGAACATCGTCCCCGCGCACGCGAGCGAGAGCGCGCCCGACAGCGAGCCCGAGAGCGGCGCCTTCCGGACGTCGATGCGCGTGACGAAGCGGAGCGGACGGACCGAGCCCGTCGATCTCGACAAGATCGTCCGCGCCGTGACGCGGTGTGCGAGCGGGCTCCGGGACGTCGACCCGATGCGCATCGCCACGAAGACCATCAGCGGACTCTACGACGGCGCGACGACGAGCGAGCTCGATCGGCTCTCGATCCAGACGGCCGCCGCGTACATCGTCGAGGAGCCACAATACGCGAAGCTCGCGGCGCGCCTGCTCGCGACGTACATCGACAAGGAGGTCCGCGGACAGGACATCCAGTCGTTCTCCCAGTCCGTCGCGGCCGGGCAGCGACTCGGGCTCGTGAACGACCGGCTCTCGGACTTCGTCGTCGCGAACGCACGAAAGTTGAACGACGCCGTCGCGCCGGAGCGTGACCGCGAATTCGAGTACTTCGGTCTCCGCACGGTCTACGACCGCTATCTGCTGAAGCACCCGGAGACGCGTCTCGTCATCGAGACGCCGCAGCAGATCTTCCTCCGGATCGCGTGCGCGCTCTCGGACACGGTCGCGGAGGCGCTCGAGCTCTACGAGCAGCTCTCCACGCTCGCGTACCTACCGAGCTCGCCGACGCTGTTCAACGCGGGCACGCGGCACGAGCAGCTCTCGAGCTGCTTCCTCCTCGACTCGCCCGACGCCCACCTCGAGACGATCTACCAGCGCTACGCCGACGTCGCGATGCTCTCGAAGTTCTCCGGCGGCATCGGCCTCGCTTACCACCGTGTCCGCTCGCGCGGCTCGCTCATCGAGAGCACGAACGGCCTCTCCAACGGGATCGTACCGTGGCTGAAGACGCTCGACGCGTCCGTCGCCGCGGTGAACCAGGGCGGCAAGCGGAAAGGCGCGTGCTGCGTCTACCTCGAGCCGTGGCACGCCGACATCGAGGAGTTCCTCGAGCTTCGGGACAACACCGGCGACGAGGCGAGCCGCACGCACAACCTGAACCTCGCCAACTGGATCTGCGATCTGTTCATG
>JAEWJX010000052.1 GCA_023386365.1 Actinomycetes bacterium | reverse complement strand
CGCCGCCTCCCCGCGGGGCCCCGCAGCCAACACCCGGCCCCCGCGATCGGTCTCCCTTTAAGAGACAAGGGGAGGCATCCATGCCGGTCGATCGACGAGTTCGCCGCACTCTCACCGAGAGACTCGGTGCGGCGCTCGCGCGCACGAGAGCCGGAGCGGCGGCCTCAGCCGAGATCGCGCGCCTGAGGAGGCGGGGCGAACCGAACCACTGGACCCACTGGTTCGGTGTCGTGCCGCTGGCGCTCACCGCCGTGCTGGTGCTGACCGGGGTGTTCCTCACCGTCTTCTATGCGCCGTCGAGCGACCTTGTCGCCTACAGCGGAAGCTACGCCCCGCTACACGGAGCCTCCGTGTCGAAGGCCTTCGACTCGGTGATGAACATCTCGCTCGACGTGCGGGGCGGGCTGCTCGTGCGGCAGGCGCACCACTGGGCCGCCCTCGCGCTGCCGGCGAGCATCGTCGTGCAGCTCGCGATCCTGTTCTTCACCGGCGCCCACCGGCGACCCCGGCGGGGCACCTGGCTGCTCCTGATGCTGGTGCTGCTGGTGGCGCTCGGCACCGGGTGGACCGGCTACGCATTGCCCGACGACCTGCTTGCCGGCACCGGCCTGCGCATCACCCAGGGGGTCGCCCTCGGCATCCCGGTCGTCGGCCCGTGGATCTCGCAACTGATCTTCGGGGGAGCGTTCCCGGGGTCCGCGATCGAGCAGCTGGCCCCGCTGCACATCGTGGTGCTGCCGCTCGTGCTGCTCGCCCTCATCGGCATCCGCTCGGCGGTGGTGCTCGGGCGTCCGGCGCCGCGGTTCCCCACTGCAGCCACCCGGCGCGAACCCCTGGTGCGCACCTGGCCGGAGGCCGCCGCGCGCGCCGCCGGACTCGGGGCGATCATCGCGGGGTTGATGCTGCTGGTCTCGGCCACCGTCACCATCAGCCCCGTCTGGCTGAACGGACCCTCCGACCCTGCGAGCGCCGGAGCCGGCAGCCAGCCCGACTGGTACACCGGCTTCCTCGACGGGGCGCTGCGCCTCGTGCCGCCCGGGTGGGAGGTCGAATGGCTGGGCTACACGTGGACGTTGGCGATCCTCGTCCCGCTCGCGGTGGTCGGACTCTTCATCGTGGGGGTGACCGTCTACCCGTTCCTCGAGTCGTGGATCAGCCGCGACACCCGGGAGTACGACGTGCTCGACCGACCCCGCAACGCGGCGCGACGCACCGCCCTCGGAGTCGCCGGACTCGTCTTCATCGGCACCATGTGGGCGGCCGCCGCCGCCGACCATATCGCCGTGCTGTTCCGGCTCTCGCTCGAAGGGGTACTGGTCGGATTCCAAGTGCTGCTCCTCGTCGGGCCCGGGATCGCGTTCGCGATCACCCGGCGGATCTGCCTCGCCCTCCAGGACAAGGACCGCGACATCGCCGCCCACGGCTGGGAGACCGGCATCATCGTGCGGCTTCCGGGCGGCGAGTACGCCGAAGTGCACGAGGGAGGCGGGGCGCAGGAGCAGTGGCGCCTGCCCGCCGGTCACACATCGGCCGCCGCCCTGGTCTCTTCTGGTGACGCCCCTCATCCGGGGGACGCCGTTCGAGAAACGTCACGAAAGGTCCCCTCATGAGCGCACACGCTCTCGAAGCGGCGGCGGCCCAACTGGTCGCGGCGACCGCGAATCCGCCGTTCATCTACGAGCTCGGCACCGACGGCGCCCGCAAGGTGCTCGACGAGCTGCAGGCCGCCCCCATCGACAAGCCCGAGGTCGACGAGACATGGGTCACCGTTCCCGCCCCCGTCGGCGAGGTGCGCGTGCGCATCGTCACCGCGCCGGGAGCCGAAGGCCCGCTGCCCGTCGTGCTCTACATCCACGGAGGCGGATGGGTGCTCGGCAACACCGGCACCCACGACCGTCTCGTGCGCGACCTCGCCGTCGGTACGGGGGCTGCGATCGTCTTCGTCGAATACGACCGCTCGCCCGAGGCCCGCTACCCGGTCGCCATCGAGCAGGCGTACGCGGTCGCCGAATGGATCGTCGCGTCCGGCGCCCAGTTCGGCCTCGACCCGTCGCGGCTCGCCATCGCCGGCGACTCGGTCGGTGGCAACATGACCGCCGCCGTCACCCTGCTCGCGAAGCAGCGGGGCACGGTGCGCTTCGTGCACCAGTCCCTCTACTACCCGGTCACGGACGCGGGGCAGGACACCGACAGCTACCGCGAGTTCGGCGAGGGCTGGTACCTCGCCGCGAAGGGCATGGCGTGGTTCTGGGACGCCTACCTCCCCGAGGTCGAGAAGCGCTCCGAGATCACCGCATCCCCGCTGCGCGCCACCCTCGAGCAGCTTTCAGGGCTCCCCGAGGCGTTCATCATCGTCGACGAGAACGACGTGCTGCGCGACGAGGGCGAGGCCTACGCGCGCAAGCTCACCGAAGCCGGCGTGCGCACCACGAGTGTCCGCTACAACGGCACGATCCACGACTTCATGATGCTGAACCCGCTCCGTGCGACGGCCGCCACCTCCGCCGCCATCGCGCAGGCCGTTGCCGTCATCCGGCACGCGCTTGGCACCGACTGACACACCCACCATCCGATCACCACGCACCACCCAACAGAGAGAAGCAAAACAATGAGCACACCCACCGTCGTCCTCGTCCACGGGGCCTTCGCCGAGTCGGCGAGCTGGAACGACGTCATCAAGCACCTCTTCGAGAACGGCGTCACCTCGGTGGCCGTCGCGAACCCGCTGCGCAGCGTGAGCGGCGACGCCGCCTACCTGCGCGACGTGCTCGACGCCATCGAGGGACCCGTCGTGCTGGCGGGCCACTCCTACGGCGGCCTCGTCATCACCGAGGCGGGCACCCACCCGGCGGTGAAGGGCCTCGTCTACGTCGCCGCCTTCGCGGCCGACCAGGGCGAGAACGCCTTCGAGCTGTCGGGCAAGTTCCCCGGCAGCACCCTCGGCGAAGCGCTGAAGGTCTACCCCGTCTCGACCGGTGGCAACGAGTTCACCATCCGCCGCGACGTGTTCCGCCAGCAGTTCGCGGGAGACGTGCCCGTGCAGGTGGCCGGCCTCATGGGCGCCACCCAGCGTCCCGTCACCGAGAAGGCCCTCACCGACCCGATCGTCGGCGAGCCGGCCTGGAAGAAGCTGCCGTCGTGGTTCGTCTACGGCGACCAGGACCTCAACATCCCCGCCGAGCTGCAGCGTTTCCTCGCGGAGCGGGCCGACGCGCGCACCACGCGCGAGGTGGCGGGCGCCTCGCACGCGATCACCGTGTCGCAGCCGACCATCGTGGCCGAGACCATCCTCGAGGCCGTGAAGGCCCTCTCCTGATGTGACGGGGGTGGCGCGGCCACGAGCTGCGCCACCCCCTCCGGAATGGAACCGACATGACCGACATCCTGGCCCGGCTCGAACCGATCCGCGTCGTCACCACCCCTGTGCTCGAGATCGCCTACGTCGAGCTCGGGCCCGCCGACGGCACCCCGGTGGTCCTGCTGCACGGCTTCCCCTACGACGTGCACAGCTACGTCGATGTGGCGCCCATCCTCGCCGCCCGCGGCTTCCGCGTGCTGGTGCCGTATCTGCGCGGCCACGGCCCGACCCGCTTCCGCACGCGGACCGCGCCGAGGTCGGGGCAGCAGGCGGCCCTCGGCCGTGATGTCGTCGACTTCATGGATGCGCTCGGCATCCCGCGGGCGGTACTCGCCGGGTACGACTGGGGCGGGCGGGCCGCGAACGTCGTGGCCGCCCTCTGGCCGGACCGCGTGATCGGCCTGGTCTCGGTGAACGGGTACCTCATCCAGGACATCTCGGTATCGGCGAGGCCGCTTCGGGCAGAGCTGGAGGCCGGGTTCTGGTACTTCTTCTACTTCCTCACCGACCGCGGGTACGCCGGCCTCGACGCCGACAGGCGCGGCGTCGCGGAGGTGATCTGGCGCCGCAACTCGCCCGAGTGGCATTTCGAGGCGGCCGACCTCGACCGTGCGGCGGAGGCGTTCCTGAACCCCGACTACGTCGACGTGGTGATCCACTCGTACCGACACCGGCTGGGGGCCGCCCCCGGCGCCGACGAGTACCAGAACGACGAGCGGGCGCTCGCGGTGCTGCCGCCGATCCCCGTACCGGTCGTCACCCTCGACGGCCTCGCCGACGGCAACTTCCCCGCCACCGACGGAAGTGCAGGCGCCGGGCACTTCACCGGCCCGCGGGTGCACCACCAGATCCCGCGCGCCGGACACAACCTGCCGCAGGAGTCGCCGTTCGCGTTCGCGCAGGCCGTCATCGAGGTGACCGAGCTCGAGCGAGCGACCGCGGCGCGAACCGACGAGACGGCGGCCGTGCGGTGAAGACGATTCTGATCGTCGGCGGCGGATACGCCGGCTTCTACACGGCGTGGGGCCTCGAGAAGTTGCTGCGACGTGGCGAAGCGCGCGTGGTGCTCGTCGACCCGCGCGGGTACATGACCTACCAGCCGTTCCTGCCGGAGCTGGCGGCAGGCTCGGTGGAACCGCGCCACGTGGCCGTGTCGCTGCGCGGTCACCTGCGTACCACCGAGGTGTGGCGGGGACGCATCGTGGCCGTGCGCCACGCCGACCGGGTCGCCACCTTTCGTTCGCCCGACGGCGACGAGTCCGACATCCGATACGACGAGATCGTCGTGACCGCTGGCGCCGTCACCCGCACCTTCCCCATTCCGGGTCTGCTGGAGCGGGCGATCGGTCTCAAGCACGTGGAAGAGGGGGTGGCTGTGCACGAGCGGCTGCTCGAATCGTTCGATCGTGCCGCGGCCCTACCGCCCGGGCCTGAGCGCCAGCGGCTGCTGACCGTGGCGGTCGTCGGCGGAGGGTTCTCGGGCGTGGAGCTGTTCGGGGAGTTGCTGTCGCTCGGGCGCGCCCTGCTGCGCTCGTACGGCGAGATCGACCGTTCCGAGTTGCGGTTCCACCTCGTCGAGGCTTCGGGCCGCATCCTGCCGGAGGTGACCGACGGGCCCGGGCGCAGTGTCGTCGACGAGTTGACGCGTCGCGGTGGGGCGGTGCACCTCGACACGCAGGTGACTTCGCTCGAGGACGGACGGATGACGCTGTCGACCGGTGAGGAGTTCGACACCGGCCTCGTGGTCTGGACCGCAGGCAATGCCGCCAACCCGGTGGTCGCACGGCACACCGACCTGCCCGTCGACCGGCGCGGCCTGCTCGAGGTGCGCGCCGACCTGCGGGTCGGCACCGCCGAGCATCCGGTCGAGAACGCGTGGGGCGCCGGCGACGACGCCGCGGTGCCGGATGTGGCATCCGGTGTGCCGGGGGCGCGCACCGTGCCGAACGCGCAACACGCTGTGCGGCAGGGGCGCCTGTTGGCGCGCAACCTGGTGGCGGTACTTCGCGGCGAACTGCCGCGAGAGTACGTGCACCACAGCCTCGGCGTGGTGGCGACTCTCGGAATGGGCCACGGGATCTTCCAGTACAAGCGGATCGTCATCCGCGGCCCCCTCGCGTGGCTGATGCACCGCGGCTACCACGTGCTCGCGATCCCCACATGGGAGCGCAAGGCACGCGTGCTGGCCGTATGGGTGGTGGCGTTCCTCTTCGGGCGCGACATCGTGACGATCCCGGCGCTTCGGCACCCGCGTGCGGCCTTCGTGGGCCGCGGCGAGGTCGAGGCGCGTTGAGCTGTGGCCCCCCCCCCCCCCCCCCCGCCCGCGCGGGCCC
>JAEWJX010000024.1 GCA_023386365.1 Actinomycetes bacterium | reverse complement strand
CCCCATCACTCGATGAGGAGTAACCCATGACGACCGCAACGGCGCCCACCCGCCGGCGGATGAAGAGCCCCTACCCCACCTGGTTCTTCCTCCCCGCCGGGGCTTTCTACCTGATCCTGTTCCTGGTGCCGACCGTCGCCTCGTTCTGGTTCTCCCTCACCCGCTGGACCCTGTTCGACGTCGAGTTCATCGGCTTCGACAACTTCGTGCGGTTCTTCCAGGAGCCGCAGCTGGTGCAGGGCTTCGTGAACACGTTCGTGTACGCGTTCCTCACCTCCGGGGCGAAGGTCGTCATCGGCCTGCTCCTCGGCGTCTTCCTCAGCTCCCAGATCGTGGCGCGGGGCTTCCTGCGCTCGGTGGTGTTCTTCCCCGTGCTGGTGAGCGTGATCGGCGTCGGCATCCTCTTCAAGGTGCTGCTCGACCCGTTCGACGGCCCCGTCAACGAGGCGCTCGGCGCGATCGGGATCGACGGCCCCGGCTGGTACACCGACCCGTCGCTCGCGCTCGTCACGGTCGCACTGGTGGATGTGTGGGCCGGTGTGGGGCTCGCCACCCTCATCTACATCGCGGGCATGGTCGCCATCCCGCAGGAGTACTTCGAGGCGTCGCGCGTCGACGGCGCAGGCTCCTGGAGCACGTTCTGGAACATCACGTTCCCGCTCCTGCGACCGGCGACGGTGACCGTCGTGCTGCTGTCGCTCATCGGCGGCCTCCGCCGCTTCGACCTCATCTGGGCGATGACGGGCGGCGGCCCGGGCTTCTCGAGCGACGTACTCGCATCCGTCGTCTACAAGCAGTACCAGGCCGGGTTCTTCGGCCTCTCGACCGCCGGCAACGTGGTGCTCTTCCTCGTCGTCGCGGCCATCATCTTCCCGCTCTCGTGGTGGCTGAACCGGAAGGAGGACGACCGATGAGAAGCATCGCCTGGAGGTGGGGCGCCGGGTCGGTCGCGATCCTGGTGACCGTCGTCGTGTTCATCGTGCCGTTCGCGTTCATCATCTTCACCGCCGCGAAGACGCAGTCCGAGGCCGCCGCGCTGCAGTTCACCTGGCCCACCCAGTGGGTGCTGTGGGACAACATCGTCACCGTCCTCACGAACCGCGACTTCCTGCTGGTGCGTGCGTTCCTCAACAGCACCCTGCTGACGGTCGCGGCGGTGGCGATTATGGTGGTGCTGGGGGCGATGGTCGGCTACGTGCTGCAGCGTCGCAAGTCCCGCTGGAACCCGCTGGTGAACACGTTCGTGCTCGCCGGGCTGATCATCCCGCCCGCCGTCGTGCCGACCATCTGGGTGCTGCAGGGGCTGGGCCTCTTCAAGACGATCGTCGGTCTCGTGGCCGTGCACGTCGCGTTCGGGCTGTCGTTCTGCATCCTGCTGTTCCGTGCCTTCGTGGCCACCATCCCGCGGGAGCTCGACGAGGCGGCGATCATCGACGGCGCGGGCCCCGTGAAGCTCTTCTTCCGTGTGGTGTTCCCGCTGCTGCGGTCGGTGATCGTGACCGTGATCGTCGTGCAGTCGGTGTTCGTGTTCAACGACTTCGCCTACGCGCTGTACTTCCTGCCGGGAGACGACAACGCGACCGTGCAGTTGACGACGTTCAACTACATCGCGCAGTCGGTGAGCGCCAACAACCTGCTGTTCGCGAATGTGCTGATCATCACGATCCCGCCGCTCGTGATGTACATCTTCTTCCAGCGGCAGATCGTCGCCGGCATGACCTCCGGCGCCGTGAAGGGGTGAGCGTTCCCACCGATCCCCCGCGCACCGCCGACGCTTTGCGGCGGTGGGTGCGCGAGCGATCGCCGCAACCGTTCGACGAGGCGGATGTGGTACCACCGGCGGCGGGCCGGCTGTGGGCGTACGGCCCCGGACAGTACGAGTTGGCGCTGCTCGACCGACTGGTCGACGACGGGTTCGCCGCGAACCGACATGTGCACTACCCGCGCAACCACGGCCGCCTGGATGCCGCGGTCTCGTTCGCGGCGACGGCATCCGCTGCCGCCGTCGTGCGGGTGGAGGTCCGCGGCGAGGTGGTCTCGGCGTCGGTCGACGGCCGCCCCGTGGGGCCACCGAGCCGTGACGGAGCACTGGAGCTCGCACTGCCGGGGGCCGGATCCGTGGTGGCGATCGAGGTGAGGGGCGGAGGCGACGGGCCGCCGCTGCTCACCCTCGACCCCGGCGCCCCGCTGACCGGGTGGCGTGGTTCGGGCTCATCCGGCGCGTGGGAGGAAATCCGTCTGCGCGAGGGCGCGCAGCGGGCTCCCCACCTTGACCCCGTGGGGACCGTCGTCGTGTGGGCGACGCGCACCGCCGACGGCGTCTACGACCTGGGGGCGCCGGTGCTCGGTCGGCCGGTGCTCCCCGCGGGACCGCGACCGGAGATCTGCACGGGCGAGAGCCTCGAGGAGGCGCTCGCCGACCCGGCCGACCACGAGACCCGGCACGATCTCGTCGCGCTCCCGGACGGCGGATGGACGTCGACGCACCTGCTCGGCTTCCGCTACTTGGTCGTCCGCTCGGGCCCGACGCCCGACCGGATCGAGGTGACCGCATCGGTGCCACCCGCCGACCGGCCGGGCGCGTTCGCCTGCTCCGACGAGCAGCTCACCCGCATCTGGGCGGCGGCGCAGTACACGCTCCGACTGTGCGCGCAGGGCCTGATGATCGACGGCATCAAACGCGACCGGATGCCGTGGGCCGGCGACCAGGCACTCAGCACCCTCGCGAACGCGTACGCCCTCGGCGACGGCGCGATCGTGGCTGACGGCCTGGTCGCGCTCGGCCGCCCCGGCTCCGGGTACGTCAACGGCATCGCCGACTACTCGCTCTGGTGGGTGGTGAACAGCGAACTCCGTCTGCGCCACTTCGGTGACGAGGGCTTCGCCCACCGCGAGGCCGATCGTCTCCACGCGTTCGTCGACGACCTGGCGTCGCACGCCGGACAGGACGGCATCTTCCGCCCCGCGTCGCAGCGCGACGGGTTCCCGAACGCGGGGCCCGGGTCGGTCTTCCTCGACTGGGGGGTCGTGCTGGAGCACGGCCGCGACCCGGTCGCCCTTCAGATGCTCTGGTACTGGGCGCTCCGCAGCGCGGCACGCACGCTCGACGCCGCCGGCCATCCGGGTGCCGAACGCTGGTCGGTGCTCGCCGACCGCGTCGCGGCGGCGCTGCGGGAACGCGCGTGGCTCCCCGACGCCGGCCGTTGGGCCGACTACCTCGACGCCCGACGCTCCGAGGCGCCCGCCCGCTACGCGAACTTCCTCGCGGTGCTCGCCAGCATGCATGAGGGCGACACGGTGCCGCCGGGGGTGACCGCCGCCCTGCACGGCGCCGACATCGGCACACCGTTCATGACGGCCTTCCGCCTGCGCGCCCTCGCCGAGGCCGGAGACCGCGAGGGCGCCGTCTCCGAGATCCGCCACCTGTGGGGACCGATGCTCGACCGCGGCCCCGGAACCTTCTGGGAGGAGGTGACGACCGACGACGACACCCTCGCCATGTACGGTCGCCCCTTCGGCCGCAGCCTCTGCCACGCGTGGGCCGCGGGACCTGCCGTCGTGCTCCCGGAGGCGGTGCTCGGACTGCGCCCCCTCGGCGACGGGTGGTCCAGGTTCGAGATCGACCCGCACCTCGGCGACCTCGAATGGGCGTGTGCCGTCGTCCCCACCGCGTCCGGCGACATCGTCGTGCAGGCGGATGCGGACGGCGTGCGGGTCGACATCCCCGCCGGGAGCGGCCTCGTCGACCGCGGCTCGGAGCTCGCCGGGCCGGCACGCGTCGAGTGGCGCGCCCTGTCGGCGAGCACCCGCACCGCACGCTGACGCCCCCGCCGCCGAAGCGACGGGGGCGCAGCGTCCGGGTCAGCTCCGGTAGGTGCCGACGGCGCTCACGTTGCCCGCCACATCGGTGGCCCGGTACTCGACCTTCACGAAGATGCCGAGCCCCACGATGAGCGGGCTGCGGTAGTCGGTCCAGCTGCCGTAGTAGGTGCGGCCCCCGATCTTCAGGAGGTACCGGTACTCGAGCGAGTCGACCCCGGACGTCGCGTCGGTGGCCGTGATCACCAACCGCTTCGACTTGCGGTCGATGGCGCCCTTCACCGTCGGCGCCTTCGAGTCGACCTTCGCCGCGACCACGACCTCCGTCGAGACGTTGCCGGCGGCATCCGTCGCCCGGAAGCGCACCGAGTGCGTGCCGTCGCCGAGGCTGAGCGGACCGGTGACGACCACCCACCCGGCGCCGTCGACGTCGGCTTCGAGCACCGGAGCCGGGTCGACATCATCGGATGCCGTGGCGATCACCGTGACCGCGCCGCGGTACCAACCGTTGGCGCCGTTCGGCGCCGCCGGGTCGATCGTCGCCGACACCACCGGGGCCCGCCCGGCCTGATCGATCACCACCGAACCCTGCAGGCGCAGGTCCCGCGACGACGCGCCGACGGCGACACCGTAGCTGCCGTCCACCGTCGACCAGGCGTCGGCATCCACGTCCCAGATCGAGTACGGGTGGTTGCTGGCCGCCGAATCGACCACCAGCTCCACCGTGCGACTCTCACCCGCGGCCAGGTCGATCCGGTCGTAGGCGACGAGACGCTTGCCCGGCTCGCCCGCCGCATCCGGAAGCGTCAGATACACCTGCGGGATCTCGCTGCCGGCACGATCACCGGAGTTGGTGACCGTGAACGACACCTTCGTCACGATGCTGCCGCCGTCGCCCGCGGAGCGGGTGAGCGCCAGGTCGGCGTAGTCGAACGTCGTGTACGAGAGTCCGTACCCGAACTCGAACAGCGGATCGATGCCCTGCTCGTCGTACCACTTGTAGCCGACCTGCAGCCCCTCGGAGTACGACACCTGCCGGATCTCGTTCGAACCCGCCGGGCGGGTCGTCGAGCCGTCCGAGAAGACGCCCGGGTACTGGGCGGGGGTGCTCGTGGGGATGTCGGCCAGCGACTTCGGGAACGTCATCGGGAGCTTGCCCGACGGGTTCACGTCGCCCCACAGCAGACCGGCCAGCGCCGGGCCGAACTGCTCGCCCGAGTGCCAGGCATGCAGCACCGCGTCGACGTCGCCCAGCCACGGCATCTCGATCGCGCTTCCCGCGTTGAGCACCGCAACCGTCTTGTCGGACGCCGCCGCGACGGCGGTGATGAGCGCGTCGCCGTTCGCGTCGAGGTGGAGGTCGGCCAGGTCGGTCGTCTCCCCCATCGTGTAGTGCCCGAACACGATCGAGACATCCGCCTGCGCCGCGACGGCAGCCGCCTGCGCGGGGTCGGCCCCGTTGTCGAACAGCACCGAGCCGCCCGCCTCGGCGACCCGCGCGGTGATGGCCGTCAGCGGATCGACGATCGCGTTGCAGTTCAGCGCGGTCCCCCGGATGAACACGAGGTACCACGCGCATCCGGTGTTCGCACTCACACCGTTCGTCACCGCAGCCGAAGCCGTCTGCCCGATGACCGCGACCGTGGGCGCGTTACCGCCGAGCGGCAGCACGCCGTCGTTCTTCAGCAGCACGGTGCTCTGCTCGGCGATCTCCCGCGCGAGCGCCTTGTGCTCGGGCGTGGAGACGTTGGGGATCGCGGTGCCGGGCACCGGGTGGTCGAACAGCCCCTTCTCGATGTACGTGTGCACCACATCGAAAGCAGCCTGGTCGATCTGCGCCTGCGTGATCTCGCCGGCGGCGAGGGCCGCATCCAGGCGGGCAGGGGTGTACCAGACGGGACGGTTGAGCTCCTGGTCGAGTCCGGCGTTCATCGACGCGACCGTGGAGTGCACCGAACCGAAGTCGCTCATCACATACCCGTCGAAGCCCATCTGCTCGTCGAGGCTGGTGGTGAGGATCGGGTTCTCGCACGCGTAGACCCCGTTGACCTGGTTGTACGAGCACATGACGCTGCCGGGGTCGCTCTCGCGGACCGCGATCTCGTACGGCAGGTCGTACACCTGGCGCAGGGTGCGCTCATCCATGTTGGAGGAGCTCGACTCGCGGTCGGTCTCCTGCTCGTTGGCCACGTAGTGCTTCAGGTTGGCGACCACCGGCTTGTCGGGGTTGCCCTGCTCGAGGCCGCGCACGTTGGCGGCCGCCATCGTTCCGGACAGCAGCGGGTCCTCGCCGAAGTACTCCGAGCCGCGTCCCGAGAGGGGGGTGCGTCCACTGGCGACGCCCGGCCCGAGGACGACGGCGCTGCGGCTGTCGAACGACTCGCTGCCGTGGGCCGCGGCCTTCTCCTCCCCGATGGCCGTGTTCCAGGTCGCCGCGACGGCGATCGGCCCCGGCCACGCCGTGGTCCCCGCCTTGCCGTACACCCCATCCGGGCCGTTCGCGTAGATCACCATCGGCGTGCACTCGAGCTGCGCCGGGTAGACCACCGGCGCCTCGCCCGGGAACCCGGCCGCCCAACTGGTGCGGGTGGGGTCGTTCGCCGGCTGCTCCACGAGCCACCGGTACTTCTGGTGCTGCGTGCTCGCGTCGAGCAGTGCGTGCGCGCGATCGGCGCTCGACGCGGCCGTGTTCATCCACGGGTACGTCGAGCAGTCGGCGGCGACGGCCGTCGTCGCGTTCGCCGCCAGCACGCCGCTGAGCGCCAAGGCGACGGCAGCGGATGCGGCGGCGATGCGTCGCACCCGTTCTCTCGCCGGTTGGGGGGTGACCGAACTCATCGATATCTCCTTCGTCATTGAAGGTCGGCGGCGGGCCTGTCCCCGTCGCCGACGACCCGATGCAGATCGCAGTTTGTAGATCGATCTACATGCTGAATCGTTCCAAAGCCTACCTCGGGGGTCGCCGAAAAGGGAAGGTGCGGTTCGTGCCCGGTCGCGTCGGAAACGCATGACGAATCCGCGTCTGCCGCGCTCGGAACCCCGGAATGGCGGGCGTGACACTGCCCGTGCACACGGATAATCATGCGTTTCCGACACCGAACGCACCCACCCGGCTACGGTGGCCCGGTGACCGAACCCGACCCGCTCGTCGCCCGCCTCCGCGCGGCCGGATGCGTGTTCGCCGAAGACGAGGCGGCGCTGCTGCGTGAGGCCGCCGACGGTGACACCCTCGAAGCCCTCGTCGTGCGCCGCATCGCCGGCGAGCCGCTGGAGGCCCTGCTCGGCTGGGCCGAGTTCGACGGGCTGCGGGTGGCCGTCGCCCCCGGCGTGTTCGTGCCGCGGGTGCGCACCGAGCTGCTCGTCGACCTCACCGTCGACGGCCTCCGCACGGGCGCCCTCGTGGTGGAGCTGTGCTGCGGGGTCGGCGCGATCGCCGCCGCCGTCCGCAGCCGCCGCCCCGACACCGAGGTGTGGGCCTCCGACATCGACCCGGATGCGGTGGCCGCCGCCCGGCAGAACCTGCCGCCCAAGCGGGTCACCGAGGGCGACCTCTACGACGCGCTCCCCCGCGAACTCCTCGGCCGCGTCGACGTGATCGTGGCGAACGCCCCCTACGTGCCCACCGCCGAGATCCCGTTCATGCCCGCCGAAGCCCGCGACCACGAGCACCGGGTGGCCCTCAACGGCGGCGCCGACGGCCACGCCATCCAGGCACGCATCGCCGCCGGATGCCGCGACTGGCTGGCATCCGGCGGGCGCGTGATCATCGAGACGAGTGAACGGCAGGCGCCGCGCACCGCGTCACTGCTGCAGGACGCCGGCCTCCGCACGCGCGTCGTCCGCGACGACGACCGCGACGGGACGGCGGTCGTCGGGGTGGCGTAGCGCCTCGGCCGCCGCGTAGGGCGCCGGGGTCCAGCGGCCGTCGACCGCCTGCACACCGCACATGTCAGTGCTGGGTGAGCCGCAGGTGGTTGCCGGCCGGGTCGCGGAACGCGGCGTCGCGCACACCCCACGGCTGATCCATCGGCTCCTGCTGGATGTCGGCTCCGGATGCGGCGATCCGCTCGAAGTCGCCGTCGAGGTCGTCGGTGGCCAGCACGGCGCCCGGCATGACCCCCTTCGCGAGCAGGTCGGCGAGTAGCTCGCGGTCGGCATCCGACTCGCCGGCACCCACCGGGGTGAGCACGAACGACACGGACGAACCGGCCGGCGCGACGGTGATCCACCGCTGGCCGCCGCCCATGTCGACATCCTGGCGCACCTCGAACCCGAGGACGTCACGGTAGAAGACGAGCGCCTTCTCGGCGTCGTCGAAAGCGATGTAGCTGTGCTGGAGTGAGATCGTCATGGCAGCCACGCTACGACTCGAACCGCGGTGACGCTTCTCAGATCCTGACCGGTCGGGTGACCGTTTTCGCGACGCACGGGATGCCGTCGAGCGCCGCATCATCCGACTCCGGCTGCACCGACGCCTTGTACACGCTGGGGCTCATACCCACCAGTTCGGTGAAGCGGGTGCTGAACGAACCGAGCGAGGTACAACCCACCGCCACGCACACATCTGTGACGCTCAGATCGCCTCGCCGCAGCAGCGCCTTCGCCCGCTCGATGCGTCGCGTCATCAGGTAGCCGTAGGGCGTCTCGCCGTAGGCGGCGCGGAAGCTGCGGGAGAAGTGGCCCGACGACATGAGCGCGGTGCGCGCCAGCGAGTCCACGTCGAGCGGCTCGGCGTACTCGCGGTCGATGCGGTCGCGCGCCTTGCGCAGGCGGGCGAGATCGGCGCGGTCCATGGGTCCAGGTTAGATGCCGCTCGCCCCGAACAGCAGGCCCAGTACGTAGGTGGCGGCGGCCGCGCCGACGCCGATCGCCAGCTGCCGCAGCGCGCGGGTGAGAGGCGAGGTGCCCGACAGGATGCCGACCACCGCGCCGGTTCCGAGCAGCGCCAGCCCGACGAGGGCCGACGCGAGGGCGACCGCGGGGAGCCCGGTCATCCCGAACAGGTACGGCAGCACCGGGATGAGCGCCCCGGATGCGAAGAACAGGAAGCTGGAGTACGCCGCCCTCCACGGGGACCCGACCGCCTCATCCGGGTCCAGTTCCTCCGGCGGGGTGTCGGCCTCCAGGTGCAGGGTCGACAGCACCTGGCGTGCGTGGGACGCCGCCTCCTCGGCACCCATTCCGCGCGCCCGGTAGACGAGCGCCAACTCGTTCGCGTCGACGTCGAGGTGCGGCAGCGCGGTCTGCGACTCCGGGTCGGGGCGGGATGCGGCCAGCAGTTCGCGTTGCGATTTCACCGACACGTACTCACCCGCACCCATCGAGAGGGCACCCGCGAGCAGGCCGGCGAATCCGGTGAACAGCACCACCTGCGGCGGCGCCCCGGTGGCGCTGATCCCGAGCACGAGCGCCAGGTTCGAGACGAGCCCGTCGTTCGCGCCGAACACGGCGGCACGGAATCCGCCCGACAGCTGGGTGCGTCCGCGGGAAGCGAGCCCCCGCAGCACCTCGCCGTGGATGCGCTCGTCGGCCGCCATCTGCACCGTCGCATCCGCGTCGTTGTCGTACGGCGAGCGGCCCTCGGCGCGCTGCGCGAGCGCCAACACGAACAGGAACCCCAGATGCTTCGCCAAGAAACCGAGCAGGCGGGTGCGCGCATCCGGTCGCGGCTCCGGATGCTGCGCGTCACCCAGCAGGTCGAGCCAGTGCTGCTCGTGGCGGCGTTCCGCGTCGGCGAGGCCGAGCAGGATGTCGCGCTCGCGACCCTCACGCCGCTCGGCGAGATCCTGGTAGATCTCGCGCTCCGCGCGCTCGGCGGCGAGGTAGCGACGCCACCTGCGAATCTGGGAGGTCGTGGGGGGAGGTGCGGATGTCACCGATTCATTCTGCCGACCGCATACGTTTTGCGGGCGGCCGAATCGTGGCCGGGTTTCGATACGCCGCGCTTCGCGTGGCTCCTCAACCAGCAGAGGCTGCGCTGTATCGGAAGCCCCAGGTGCCCTCGTACGACTGACCCGGCTCCAGCCACACCAGGTGGTCGCCCGAGTTGAGGGCGTCCGGCGGGGCCGTCATCGGCTCGATGGCGACCGCCGTGCCGAGGCCGTCGGTCTTCGGGAAGATGGGGGTGGTGAACACCTGCAGGTAGCGCCAGTCGTCGTCCTGCCACACCTCGAGCCGGGCGCCGTCCGGTGCGGTGAGCGTGGCGGTGACGCCGCCGCTCGGGGTGAGAGCCCGGAACGCCGTGTCGAGTTCCAGGTCGCCGACGCGCACACCGGCACGCAGGTCGGTGCCGCCCGACACAGGGTGCCAGGCGATCGGGTCGAGTCGCTCATCCACCTCGAGGTACTCGTCGGCGGGAACCGTCAACACCAGGTCGGCAACGTCGTTCGCCCCGATGCGGGGGTATGGATGCGTGCCCGCCGCATAGGGCGCGCGCCGCTCGCCCAGGTTGCGCGCGCCGTGGGTGGCGGTGAAGGCGCCCTCGGTCACCTCGTAGCGCACCCAGGTGTCGAGCAGGAACGGCCAACCGTGCTGGGGGTGGATGATCGCGCCGAGCGTGATCGACGCATCCGTGCGCTCGCGCACCTCGTACTCGGTGAACTCGAGCAGGCCGTGCAGCGCGCCTCCGCGCTTCGGCTCGGTGATGTCGAGCTGCTGCGCGACGCCCTCGTGCTCCCAGCGTCCCCCGCGCACCCGGTTGGGCCAGGGGGCGAGCGCGATGCCGGAGCAGAAGGGCGGCGGGGCCGTCTCGACGGGCAGAGGCTCGGTGAGGTCGACGTCGCCGACCCGCAGTGCGCAGATCACGGCGGCGACGGTACCGATCTCGGCGACCGTGTCGCCGGCGCGCAGTTCGAATCGTTCGCCGACTCCGGTGTGGGTGCTCATTCGTTCTCCTCGTAGCGCACGCCCCAGGATGCTTCCCACGTCTCGCCGGGGGCGAGCCAGACAAGGCCCTCCCCGGAGTTGAGGGCGTCGGGGGCGGCGGTCATCGGTTCGAGTGCGACGGCGAGCGCGGGCGTCTCGGTGCCGTCAGGGTCGACGTGGGGGAAGTCGCGCGGCGTGAACACCTGCAGCCAGCGGTAGGCCGCGTCCTGCCACACGACCGTGCGCCGGCCGTCGGGCGCGGTGAGCACGGCGGCTCCCGCGGGCCCGGTGGCGACATCCTGGTAGCCGACGTTGAGGTCGAGCTCGCCGAGGGCGCGAGGCGCGTTCAGGTCGAGCGCGGTGCCCGCGGTCTCGTGCACGCCGACCGGCACGAGGCGGTCGTCGAGTTCGAGGTAGTGCGACCCGCGCACCTCCAGCGTCAGGTCGGCCACGGGCACGTCGCCCACCCGGAAGTAGGGGTGCGCCCCGACCGCCCACGGCGCGGATGCGGTGCCGATGTTGCGGGCGCCGTGGGTGACCGTCAGCCCGTCGTCGGCGAGCGCGTACCGCACCCACGTGTCGAGCAGGAACGGCCAGCCGTGCTGGGGGTGGATCACCGCACCCAGCAGCACCTCGGCATCCGAACGTTCCCGGATGCGGTACGCGGTGTTGCGCAGCAGTCCGTGGATGGCGTTGCCGCGGCTCGGGTCGGTGACGTCGAGGTGCTGGTCGACGCCGTCGTGACTCCAGCGGGCGTCCCGCACCCGGTTGGGCCAGGGGGCGAGCACGATGCCGCTGCCGTGACCGGGGAGACGCGCGGCGGGGGTGCGTTCGGTCAGCTCGTGACCGTCGACCCGCAGCCCGAGGAGCACGGCGGCGAGGGTGCCGATGGTGGCGTCGGCGCGGTCGGTGCGCAGCCCGATGGGCTCGCCGATGGGGTATGGCACGGAGACCACCCTAGGACTCGGCGCGGATCACTCGGGAACCGGCCGCCGCGAGCGCCGCCGCGACGTCGGCTGCCGCATCCGTCCAGGTGCCGGCGGTGACCACCGTGGTGCGGGCGGTGGCGCTGCCGATGGTGCCGAGGTGCCGCTCCCCCAGCTTGCCGGTGTCGGCCACCACCAGGTGGGCGGCGGATGCGGCGATCATGGCGCGCTTCACCTCCGCTTCGGCGAGGTTCAGGTTGGTGATGCGTCCGGCGGTGTCGACGCCGTTGCAGCCGAGCACGGCGAGGTCGACGTGCAGCCCGGCGATCGACTCGGATGCGCCGGGGTCGACGAGCGAATGCTGCAGGGGGCGCAGGGTGCCGCCGGTGAGCACGACGGTGATGCGGGGCACGGCGGGTTCGAGGGCGAGGGCGATGGAGAGGCCGTTGGTGACGACGACGAGTTCGTCGAGTTCTCCCCGGTCGACGCGGTCGACGAGCGCGTGGGCGACGGCGAGGGTGGTGGAGCCGACGTCGAGCAGGATGCTGGAGCCGCTGTCGACGAGGGCCGCTGCGCGGCGTCCGATGGCGCGTTTGACGGCGGCGTCGCGGGCGCTGACGCGTTCGAGCGGTTCCTCACGGGGGCCGGCGGCGGCGGGGAGAGCCGCGCCGTGCACGCGGCGCACGAGTCCGTCGGCGTCGAGTTGGGCCAGGTCGGCGCGGATGGTGACCTCGCTCACCCCGAAGGCGGCGGCCGCGTCGACGACCCGCAGGATGCCGGCTTCGCGCACCCGCTCGGCGATACGGAGGCGGCGGACCTCGGCGGGCAGTGCGGCATCCGTCACGCTTTCGATTCCTTTCGTTTTCTCAAGCGCCACTTACGTTATCGTAAGTGCATGACTGGTGTCACCCGCCGCACGGCCCGCCTGGCGGACGGCCGCGACCTCTTCTACTTCGACGACGCCGACTCGACCCTCCCCGCCGAGCGTCGCATCGACGAGCGAACCCTCGACCCGCGCCCCGCCACCGCCACCATGCGCCAAGACGTGCTCACCGGCGACTGGATCTCCGTCGCCTCCGGCCGCAACAACCGCGTCTTCCTGCCGCCGGCACACCTCGACCCGCTCGCTCCGCAGACGCCCGAGAACCCCTCCGAGCTCCCCGACATCTACGACGTCGCCGTCTTCGAGAACCGCTCCCCCTCGTTCGGCCCCGACACCGACGGACCCCTGCCTCCCGCCGGCCGCGGCTACGAACGCACCTCACCGTCCGTCGGGCGTTGCGAGGTCGTCTGCTTCAGCCCCGCAAGCGAAGGCTCCCTCGGCACGCAGAGCGTCAGCCGCATCCGCACCGTCATCGAAGCGTGGGCCGACCGCACCCGCGAACTCTCGGCACTGCCCGGCGTCGCGCAGGTGTTCCCGTTCGAGAACCGCGGCGAAGCGATCGGCGTCACCCTCGGCCACCCACACGGCCAGATCTACGCGTACCCGTTCGTCACCCCGCGCACCGCATCCACGCTCGCCGCGATCGCCGACCTCGGCCCCGACCTCTTCGCCCGCATCCTCGAGAACGAGCAGGCCGGCCCCCGCGTCGTGCTGCAGACCGAGCACTGGACCGCCTACGTGCCGTTCGCCGCCCGCTGGCCGATCGAGCTGCACCTGCTGCCGCACCGCCACGTGCCCGACATCGACGCACTCAACGAGGCGGAGCGCACCGAACTGGCCACCGTCTTCAAGCGGCTGCTGCTCGGCATCGACGCGCTCTACGACACCCCCACCCCCTACATCGCCGCCTGGCATCAGGCGCCCGTGCGGGAGGGACGCGACGACGTGCGCCTCATGCTGCAGATCACATCGCCGCGCCGCGCCGCCGAACGCCTCAAGTTCCTCGCCGGATCGGAGGCCGCGATGGGCGCCTGGGTTGCGGATATCGTTCCGGAGGATGCAGCCGCACGGCTGCGGGAAGCAGTGGCATCGGTATGAGTCAGGATCTGCGCGACCTCGTTCGCGCCGAATTCGTGCAGGCGTTCGGCACCGACCCGATCGGAGTGTGGTCGTCGCCCGGCCGCGTCAACCTGATCGGTGAGCACACCGACTACAACGACGGCTTCGTGCTGCCGTTCGGCATCGACCGTCGCACCTTCGCCGCCGTCGGCGTCCGCGACGACAGCCGCATCCGCGTGGGCAGCACCTTCTCCGACGAGATCGCCGAGATCGACATCGCCGACCTGTCGCCGGATGCGGTGAGCGGCTGGGCCGCCTACCCCCTCGGCGTCGCGTGGGCGCTCGGCGCCAGCGGCCATGCCGACCTCGCCGCCGTGCCCGGCGTCGACATCATGCTCGAATCGGATGTGCCGGTCGGGGCGGGGCTGTCGTCGTCGGCCGCCATCGAAGGTGCCGTCGCGTTCGCGCTCGCCGAGCTGTGGCAGCTCGACCTCGACCGCGTGCAGCTGGCGCGGGTGGGCCGCAAGGCCGAGAACGAGTTCGTCGGCGCACCCACCGGCATCATGGACCAGATGGCGTCGCTGCTGGGCCGCGACGACGCCGCCGTCTTCATCGACTGCCGCACCCAGGAGGCGGAGGCGATCGACCTGAAGCTGGCCGAGAACGACCTCGCCATCCTCGTCATCGACACCCAGGTGGAGCACCAGCACGCATCCGGTGGCTACCGCGAGCGCCGCGCCTCCTGCGAGGCCGGCGCCGCCGCCCTCGGCGTCGCGTCGCTGCGTGACGTGACCGTCGACGACCTCGACCGCGCCCGCGAACTGCTCGACGATGTCACGTTCCGCCGCGTGCGGCACGTCGTCACCGAGAACGAGCGGGTACTGGCCACCGTCGCCGCGCTCGCCACCGACGGACCGACCGCCATCGGCGAACTGCTCGACGCATCCCACCGCTCCATGCGCGACGACTTCGAGATCTCGGTGCCCGAGCTCGACCTGGCCGTCGAGACCGCCCAGCAGGTAGGTGCCGTCGGCGCCCGCATGACGGGCGGCGGATTCGGCGGCTCGGCGATCGCGCTCATCCACCGCGACCTGGTGTCGCAGCTGCAGGTCGCCGTCGACGGCGCCTTCGCGGAGCACGGATACGGCCAGCCGGTGACGTTCACCGTCACCCCCTCCGCGGGCGCCCGCCGCGAAAGCTAGCTGGCAGTCCCCTCCGCATCCGCTCCGAACCGCGGCGTGCGGGTTGCGGGCGCCGCGGTTTCTCGGAATCGTGGCCGACTCATCGAGAGAGGGGAACCTTCATGCTCACCCTGACAGAGAACGCAGGAACCGTCGTTTCGGGCCTCGTGGCCCGCGCCACCGACACGGACACGGCGGGTCTGCGCATCCAGCCCGGCCCGGATCGTTTCGATCTGGCGATCGCCGAAGCGCCCACCCCGGAGGAGGTGGTGGTGGAGCAGGGCGACGCCCGCGTCTTCATGGAGCCGCCGATCGCGGAGGTGCTCGACGCCATGGTGCTCGACGCGCAGATCGACGGCAACGGCGGCATCAGCTTCGGGCTGGCCCCGCAACCCTGACCTCCCGCGCCATCCGCGAGTAGTCCACTTTGCCCCCGTATCGGGGCGTTTTCAGCAGGAAAGTGGACTACTCGCGGTTTTTTCTGCCCCGATGTCGATCCCCGCTCCCGCCGTTCGACAGGGATAGTAGAAGGACGCATCAGCGGCCTCACGATCAAGGGAGACACCCATGAAGTACATGCTCATCATGCGCAGCAACGACGAGGCGAAGGCCGCCTACGAGGAGATGGACTTCGAGGCCGTCATCAACGCGATGGGCGCCTACAACGAGGCGATGATCAACGCGGGTGTGCTGGCTGCCGGCGAGGGGCTCACGGATGCGAAGGAGGGCGCCGTGGTCGAATTCGGCGGCGAGGCTCCGGTCGTGACGGATGGCCCCTACGGCGAGACGCACGAGCTGTTCAACGGCTTCTGGATGGTGGAGGTGTCGAGCCGCGAGGAGGCGATCGAGTGGGCGCGCCGCGCACCGCTGGGCGCCGGTTCGAAGCTGGAGGTGCGTCGGGTGACCGACGAGTCCGACTTCGCCGACTTCTCGGACAACGAGTACATCCAGAAGGAGAAGGGCTGGCGCGAGGACGAAGCGAAGCGGGCCGGCACGGCCTGAGCCGGCGACCCCCGCACGGCCATGTCCGACATCCGGCGCACCGTCGACGCCGTCTGGCGCATCGACGGGGCGCGCGTCACCGCGACCCTGGCGCGCTTCACGGGCGACCTGGGCGAGGCGGAGGACCTCGCCCAGGAGGCAGTCGCGGAGGCCCTCGAAAGCTGGCCCACCTCGGGGGTGCCGCAGAATCCGGGCGCCTGGTTGACGGCGGTCGGCAAGCGCCGCGCCATCGACGGCTGGCGTCGTCGGCAGAAGCTCGACGAGCGCTACCGGCTGCTCGCGAACGAGCTGGAGGAGGGCGCCCCGGATGTGTGGGAGCCGATCCCCGACGACGTGCTGCGGCTGGTCTTCACCGCGTGCCACCCGGTGCTGGCGCGGGAGGCGCAGTTGGCGTTGACGCTGCGGGTGGTGGGTGGCCTCACCACGGAGGAGATCGCACGGCTGTTCCTGGTGCCGGTGGCGACCGTGCAGCAGCGGATCGTGCGGGCGAAGAAGACCCTGAAGGCGGCGTCCGTGCCGTTCGAGCTGCCCGACCCGCAGGAGTGGCCGGCGCGTCTCGGCACCGTGCTGGGGGTGGTGTACCTGATGTTCACGGAGGGGTACGCGGCCACCTCCGGGGACCGGTGGATGCGGCCGGAACTCGCCGAGGAGGCGCTGCGGTTGGCGCGTGTGCTGGCACAGCTGCTGCCGCGCGAACCGGAGGCGCAGGGGCTGGTCGCTCTGCTGGAGTTGCAGGTGTCGCGGTTCGCGGCGCGCACCGACCGCGCGGGAGCGCCGGTGCTGCTCACCGACCAGGACCGCAGCCGCTGGGATCGCGCGCAGATCGCGCGGGGTCGCGCGGCGTTGGAACGCGGCGACGCGCTGGGGCGCGGCCGCGGGCCGTACGCGCTGCAGGCGGCGATCGCCGAATGTCACGCCGTGGCGCCGAGCGTGGAGGCCACCGACTGGGAGCAGATCGTGCTGCTCTACGAGGCGTTGGGGCGGATCGCGCCGAGCCCCGTCGTGGAGCTGAACCGGGCCGTCGCGGTGGCGATGGCCACCGGGCCCGCCACCGCCCTCACCATCGTCGACCGGCTGGCCGACCAGGGCGCGCTTCGCGGCTCCTACCTGCTGCCGAGCGTGCGCGGTGAGCTGCTCGCCCGGCTCGGGCGCACGGCTGAGGCCCGCAGCGAACTGATCACCGCCGCGGGCCTCGCCGCGAACGAACGCGAACGCCGTGTGCTGCAGGACAAGGCGGCCGCGCTAGGCGAGTGACCTCTCCGCGGCATCCACCACGTTCGAGATCAGCAGCGCGCGCGTCATCGGACCGACGCCGCCCGGGTTCGGCGAGAGCCACCCGGCGACCTCGGCGACGCCTGGGTCGACGTCGCCGTGCAGGCGCGCCTTGCCGGATTCGGTCGTGCCCACCCGGGTGACCCCGACATCCAGCACCGCGGCGCCGGGCTTGATCCACTCCGGCTTCACGAAGTGGGGCACGCCGATCGCGGCGACCACGATATCCGCCCGTCGCACTTCGGCGGCGAGGTCAGCGGTACGCGAGTGGGTGAGGGTGACGGTCGCGTCGACGCCCTTGCGAGTGAAGACGAGGCCGAGCGGACGGCCGACGGTGAGGCCGCGGCCGATGATGGTCACGTGCGTGCCGGCGATGGGAACGTCGTGGCGGCGCAGCAGTTCGACGACACCGGCCGGGGTGCAGGGCAGCGGAGAGTGCAGCTCCCCATCGACCCCGAGCACGAGGCGGCCCAGGTTCGTCGGGTGGAGGCCGTCGGCGTCCTTCGCCGGGTCGATGAGTTCGAGCATCGCGTTCTCGTCGATGCCCTTCGGCAGCGGCAGCTGAACGATGTAGCCGGTGACCTCGGGGTTGGCGTTGA
The DNA here is from genome assembly GCA_023386365.1 of Actinomycetes bacterium. Classification (GTDB taxonomy): domain Bacteria; phylum Actinomycetota; class Actinomycetes; order Actinomycetales; family Microbacteriaceae; genus Homoserinibacter. The sequence continues at coordinate 18,368 of JAEWJX010000024.1, read as the reverse complement.
GCCGCGCGATGGCGGCGCGCACGTCGGCTTCCGTCGCATCCGCGGGCAGTTCTTCGCGGATGGAGCGGATGCCGACCTCGGCCGAGTCGCGGTGCTTGCCGCCCACATAGCTCACCGATCCGGGGTCGGCGCCGACGAGCAGCGTGCCGAGCCCCGGCACGACGCCGCGGGTGGCGAGCGCCTCGACGCGCGCCTTCAGTTCCCCTTTGATCGCCGCAGCGGTGGCGATCCCGTCGAGTACCTGTGCCGCCACGCTCAGCTCCAGCTGGTGGGCGAGGTGAGGCCCTCGTACAGCGGGAACGCGTCGGCCAGCTTCGCCACGCGGGCGCGCAGGGCGGGCACGTCGGCGCCCGGCTGCAGGGCCAGCGCGATCACGTCAGCCACCTCACGGAACTCGTCGTCGCCGAAGCCGCGGGTCGCGAGCGCGGGGGTGCCGATGCGCACGCCCGAGGTCACCATCGGAGGGCGCGGGTCGTTCGGCACCGCGTTCTTGTTCACGGTGATGCCCACCTCGTGCAGGGCGTCTTCCGCCTCCTTGCCGGTGAGCTCCGAGTGGCGCAGGTCGACCAGCACCAGGTGCACGTCGGTGCCCCCGGTGAGCACGTCGACCCCGGCCGCGCGGGCGTCGTCCGCGACGAGACGTTCGGCGAGGATCTGCGCGCCGCGGATGGTGCGCTCCTGGCGGTCACGGAAGTCGGCCGATCCGGCGAGCTTGAACGCGGTGGCCTTCGCGGCGATCACGTGCATGAGCGGGCCGCCCTGCTGGCCGGGGAACACGTTCGAGTTGATCTTCTTGGCGATGTCCTCGTCGTTGGTGAGGATGAAGCCGGAGCGGGGCCCGCCGATCGTCTTGTGCACGGTGGAGCTGGTGACGTGCGCGTGCGGCACCGGCGACGGGTGCAGGCCGGCGGCGACGAGCCCGGCGAAGTGGGCCATGTCGACCCACAGTTTGGCGCCCACCTCGTCGGCGATGGCGCGGAACGCGGCGAAGTCGAGCTGGCGCGGGTACGCCGACCAGCCGGCGATGAGCACCTGCGGCTGCACCTCGAGCGCCTTGCGGCGCACCTCATCCATGTCGACGCGGTAGGTCTCCGGGTCGACACCGTAGGCGTGGGCCTCGTAGAGCTTGCCGGAGAAGTTGAGCTTCATGCCGTGGGTGAGGTGACCACCGTGGGCGAGCTCGAGGCCGAGGATGCGGTCACCGGGCTGCGCGATCGCAGCGAGCACGGCCGCGTTCGCGGACGCGCCGGAGTGGGGCTGCACGTTGGCGTAGGCGGCGCCGAAGAGCTCCTTGGCGCGCTCGATGGCGAGGGTCTCGACGACGTCGACGAACTCGCATCCGCCGTAGTAGCGGCGACCCGGGTAGCCCTCGGCGTACTTGTTGGTGAGCACGGATCCCTGGGCTTCGAGCACGGCGCGCGGTACGAAGTTCTCGGAGGCGATCATCTCGAGGGTGGACCGCTGGCGGCCGAGCTCCTGCTCGAGTGCCGCGGCGACCTCGGGGTCGACCTCGGAGAGGGGGGCGGTGAAGGTGGACTCTGCAGACACGTGCGCTCCTTGAAGGGGACAGGCGGTTATCGTCGCGGCCCAGGCGTACGGCCGCTTCTCCGTCTCGTCGCTCCCCGATGGTGACCCATCCGAACGCCAGTCACGACTCGCCCAGTGTACGGGATGCGGCCCTTCGGTGAGGGGTCGCATTCTGCGCGAGACACGCCGTGATTCGAGCACATTGCGACCCCTCACCCGGCAGGGCAGACTCGACCCGTGACCGCGACGTCGGGGGGACGACGGCGGCTCCGTGCCCTCGTGGGCGCCGGGCTCGCCGCGCTGTCGTTGACCGCGTGTACCGTCGCCGGTGTGACCCCCGCCGAGCAGCCCGCGGAGCCGACCGCGCCGAGTATCGTGCCGCGTCCGGTGTCGTTCGAACTCCAGCCGGGCGACGGGTTCACGATCACCGACGACACCACTGTCACCGCCTCCCCTGAACTGCAGGATGCGGCCGCGCGGCTGGTGGCCGACCTCGCGTCCGATACCGGCCTCGGCATCCGCACCTCGCCCGACGGGGGCGGCATCGAACTCGCCACCGATCCCTCCATCACCGCGGCGGAGGGCTACACACTCGACGTCGAGCCGGACGGCATCCGCATCGCCGCGGCGACCGCCGAGGGTGCGTACGCGGGCGCGCAGAGCCTGCGGCAGTTGGTGCCGCTCGGCGAGGGGGGCGCCGAACGGGTCGTCCCCGCGGTGGCCGTCGCCGACGAACCCCGCTTCGGGTACCGCGGCGCGATGCTCGACGTCGCCCGCCACTTCTTCCCCGTCGACACCGTGAAGCAGTACATCGACCAGCTCACGCTGCTGAAGATCAACCACCTGCACCTGCACCTCACCGACGATCAGGGGTGGCGCATCGCCATCGACGCGTGGCCCGAACTCACCGAGATCGGCGGCAGGTACGCGGTCGGCACGGCCGAGGGCGGCTTCTACACCAAGGACGACTTCCGCGAGCTGGTCGCGTACGCCGCCGAGCGGTTCATCACGGTCGTCCCCGAGATCGACCTGCCCGGGCACACCAACGCGGCCCTCGCATCCGTCGCCGAGCTGAACCCCGACGGTCGGGTGGCGAAGCCCTACACGGGCATCGAGGTGGGCTTCTCCACCCTCGACGTGCACTCGGAGGCCACCTACGCGTTCCTCGAGGATGTGCTCGGCGAGCTCGCCGAACTCACGCCGGGGCCGTACCTGCACATCGGCGGTGACGAGTCGCACGCCACGAGCGAGGCCGACTACCGCCTGTTCGCCGCGCGGGCGACCGCGATCGCCGCCGCCACGGGTAAGACGCTCATCGGCTGGCACGAACTCGGCGCATCCGACGCGCTGCCGCCAGGCACCGTCGGGCAGTACTGGGACTTCGTCGAACCGCGCACTCCCGAGGCGGTCGCCGAGTCCCTCTCGTTCATCGAGCAGGGCGGGAAGCTCATCATGTCGCCCGCCGATGCGGTGTACCTCGACATGAAGTACGACATGATGACGCCGCTCGGCCTCACCTGGGCGGGAGGCTTCACCGCCATCGACGACACCTACGGGTGGGACCCGGCACAGGTCGTCCCGGGGGCGTCGGATGCCGACATCCTCGGCGTCGAGGCGCCGCTGTGGTCGGAGACTCTCGTGACGCTGGATGACATCGAGTCGATGGCGTTCCCGCGGATCGCCGCCGCGGCCGAAGTGGCGTGGTCACCACAGGAAGACCGGGACTTCGCCGACTTCGCGTCCCGCATGCCGGCGCTCGGTGCCCGCTGGGAGGCGGCGGGCGTCGACTTCACCCGGGTGCGCGACATCCCCTGGCGGTGAGTCGGATTCGCCTTCTGGCGCGACTCCGCGCAGACTGAGGTGTACTGGTTCGTCTACCGCCTCGGAGTTCCTCCCCCTCATGTCTGCACGTCGCCTCCTGACGTTCACCGCCGCAACCCTGACGGCAGCCGCCATCGTCGGTTTCGGTCTTCTCGCAGGCCACACGCAACCGGAGGAGGTCGCCGCCGACGTGGCGCCCGCGACCGACCCGACCCCCGAGGAGGGCAGCTGGGCGGCCACCGCGGCGGCGCTCCCGCTGATCACCGACGCGGATGCCGAAGACGCTCCCCCGTACCGTCGGGCCGACTACGGCGAGCGTTGGCTCGACGTCGACGGGAACGGCTGCGGCCAGCGCGACGACGTGCTCGCCCGCGACCTCACCGACATCGTCCGGTCGGCGTGCGCCGTCACCAGCGGCACCCTCCACGACCCGTACACCGGCGAGACGATCGCCTTCCCGCGTGAACGCGCGGCGCTCGGCGGCAGCCCGATCGGCCGCTCCATCCGCCTCGACCGGATCGTCAGCCTCCGCTCCGCGCACGCGGGTGGTGCGTGGAAGTGGTCGCCCGAGCACCGGGCCGAGTTCGCGAACAGCCTCGAGAACATGCTCGCCGTCGACGGGGAGGCCGCCCGCACGCGCAACGGCGAGGGGCCCGCCGCCTGGCTGCCCCAGGACGACTTCGTCTGCAACTTCGCGATCCGCTACACCTGGATCGCGAACGCGTGGGGCCTCGCGGTGACGAGCGACGACCGCGACGCCCTCTCGGCGACGCTCATCGCCTGCAAACGCTGACCGCGTTCAGCTGGGGTGCGCCTTGATGCGCGCCCTGTCGGTGGCGACCGCGAACACCAGGCCGGCGGCGATGATCGCGGCTCCGAACCACGGAAGCACGGCGATGCCGAAGCTGTCGAGCAGCAGACCGCCGAGCAGTGCGCCGCCGCCGATCGCCAGGTTGAAGGCGGTGGTGAGCCAGGCGGCCGCGAGATCCCGGATGCGCTCGGATGCGGAATGCAGCACCCGCGAGTGCATGAGCGCGGGGACGCCGCCGAAGAACACGCTCCAGATCACCATGCCGATCACGATCGGCACGACGGAGCTGCCGAAGGCCCCCAGCAGCACGATGGCCGCGATCACCCCGCCGAGGGCGACGTTCACCGAGCCCCGCGGGTAGCGGTCGCCGAACGCGCCTCCGAGCGCCAGACCGATCGCGCCCGCCGCACCGTACGCGAACAGCAGACCTGCGATCGACGCCTCGTCGACGCCTCCCACCTGGATCGCCCACGGCGCGATGTAGGTGTAGAAGACGTTGTGCCCGGTGATGACGAGCACCACGGTAAGGCACACGATCAGCACGGCCGGCAGCGAGCGGTCCTTGCGGGCCGGGATGGGGATCTCGCCGGTGGCGAGCGGCACGAGATGCTTCACGGGCGGCAGGTACACGATCACGAACACCATGAAGACGAGCACGACGACCGCCATCGCCGCGAACGCGAGACGCCATCCGAGCGCGTGGCCGAGGAAGGTGCCGAGCGGCACACCGAGGATGAAGGCGAGCGTGCCACCGGCGTTGGTGACGGAGATCGCGCGGGCGAGCTGATGCTTCGGCACGAGGAGGGCAGCGTACGGGCCGGTCACCGCCCAGAACAGGCCGTGCGCGAGACCGCCGAGCACACGCGCGGCCATCAGGAACTCGTAGCTCGGCGCGATCGCGCAGAGCACGTTGGTGAGGGCGAAGCCACCGAGCAGGAGCACCATCAGCCACTTGCGTGAGTAGCGGCGGGTGAGCACGGTGAGCGGGGCCGTCGAGACGACCACCGTGCCGGCGAAGACGGTGATCAGCAGACCGATCTGCGACTCGGAGACGCCCAGCTCGGCGGCCATCTCGGGCAGCAGACCGGTGGGCAGGAACTCGCTCGAGACAGATGCGAAGATCGCGCCGGTGAGCACCAACAGCCGGAAGAACGGGAACCCACTGGCCGATGACGCACTCACCCGACGAGCCTAGTCGCGACCGTGGACGCTCTACGCTGGGATCCCATGACCGCCACCCACTGGATCCTCACTCTCGTCTGCGAGGACAAGCCCGGAATCGTGCACGCCATCAGCGGTGCGATCGTCGGGGCGGCGGGCAACATCACCGAGTCGCAGCAGTTCTCCAGCGACGACACCGGCACGTTCTTCATGCGCCTGCAGGTGGAGTCGGCGGCTTCGCGCGAGCAGTTCGAGGCGGCGCTCGCCCCCGTCACCGAGCGCTACGGGATGACGTGGCAGCTCGACGTCGTCGGCCGCCCCTTGCGCACGCTGGTGCTGGTGTCGAAGGCGGGCCACTGCCTCAACGATCTGCTGTTCCGTCAGCGCGCCGGGCAGCTGGGTGTCGACATCCCGCTGGTGCTCTCGAACCATCCGGATCTCGGCGAGCTGGCCGCGTTCTACGGGGTGCCGTTCGAGGCGCACCCGGTGACCTCCCCGGGGCAGAAGCTGGCGTTCGAGCAGCGGGTGCTCGAGGTCGTCGAGGAGCACGACATCGAGCTGGTGGTGTTGGCGCGGTACATGCAGATCCTGTCGCCGGAGCTGTGCGAGGCGCTCGCCGGGCGGGTCATCAACATCCACCACTCGTTCCTGCCGGGCTTCAAGGGCGCCAACCCCTACAAGCAGGCGCACGCCCGCGGCGTGAAGATCATCGGCGCCACCGCCCACTTCGTCACGAGCGACCTCGACGAGGGGCCGATCATCGAGCAGAACATCGTGCGCGTCGACCACACCCGCACCCCCGCGGAGCTCGTCGCGATCGGCCAGGACGAGGAGAGCCGCACGCTCACCCAGGCGGTCAAGTGGTTCTCGGAGGACCGGGTTCTGCTCGACGGCGCGCGCACGATCATCTTCCGCTAGGCCCTCGCTACCCTTTTCAGCGTGACGACGCTCCTGCATGCCGCGCTGCTCACCGACGAGCGCGGCGAGACCCCCGACGGCTGGGTGCTGTTCGACGGCGACACGATCGCTGCGGTCGGTGCTTCGGGCGACGGTCTGCCGGATGCCGACGAGCGGATCGACCTGTCGGGCGCGCGGCTGACGCCGGGGTTCGTCGACATCCACGGCCACGGCGGCGGCGGCCACGCGTACGACGACGGAGGCGACGAGCTGGTCGCCGCGATCGCCACCCACCGCGCGCACGGCGTCACCCGTTCGGTCATCTCTCTCGTCGCGAACCCGCTCGCCGCCCTCCGGTCGAGCTTGGCCGAGGTGGCGGAGCTGGCATCCGCCGACCCGCTGGTGCTCGGTACCCACCTGGAGGGCCCGTTCCTCGCACCGGGCAAGCGCGGCGCCCACCACGTCGACTACCTGCGCGAACCCGACCCGATCACCGTCGATGAGCTGATCGGTGCCTCGCACGGCACGCTGCGGCAGATCACCTTGGCGCCCGAGCTTCCGGGCGCCGATGAGGCGATCGACACCTTCGTGGCGGCCGGGGTGCGGGTGGCGGTGGGGCACACGGAGGCCGACTTCGAGACCGCGGCGCGCGCGTTCGACCGCGGCGCCTCGCTGCTCACCCACGCCTTCAACGCGATGCACGGCATCCATCACCGCGCCCCGGGTCCCGTGGTGGCTGCGCTCTCCGACCCGCGCGTCACACTCGAGCTGGTGCTCGACGGCCACCACGTCGATGAGCGGATCGTGGCCCTCACCCTCGACGAGGCGCCCGGGCGGGTGGCGTTCATCACCGACTCGATGGCGGCGGCGGGCAGCGCCGACGGCGACTACCGACTGGGTGCGCTGAACGTGTCGGTGCGCGACGGTCGCGCCCTGCTGTCGGGCACCGAGACGATCGCTGGATCCACCCTGACCCTCGACTCGGCGCTGCGGCGTGCGGTCGATGTGGTGGGGCTGTCGTGGCCGGATGCGGTGGGGGCGGTCACCGCGGTGCCCGCGCGCGCGCTCGGCTACGGCGAGCGGCTCGGCCTACTGGAGCCGGGCTACGCGGCGGATGCGGTGGCCCTCGACGCCGACGGCGTGGTGACGGCCGTGTGGGCGGCGGGCGCGCGCCTCAGCTGAACAGCAGGGCACCCATCGTGGCCTGCGTGTCGGTGCGCAACGGCAGCACGTCGAAGGAGCCGCCCTGCACGAGCTGCTCGATCCCGAGCATCGTCGCCACCGCGATGAGCGCGCGGCGTTCCGCCTCACCGCGCTCGATGCCGTACTCGACGAGGGCGTCGGCGATGAAGCCCACGCGGCGGCGGGTGACGCGCGCCACGATGTCGCCCACCCCTTCGGCGACGGCGGCCATGTAGAGGCGGTCCTCTCCCGGCGGGCGGCGCTGGCCGACCATCGCGACGAGCGATTCGATGCGGCGTCTCGGGTCGGCCTCCGACCCGACCTCGGCGATGTAGCGGTCGGTCTCCTCGATCTCCCAGCGGGCCATGACGGCGTCGACGAGTTGTCGACGGTCGGAGAAGTGCCAGTAGAACGAGCCCTTGGTGGCGCCGAGGTCGCGGGCGATGGCCTCGATGCGGAGCCCGCCGAGCCCCTCCTGGCGGAATCGGTCGTACGCGGCGTCGACCCAGGCGTCGGGGTCGGTGCGAGAGGGTCTTGCCACGTTCCATACGCTACCGTATAGTCTTCCATACCCTCCCGTATGGAATCCCCCCAACCCCTCCGGAATCAGGTACCACCATGACCGCTTGGTCGCTCGCCCTCCGCGACATCCCCTGCCCCGACTACGTGCACACGGTGATCGTGCCGCTCGACGAACACGGCTCGACCGATCCGGCCGCGTGGGCGCGGCGCCTGTTCTCGCTGCGCGACATGCCCCGCTGGGTGGTCGCAGCCATGGCGGTGCGGCAGGCCCTCGTGCCGATGATCGGGGTGCGGCGCGCTCCCCGCGACGTGTTCGGCATCCGCGAGGTGGCCGACGACGAGGCGCTCGTCGCCGCCGACGACCACCACCTCGACTTCCGCTGCGCGGTCGCCGTCGACGAGCACACCCGGATGCTGCGGGTCACCACCACGGTGCGCCTCCACAACGCGCGCGGCCGGCTCTACTTCCTGCCGGTGCGGCTCGCCCATCCGCTCGTCATGCGCTCCATGCTGCGCTCCACGGCGCGTAGCTGGCGCGCCTCGGTGTAGCCCGCTCCCGCACCCCTCCTCCTCTCACATCAAGGACTCGGGCTCCCGAATCAAGGACCCGATGTGGCGGATGTGGCCCCTGCGCCGCACCCGCCCCACCGGCCCCACGAACTCCTTGATTCGAGAGCCCGAGTCCTTGATTTGGGAGGTGGAAGCCGGGCCCCCGACTACGCCACAATCGGCACATGACCTGGTACCCGCTGCGCATCACCAACGTGTGGGCGAAGGTCGCCTACTTCTCGGCGTGGGTCCTCTTCAACCTGGTGACCTTCAACTCGCTGCTCGGCTGGATGGAACCCTGGATTCGCTGGCTCATCGGCCTGCCGCTCGATGTGGCCTGGTTCGTCATCGCGGTGCGCTGCTTCCGGGTCGCCGGCGAACCGCTCGTGCCTCGCCCGTGGTGGAAAGCGACCGGTCGGGCGAAAGCGAGCATCGTGCTGGGCGTACTGACTGCTCTTACGGCGATGACTGCAGTCGCTTCGGCGGCGATCCAGCCGGAGCGGGCGCTGGAGAATGTCCTACCCGTCATGTTCTGGGGGCCGGTGTCGGTCTACTTCTTCAACTCCGGCATCCGTCTGCGGCGCAACCCGCCTCCACCAGCACCGAAACTCGCCGCGCCGCTGCCGAAGCAGAAGCGGCTCGACCTGCGCTGACTCAGAGCGCCCAATCGGGCCGGTTGTCCCAGGCGTAGCGGTAGTAGTCGGCGAAGCGCAGCTTCGACGCGGCGGCCTCGTCGATCAGCACCGTCACTTCGGGGTGCAGCTGGATGGCGGATCCGGGCAGCGACGCCGACACCGGCCCCTCGAGAGCTCCGGCCACCGCATCCGCTTTCGCCTCACCGAAGGCGAGCAGCACGAGCCGCTTCGCGTCGAGGATGGTGCCGAGCCCCTGCGTGAGGCAGTGGCGGGGCACATCGTCGATCGAGTCGAAGAAGCGGGCGTTGTCGATGCGGGTCGCCTCAGTGAGGGTCTTCACGCGGGTGCGAGACGCGAACGACGACCCCGGCTCGTTGAAGCCGATGTGACCGGTGCGGCCGATGCCGAGCACCTGGATATCGACACCCCCGGCCGCGGCGATCGCGGCCTCGTAACGGTCTCCCGCGGTCCGGATCTCCCCGCCGTCGTCCCCAGGCACGTGGACGAGAGACGGGGTGAGGCCGAGGGTGTCGACGACTTCGCGCGTGATCACGGCGCGGTAGCTTTCGGGGTGGCCGGCGGGCAGCCCGACGTACTCGTCGAGCGCGAAGCCGCGCACGCGGGACCAGTCGATGCCGCGCCCAGCGAGCGCCCGCCAGATCGGCAGCGGGGTGGATCCGGTGGCGAGCCCCAGCACGGCGTCCGGCTGAGCGGTGACGACGCCCTGGATGAGGTCGGCGGCCAGAGAGCCGGCGGCGGCCTTCGCCTCATCCGCGGTTCCGGGCAGGATGACGACCTCGGCCATCAGTGCACCTCCACCGTCTGGGCTTCGGGGTCGCCGACGAACGCCGCACCCACGGCGGCGGCGGGGAAGTCGCCGGGCAGCAGCTGCAGCCGCTCGCCGAGGCCGAGCGACGCGACGAACGCCGACTCCGACTCCCAGCGGGCGATGACGTCGAGCACCCCGCCGAGCAGGGTATCGCCGAGTCGGCTGATGCCGCCGCCGATGACGACGTCGTCGACGTCGACCGCGAGCACCAGGATGCGCACGGCGGCGGCGGTGCCTTCGAGCAGCCGGTCGCGCACGGCGACGGCCGCGGCGTCACCGTCGGCGGCGGCGTCGAACAGGGCGCGCACCGGCAGCACGTCGTCGCTCGGCCACTGGCGGGCGACGGCGGACCCGGATGCGTACAGCTCGAGGCATCCGCGCTGTCCGCACGGGCACGGCGGGCCGGCGGGGTCGAACGGCAGGTGTCCGATCTCCCCGGCGACGCCGCGCACGCCGCGCCAGAGGCGCCCGCCGAGCACGAGGCCGGCGGCGAGTCCGGTGCCGAGGTTGAGGTAGGCCATCGACTGCGAGGGGCGGCGGTCGAGCAGGTGGAAGGCGCCGAGGGCGGCGGCGTTCACGTCGTTCTCGACCCGCACCGCGCGGCCGAGGCGCTCTTCGAGGTGGGCGCCGAGTTCGAGGTCTTCGAGGCCGAGGTTGACGGCGTGGCTGACGCGTCCGGTGGCGGGGTCGACCGCCCCGGGGATGCCGACGCCGATGGAGGTGAACTCCTCGATGGGGGTGCCCGACACGGTGGAGAGCTGGTGCACGGCGGAGACGGCCGTGTGCAGCACGACGTCGGCGCCGAAGCCGGTCGGCAGGCGCAGGGTGTGGGCGACGCGTCCGTCGTCGCCGATGGCGACGGCGTCGGTCTTGGTGCCGCCGATATCGATGCCGACTCTCACTGCCCTGATCCTTCCAGCAGGCCGCGCAGTGCCGCCGCGACGCTGCGGGATGCGCCGAAGGTGGCGACGTCCGCGTAGCGACGGTCGGGGGCGGGCCAGCCCATGTCGATGACGACCGTGCCGGGCTGTGCGGCCCGGGCGCGGTCGATGAGGTCGCGCGTCCAGTCGCGACGGTGGTTGTCTTTGCCGACGACGAGGTAGGGCAGCTCGCTCGCGGGGAGCGGGTCGCCGTCGTGCAGCTTCTCGGGCGAGATGCCGACGCTGGCGAGGCCCCACGGCACATCCGGCCCGACGGCCATGTTGGCGGTCGTCTCGAGGCTCACGATGCGGAACTCGGTGGCGAGGGGCAGCACGCCCTCGGCGATGTCGAATGCGTCGCGCAGGCGCACGGGGTCGGTGGCGTACGGCTCCGGTGCGGCACCCGGGGTGACGGCGAGGCCGTCGGCGAGGTCGCGCACGCGCTGTGCGGCGTCGGCGACGCGCGCCGCGTCGAGGTCGCCGGAGGCGACGGCCGCGTCGATCGCCGCTTCGATGTCGGCGAGCTGCTGGTCGGTGTTCTCGGTGCCGATGCAGAGCAGGTCGCATCCGCCGGCGAGGGCGCGGACGGCGGCGGCGGGGATGCCGATCTCACCGGATGCGCCGGCCATGTCGAGAGCGTCGGAGACGATCACGCCGGTGAAGCCGAGGTCGCCGCGCAGCATCCCCTGGAGGATGCGCGACGAGAAGGTGGCGGGGGCGTCGGGGTCGAGCTGCGGCAGCAGGATGTGGCTCGACATGATGGTGCGGGCGCCAGCGGCGACGGCCGCCTCGAAGGGCACCAGTTCGCGTTCGCGCAGAATCTGGAGCGGCAGGTCGACGACGGGCAGCGCGTGGTGCGAGTCGGCGGCGGTGTCTCCGTGTCCGGGGAAGTGCTTGGCACTGACGGCGACGCCACCGGCTTCGTGTGCCGCCACCCACGCGGCCGTGTGCCGTGCCACGAGTTCGGGATCGGTGCCGAAGCTGCGCACCCCGATGACGGGGTTGTCGGGGTTGGAGTTGATGTCGACGTCGGGCGCGAAGTTGACGTTCACCCCGGCGGCCAGCAGTTCGCGGGCGACGGCGGCGCCGACGGATGCGGTGAGCTCCAGGTCGTCGAGGCGTCCGAGCACCGCGTTGCCGGGGAACGGCGATCCGGTGGCGGCGTGCAGCCGCGAGACGTCGCCGCCCTCTTCGTCGATGGCGATGATCGCGTGCGGGTTGGCGGCGCGGATGGCGGCGGTGAGCGTGCGCAGCTGCTCGGGCGAGGCGATGTTCTGGGCGAACAGGCACACGCCTCCGAGGCCTCCGCGCAGGCGCGCGGCGAGCCACTCGGGAAGCTCGGTCCCCAGGAACCCGGGGAGGAGCACGGTCGACGAAATCATCCCTTCACCGCACCTCCGACGATGCCGCTGGTCATGCGGCCCTGCACGAGCAGGAAGAAGATGATGACCGGCACGGCGACGATGGTCGACGCGGCCATCACCTGGCCCCAGTCGGTCTCGCGGGTGGCGGAGGCCTGCACGAAGCCGCGCAGCCACAGCGGCAGGGTCTGCGCCGCTTCGGCGGGCAGCAGCACGACCGCGACGGTGAACTCGTTCCAGGCCTGCAGGAACGCGTAGACGCCGGATGCGACGAGGCCGGGCGCGAGCAGCGGGAACGTGATGCGCATGAACGCCTGGAACCGGCTGAGCCCGTCGACCATCGCGGCCTCCTCGAGCTCGGCGGGCACGCCGGCGACGAAGCCGCGCAGCATCCAGATGGTGAACGGGATGACGGCGGCGATGTAGATCACGGAGACACCGACGATGGAGTTCAGCAGCCCGACGGACGACATCATCTTGTACTGCGCGATGAAGAGGCCTTCGGCGGGCAGCATCTGGATGAGCAGCAGCGCCAGCACGAACGTCTTGCGGCCGCGGAACTTGAAGCGGCTGATCGCCACCGCCCCGAGGAAGGCGAAGATGAGGCAGAAGAACACCACGATGAGGGTGATCGAGACGCTCATGCCGAGGGCGCCGAAGAAGGAGCCGTCGGAGATCGCGCCGGAGAAGTTCGAGGTGGTGAAGTACTCGCCGGGGAAGAAGTGCGGCGTGAACTGCTGCAGTACGGCGGTGGAGATGAAGGCGGAGTTCACCATCCAGTAGACGGGGAACGCCCAGACGATCGCGAGGACGATCGCCAGAACGGTGAGCAGTACGCGTCCGAGTTTGACGGTCATCGTCCCTCGTCCTCCTTGATCAGGTCGCGCACGTACACCCAGCTGATGGCGAGGGTGATGATCAGCACGACGATCGACACGGCGCTGGCCATGCCGAAGTCGTTCGCGCTGGCGCCGAGCTTGTAGATGTAGGTACCGAGCAGGTCGAAGTCGCCCGACTTGGAGCCGGCGTCCTTCAGCAGGGTGATCTGGGCGAACACCCGCAGGTCCCAGATCAGCTGCAGCAGCAGCACGATCGACAGCACCGGGCGGATGATGGGGCCGATGATGCGCCAGAAGCGCTGCCACGCGTTGGCGCCGTCGATCTGCGCGGCCTCCATGATCTCGTCGGAAACCTGGGTGAGGCCGGCGTAGACGGCGAAGGCGACGAACGGCACCGACATCCAGACGATGAGGATGCTGGCCACCAGGAAGAAGGTGAGCGGGTTGCCGAGCCAGTCGTACCGGTTCATGTCGACGCCGGGGATCATGTCGAGCAGGTAGTTCACGACGCCGCGGCGGCGGTCGAAGAGCCAGATGAAGACGGTGGTCGCGGCGGCGACGGGCATCGCCCAGGCGAGCAGCATCGAGATCTGCAGGATGAGCCGGGCCGCCTTGCCGACGGCGTTCATGAGCAGCGCGAGCAGCACGCCGATCACGACGGTCGAGAACGCGGTCACCACGCAGAACAGCAGCGACCGGCCGAGCACCGCCCAGAATTCGCCGTCCCAGACGAGGTTCGCGAAGTTGTCGAAACCGACCCACTCCGGCGGCTTGCCGAACTGCTGCGCAAGTCCGTAGTCCTGGAACGCGGTGATGAACTGCCACACCAGCGGGTAGCCCAGTCCGAGGAGGAGGGCGATGACCGCGGGCACGATCAGGTAGTAGGGGATGCCGCCCGTGCGTCTGGGGGCGATTCGGGCGCCAGAGGTGTTCGAAGACATGCGGGATCCTCCTTTCGACAAGGCTGACGGGTGTGGGTGGGATGCCGCGAGCTGCGGCGAAAATATGTGGGCGCTGCGTGTGGGTCCCGCGGCGGCGGCGCCGGGGGTACCGGGGGGGGGGCGGGGCCGGGGGGGGGCCGCCCCCGGGGGGGGGGGGGCCCGGGAACCGGGGCGCTAGGCTGCCGCCGGCCGGTAGCGGACGTCCACCTCGGCTGTCGGGTCGTCGACGCCGACGCGGTGCAGGTAGATCGGACGGCCACCGAGGTGTTCGTAGAGCCGGATGCCGTCACCCAGCAACACCGGTGCGATGTGCAGATCGATCTCGTCGATCAGGCCACGTTCGAGGAGCTGGCGGCCGATGTCCGGCGACAGCACCTCCACGTTCCTGCCGTCGGCGGCCGCCAACGCGATCCGCACGGCCTCCGCCACGTCGCAGTTGAGGAACGTCACCCGGTCAGCGGGTGTCGCGTCCTCGGGATGGTGGGTCAACACGAAGACCGGGCCGGTCCAGTCGCCGCCGTAGACACTGCCGGCGTCGGGGAACATGTCCCAGCCTCGGCGGCCGCCGAGGACGGCACCTGTCGTCTCGACGTACTGCTTGGCGAAGCCGGGTCGCTCGGAGATGCCGGTCTCCATCCACGTCATGTCGTGATCCGGTCCCGCCACGAACCCGTCAAGTGACATGGTGAAATGCCACAGAACCTTGCCGCCGGCGGTCTGCGGTGCGAAGTCGCTCATGCTGTCCTCCTGGTGCGATCGGTCGTACCGAAGAGGAGACGGCAGCCGCGACGGAAACTCATCGGTTCAGCGTCGGCGGGAGGCCGAACGCCGGGAAGAGCGCCGGCTCGTGAAACGCGACGATCTCGGTGATCAGGCCGTCGCGTACCTGCAACACCCCGATCCCGAACGGCTCGAAGACCTGCTGGCCCGGCGGTCGGCGGTAGCTCGCCGCGGCGAGTTGGCCGTTGGCGCTCGTGGGAATCATCCGCAACGCGCCGATGTAATCGGCAGAGGTCGGGTCCCAGGTAGCAGCCAGCGCCGCGAGGACTGACTCGCGATCGGCGAACCACTCCGGCAACGGCGGCATGGTCGCCCGCACGTCCTTGGCCAGCAGTTCCGCCACCTCGTCGAGATCGCCGCGCGCGACCGCGTCCAGGTATCGCCGCAGTACCTGCCGCTGCGGTTCGGTCGGTGGCGCGGCCGGGGCCCAGTCCGACCGGCCCGGCGGGAGGTGCTCCCGCAACGTCGCGCGGCCCCGCTGCAAAGCGCTGTTGACCGAGGCGACGCTGCCGTCGAGCACCTGGGCGGTCTGCCGCGCCGGCCAGCCCAGCACGTCGCAGAGGATCACCGCGGCGCGCTGCCGGGGTGGCAGATGCTGCATCGCCGCCAGGAACGCCAACTCCAGGGTCTCCCGCGCCACGACCGCCACCTCCGGCTCGTCCTGGCGCGGCGCGACCGGCTCGCGCAGCGCGCGTGCTTCCCGCAGGGCGTACGGTTCCCGCGGGGCGTACGGCTCGCGCAGCGCGTCGGGGAACGGTTGCAGCCACGGGCCGGTGACCAGGGTCGCCACGGGCTGCCCCGGCAGGTAGTCCGGGTTGGCCTGATCGGGCAGCAACCGCCGCTTGCGCCCGTCGAGGGCATCGAGGCAGACGTTCGTGGCGATGCGGTAGAGCCAGCTGCGCAGCGACGACCGGCCTTCGAACCCGTCGCGCGCCCGCCACGCCTTCAGGAAGACCTCCTGCACGAGGTCCTCCGCCTCGTCGAAGGAACCGACCATCCGGTAGCAGTGGACGCGCAGCTCACGCCGGTGCTGCTCGATCCGGGAGGCGAAGTCGTCGTCGCTCACCGGGCGACCGTACCGAACGCACGGCTGTCGCTCGACGCTGTCGGCCACTGGCGCTTCCGCATCTGCCTCCCTCCACTGCCGAGGGTCAACCAGGTGCGAAGGTGTCACCGTCCCTGGTCCGGTCCTCGGCCGGTAGGATCTGCGCATGAGCTCAGAGGCGGTTGGCAGATACATGCCCCCGGTCGTGACGCTCGATGACCTCACCGCGATGATGGCTGAGGACGAACACCACCGGTACGAGATCAGCCCGGAGGGAGTCCTCTCGATCATGCCGCCGCCGGGGTACGCCCATGCCATCATCGCGACCCGGCTCATGGTGTGGTTCGCCCAGGGCGGAGTGCCGGCGGAACGTGTCGCTCAGACCGTGGGTCTACGCATTCCCGGCCGGGACGGCAGCGTCGGCGGACGGATCCCCGACCTGGTCGTCTGGAGTAAGGCTCAGGCTGACGGCGTCTGGCTGCCGGTTGCCGATGTGCTCCTCGTCGTCGAGATCATCTCACCCGGCTCCGAGGGCATCGACACCGTGACGAAGCGCAACGAGTACGCCGCCGCCGGCATCGGCCAGTACTGGGTGGTCGACCAGGATGCCGCCCAGACCGTCACCATGCACCACCTGGACGGCGATAACTACACCGTCCGCGCGACCATGCCGCTGGCCTGGGTCCTCAACACCAGCCCGACTGAACACGACCTCGACTGACTGCGCCACCACGACGACGGCCAGCCCTCGACGTCGCTCAGCTGGCGCCGAGCAGTTCGGTGATCTGGGTGTAGAACGGGGCGGGGTCGCCGGCGAGCGAGGCCTTCACCATGGCCGTCCAGTCGTTGACGATCACCTCGATCGATCCGGCTGCCAGGCCGTCGAGCGACAGCCGTGGGACGTCACGGGGGTCGATCTTGGGTCCGTCGTAGCCGGCCATGAGGTCCGTGTCGGCCGCGCCGAGCAGGACGCCCCGGACCAGGGTGCCCTGGGCGGCGAGTTCGAGGCGTACGCCGTTCGTCATGTTCCATTCGGCGTCGTCGCGGCGGCGACGACGGAATCGTGGTCGAGCAGGTCGAGGCGCAGCGGCACCACCCGGCTGTCGGTGAAGTCGAGGCTCTCGGGGCGGCGGGCCGTCGCGTACACCTTGCTCGCCCCGCGGTCGAGCAGTTCGAGCACGAACTGGCGGCCGATGCCGCGGTTGGCTCCGGTGACGAGGGCGATCTGGTCAGCGGTGTTCATGGGTTCTCGCTCCCTGGTTGGGCTTCGGTGGGGGCCGTGTTCCGGCCCGGCGTCGACTACCGTAGGAGTTGACGTTGACGTCAAGGGCAAGTCGGACGGGGCAACCAGAGGGGGACGCCGATGCGCATCGGTGACATCGCGCGACAGGCGGGCGTCAGCACCAGAGCTCTGCGGTACTACGAAGAGCAGGGCCTGCTCACCTCGCAACGCTCCCCCAGCGGCCAGCGCATCTACCCCGAGTCAGCTGTCGAACGCGTCCGGGTGATTCAGCAACTCTTCACCGCCGGCCTGCCCAGCCGCACCATCGTGCAGCTGATGCCCTACATCGACACCGGGCACGGTCCGCCGGAGGTCTTCGAGCTGATGGCCGCCGAGCGTGACCGCATCAGCGCCGCCATGGCCGACCTCGCTGCCGCACGCGACGCCCTCGACCGCATGATCGAAATCGCACACCATCCGACCCCCGAGCACTGCCCGGCCCTGCGCGAACCTCCCTGGACGCCGTACCAGGACGCCGAGGCGGCCACGGCGGCGGTTGTCTGAGGACTTGCTCAAGGAGTACGCCGCTCGATCGACCAGGCGCGACCCGGACCGGACGTTGAACATCCGGCACCGGGCCGTACGCGCCTTCGACTTCGTGCTCGACGCGACGGTGGCGTACTTCGCCGCCAACAGCGCCGACATCACTGCCGCCATCGCGCACTCGACCGCCGAGGCGCAGGCCGGTCGGGGCACCGTCCACCTCGACGAGGAGGGGACGCTGCCGGTGGAGGCCGACACCTGCGGCTACCTGATCCCGGCGCAGCAGTACGACGGGCAACTCGCGGAGCTGTTGCGCCGACACCAGATCGACGCGCAGGTACGCCCGGACGGGGTCGGCGTCTCCATGGCGCAGGCACACCGGCGGATGATCCCGCTGCTGCTCGACGCCCGCGCCGAGACCGCGATCGCCGACGCGCAGCGGCGCTCGTACTGCGCGTCCGGTGACCCGCGGTTGGCACCGACCCGTGAACTCCTCGCCGAGCTGCTCGACGCCGAACGGCTGGCGCAGCAGACGGCATCGCAGGTGACGTCCCGACTGGCCGTGATCGAGAACCTGCTCAGCAAGGACGGTCCGGTGCACGCCGCGAAGCCGGTGCTCACCGCGTTGATCCGTCAGGTGGAGAACGCCAAGCGCGACGGCTCCGAACCGGCGGCACGCACGGCGCTGCCCGCCGAGCTGCAACACCGCTCGACACCCTCCAGGGCTGACCGCGCCAGCCCTGACGGTCCCCGGGCGCGGCGGGGTGGGGGGGGGGGCGGGGG
>JAEWJX010000069.1 GCA_023386365.1 Actinomycetes bacterium | reverse complement strand
CGCCGCGCCCGTGCCGGAGCCCGTGCCGGAGCCCCCGCCCGTGCCGGAGGAGACGGTCGTCGCTCTCGACGAGGTGGGCACCCCGCCTCCCGCGGCCCCCGCAGCCCCGGCCGCGCAGACCGACGAGCCCGAGGCGGCATCCGGCGGCTACGACTACCTCTTCGGAGACACGATGTACCGCTCGGTGCAGGATGCCGCGGTGCGTCCGGACGAGCCGTCTGAGGAGGAGCCGGCGATCGCATCCGTCGACACCGACCCGGACGTCGACCTCGACGGCGACCACGACGGCAGCACCGTGCTGGCCACCTCGATCACCCGCACGCGCGGCGGCCGACGCCCCCGCGGGGAGGCGCCGCCGCAGGCGCCCGCGGTGGTGGTCGTGCTGCCGGGCGGCACCCGCGAACCCCTCGACCAGCCGATCGTGCTCGGGCGTTCACCGAGTGTGTCGAACGTGCCCGCCGGGCAGCTGCCGCGCCTGGTGACGGTGTCGGGCGGCGACCAGGACATCTCGCGCTCCCACGTGCGCTTCGCGCTCGAGGGCGGCACCGTGGTGGTGACCGACCTGCACTCCCGCAACGGCACCACGATCGTGCTCCCCGGCGGCGAGCGGCAGAAGCTGCGCGGGGGTGAGCCCACGCCCGTCATCGTCGGCACGGCGATCGACCTCGGCGGCGGCATCGAACTGACCCTCGAGGAGGTCTGATGCGGCGTCCCGCGTCGACGCCGCCGGAGCTGCGCGGCTACAGCTACGTGCGCCTGCTCGGCTCGGGCGGGTTCTCCGACGTGTTCCTGTACGACCAGGAGCTGCCGAAGCGCCGCGTCGCCGTCAAGGTGCTGCTGCTCGATGAGATCACCGCCGCCAGCCGTGCGGCGTTCGTCGCCGAGGCGAACCTGATGGCGCAGCTCTCGGCGCACCCGTACATCGTCACGATCTACCACGCCGATGTCGCATCCGACGACCGCCCGTACTTCGTCATGGAGTACTGCTCCGGACCGAGCCTGGCGGAACGCTGCAAGCAGGCGCCGCTGGCGGTGGCGGATGCGCTGCGCACCGGCGTGCGTCTGTCGAGCGCGGTGCACACGGCCCACCTCGCCGGCATCCTGCACCGCGACATCAAGCCGGCGAACGTGCTCGGCAACGACTACGGGTGGCCGGCTCTCACCGACTTCGGCATCTCGTCGGCGGTCGACGACGCGCTCCCCGCCCACACCACCACCGTGCAGGACGCCCTCGCCGACACCGGCACGGGCGGAACGAGCGGGCAGGTCGGGCTGTCGGTGCCGTGGTCGCCGCCGGAGATGTTCGAAGACGACCCGTCGCCGGATGTGCGCAGCGACGTGTTCTCGCTCTCCGCGACGATCTGGACCGTGCTGGCGGGCCAGACGCCGTTCGAGGTGCGCGGCCGCTCCAACGGAACCCTCGACCTGATCGGACGCATCGAGCGGGGCGCGATCACCCCGATGGACCGCACCGACATCCCGCGGTCGCTGATCGCGGTGCTGCAGAAGGGCATGGCGACCGAGCGCGAGGACCGCTTCGCGAGCGCGCTCGAGTTCGGTCGGGCGCTGCAGCGGGTGGAGATGGAGCTCGGGTACGCACGCACCGAGCTGGAGGTGCCGAACCTGCACCTGGAGACTCCGGAGCGTCCCGCCGACACGGGCGGCGACGACGAGACCCGGGTGCGTCAGGTGGCGACGATCGAGGCGCAGCCGGTGGCAGCTCCCGCGCCGAACCTCGACGAGACCCGCGTGCGCTCCACGACGACCGTCGAGGCGCAGCCGGTCGAGCCGGCGCGCGTCGCCGCCCCGCCGACACCGGTGGCCTCGTCGGCCGCGCCGCAGTCGCATGACGCCGTCGCGACCGAAACGGTGGTGCGCCCGCGTGGCCCGGTCGCGGCGCCCGAGCCCGAACCGGTGCAGACGGATGAGGAGCCGCGCTCGCGGAAGGGCCTCATCGTCGGGATCGCGGTGAGCGTGGTCGCGGCGATCGTGGTCGCCGCGGTCGTGCTCGGCATCGTGCTCTTCGGCGGCAGCCCCGATGAGCAGGAGCCCACGAACGCCCCGGGTGGCGAGCCCACCTCGGCGGTGCCCGACACCATCCCGGTGCCGGAGCTCGCCGGCGCGGCGACCGCCTCCGGCGGTACGGTCACCTTCCCGGTGACCTACGCCGACCCGGAGGACGGCGACCTGCTGGTGTGGCAGCTGAGCCGGGCCGACCAGCCGCAACTGCATCCAGTGGAGGGCGACACCGTCGTGGTCGACGGCTACGTGGAGGGCACACCGCTCTGCGTCGACATCTCGTTGCGCCGCGACGGTCGCCTCTCGGCGCCCCTGACCGTCTGCTACCCGGCCGCATGAGCTCCACGCTGACGGTCGACTTCTGCGGCGAACGGTACACGGCCGTCGCGGGCGAGGATTTCGTGGTCGGGCGCGAGGGCGACCTCGAGATCGACGACAACCCGTACCTGCATCGGCGGTTCCTGCTGATCACCGAGGAGCGGGGTCTGTGGTGGATCGCGAACGTCGGCAGCCTGCTTTCGGCGACCGTCACCGACGGCTCCGGTGGGGTACAGGCGTGGCTCCCGCCGGGCGCGCGTCTTCCGATCGTCTTCCCGGTCGTGCAGGTGCTGTTCAGTGCCGGCTCAACGACCTACGACTTCACGATCGAGAACCCGGAGCAGTACTTCTCGACCACCAACATCCATGCGGGTGCGTCGGGCACGACGACGATCGGTGTGGTGCCGTTGACGAGTTCGCAGCGGTTGCTCGTGGTGGCGCTGTCGGAGAACGTGCTGCGCCAGGATTCGCCCGGCCGGGGACTCATCCCGAGTTCGGCCGAGGCCGCCCGGCGCCTGGGTTGGCCGCTCACGACCTTCAACCGCAAGCTCGACAACGTGTGCGAGAAGCTCGACAAGGTGGGGGTGCAGGGTCTTCGGGGTGGCCGCGGCAAGCTCGCCACGAACCGCCGCGCGCGGCTGGTGGAGTACGCGGTGGCCAGTCACCTGGTGAGCCGCGAGGACCTCGTACTGCTCGATCGGAACGCCTCCGCGGGGGCCGATGATACGTCGTCGGGGGATGGGGAGTAGTCCCCTTCCGTGGGGCGAAAGCGACGACCTCTCGCGTGTTAGCCTGAACCGGCCCTGCCCCGAAAACGGGGGCAGACGGGTACAAAATACGGTGGGGGATACGAAACGGTGACGGGGGACGCCAGGCGCGGGCGCCGAAAGACGATCGCGTCTGCGACGGTCATCGCCGTGGTCGCCGGAGGTACGCTCACCGTCGCAGCCCTGCACCCCGGGTTCCCGGTGTCGGATGTCGACCTCACCTCGCGCGACGTGTGGGTGACGAACGGCGAGCAACTTCTCGGTGGCCGCCTCAACCGCCAGATCGACGAACTCAACGGGTCGGTCACCGCCTCGTCGCCGAACTTCGACGTGCTGCAGCAGGGCGACGCCCTCTTCCTCGTCGACCCCGACAACAACCGTCTCGAGTCGGTCGACCCGGCCAGCACCTCCGTGACGAGCGCCGTCGACCTGCCCGCCGACGCGGAGGTGTCGTACGGCGGCGATGTGATCTCGGTCGTCTCCGAGGGCAAGCTGTGGGCGCTGCCGTCGGTGGGTGACCTGCAACTCGACGTGATCTCCACGCCTCCCCTGCTCGACCTGAAGGCGGGCGGTCACGCGGTCGTCACCGGGTCCGGTGAGATCGTCGCCGTGTCCCCCGAAGACAAGACGCTGTACCGCATCCCGACCCTCGCCGACGTGCCCGTCGAGTCCGCGTTCCCGAAGGTGGGCGAGTTCCAGCTCGCGGCGATCGGCGATCGCGTGGTGGTGTTCGACGAGTCGACCAACGAACTGGTCATGCAGGACGGCACGGTCCGGTCGCTCGGCGACGAGCGCGCGCTGAAGCTGCAGCAGAGCAGCCCGGAGTCTTCATACGCGGTGCTCGCGACGGGCGCCGGTCTGCTGCGCGTCGACCTCGGTTCGGGCAACGTGGAGCAGCTCGACTCGGGGGCCGCGAACGCCACGACCTCGCTCGACGACGTCGCCGCGCCCGTGAACCTCGACGGCTGCGCGCACGGCGCGTGGGCGCACGCGCAGCTCTACCTGCTTGCGTGCGACAACCGGCAGCCGGCCGCTCAGGACATCGACCAGCCGACGGCCGGCAGCCGCCTCGAGTTCCGCGTCAACAGGAACGTGGTCGTGCTGAACGACCTCACCAACGGCAACGTGTGGCTGCCGAGCGAGAACATGCGTCTCGTCGACAACTGGGACGACGTGGTGCCGCCCGAACAGGAGGAGACCGAGGAGGAAGGCGACGAGGAGTCGGCGCTGCAGTCCTTCGAGGACACCCTCGCGGAACGCACCGACCAGAACCGCCCGCCGACCGCCGTCTCGGACGAGTTCGGCATCCGCCCCGGTCGCACCACCATCCTGTCGGTGCTCGACAACGACTCCGACCCCGACGGCGACGTGCTGATCATCTCGGAGCACGGCGAGGTGGCCGAGACCACCGGCTCGCTCGACCTGATCGACGGCGACCGCGCACTGCAGTTCACTCCCGCGCCCGGTTTCGTGGGCAGCATCCGCTTCAGCTACACCGTCGACGACGGGCGCGGCGGCAACGCCACCGCCGAGGTGTTCGCGCGGGTCGTGCCCGACGGGCAGAACGCGCAGCCCGTGGAGCTGCGGCGTTCGGCGGTGACGGTCGAGGCGAACCAGACGGTCGAGTACAACGTGCTCGCCAACTGGCGCGACCCCGACGGCGACGACATGTACCTGCTGGGTGCGGCGCCCACCTCGGGCGACCTCGTGCGGTTCACCCCGGATGGCGTGATCACCTTCACCCACCGCACCTCGGAGCTGGGCGAGAAGGAGGTGCAGTTCCAGGTCACCGACAGCAACGGCGACCCCGCGATCGGCACCCTCACCGTCGACGTGCAGCCCGCCGGGTCGCAGAAGCCCGTGGGCACCCCCGATTTCGAGACCGCGTTCACCAACGAGCCGATCGTCATCAAGCCGCTCACCAACGACATCTCACCGTCGGGTGCGCCGCTCGCGATCACCAGCATCCAGGATCCCGGCAACGGTGCCGTCGCCAGTCTCGACACCGAGAAGAACGAGGTGCGCTTCAACGCCCCCGAGGCCGGCGTCTACTACTTCGAGTACAGCCTGCAGGCGGGGTCGGCGTCGAGCATCGGCATCATCCGCGTGGACGTGACGGCGGTGCCCGACGATCAGCTGCTGCCGCCGATCGCCGTGAAGGACACCGCGTATCTGCGTGGCGATCAGCCGACCACCATCTCGGTGCTCACCAACGACGTCAGCCCGACGGGGCGCATCCTCGCCGTGCAGAGTGTCGAGGTGCCCGCCGACGTGCGCGCGAAGGGTGTCGTCGTCGAGCTGCTCGAGGCGACACTGCTGCGGGTCACCTCGCCGCAGGCGCTCACCGGCCAGGTGAGCTTCACGTACACGATCTCCGACGGCAGCAGCCGGGCGTCCGCCGGCGTCACCGTCGTGCCGGTGCCGGCGCTCACCAAGCACCAACCGCCGGTCGCCAAGGACGACCCGGTGACGGTGCGTGCGGGCGACATCGTCACCGTCGACGTGCTCGCCAACGACTACCACCCCGACGACTCGCGCATGTTCCTCGCCGACGAGCTGCTGTCGGAGCCGGATGGCGGCATCGCGTTCGTGAACAACGACCGTGTGCGGTTCCAGGCCCCCGACGAGCCCGGTCAGTATGTGGCCGACTACGCGGTGCTCGACGCGTTCGGAGAGAGCGCGGCGGCGAGTGTCGTGTTCACGGTCACGCCCATCGACGAGGAGAGCAACCGCGCACCCCAGCCGCTCCCCGTGGTGGCGCGGGTGCTCGCGGGCGGCACCATCCGCATCGACCTGCCGCTGCAGCGCATCGACCCGGACGGCGACTCGACCCAGCTGCTGCGACTCCCCACCGGCCCCACCCTCGGCAGCATCGACGAGCAGGGCGCCGACTACATCCGGTACACGGCGTCGCCCGCCGCCAGCGGCACCGACACGTTCACGTATCAGGTGTTCGACGCCTTCGGCGAGACCGGTATCGCCGAGATCCGCATCGCCGTGATCCCGCGCCCCGACGAACTCAGCAACCCGAGCGCCGTGCCCGACAGCGTCTCGGTGCGTCCGGGCCGCATCGCGCAGGTCGATCTGCGGGCGAATGACTCCGACCCGCAGGGCTCGCCCATCAAGGTCGAACCCGAACTGATCGACGTGCCCGACGACATCGACGCGAAGGTCGTCGGCGGCCAGTACCTGGTGCTGACCGCCCCCGACGTCGAGCGCTCCTTCTCGCTCCGCTACACGCTGAGCAACGACCTGGGCGGCACCGCCGTCACCTACGTGCTCGTGCAGGTCACCCCGGACGCGCCGCTGCTTCCGCCGTCGGCCAACGACCTCGAGATCACCCGCAAGGAGATCGCCGGCAAGTCGTCGCTGACGGTCGACATCTTCGCCGGGTCGGCGTTCAACCCCTCGGGCACGAACGACGAGCTGGTCGTGAGTCTCGAAGGCCCGAACGCGGACTCCGCCGAGCTCGTGCCCGACGAGCACGGCAAGATCACCGTCACCCCGGGGGAGAAGCGCCAGGCGATCGCGTACCGGGTCACCAACGAGAGCGATGAGCTGTCGGCGACCGCGTTCCTGCTGGTCCCGGAGGCGGTCGACGAGGCGTTCGACGACCCGCCGTACATCGACCTCGCACTGCCGGTCCAGTACGTGCCCATGAACGAAGAGCGTGAGTGGAACCTCGCCGACATCGTCAAAGTGCCCTCCGGGCGCGACGCGTGGATCCCCGACGCCGCGACGGTCACGTCGATCCAGAGCGACGGCACGTCGAACTACGTCGACGAGGACACCATCCGCTACCAGGGTGCGCTCGACTACCGCGGCCCCGCATCCATCAGCTTCACCGTCACCGACGGTGCGTCGAAGGACGACCCCAAGGGCAACACCATCCAGCTGACGTTGCCGATCGTCGTCGGCGACCCGGAGTTCCGCGACACCCCGCCCACCTGGACCCCGGTCGACGTGCCGCTCGAGGTGGGTGAGAACGCGACCGTCGACCTGCGCGCCTCCACCGGCCACCCGAATCCGCAGATCCTGCAGGAGGTCACGTACTCGAACGTGACCGGCCTCGGCGGCAAGATCACCGGAAGCCTCGACGGCTCGGTGCTCACCGTCACCACCCCGCGGAACACCCCGAAGGGCACCGTCTTCGAGCTGGGGGTCACCCTGCGGTGGGACAAGTTCGAGGTACCGGCCCGGCTCACCGTGACGGTGGTGGGATCGAGTCGCGCGCCCGCGGTGGCCGTCGCGGACGCGTACGAAACGCAGCGCGGCGACGGCGCGGTGATCGCCAGCCCCCTCGTCAACGACTCCAACCCGTTCGAATCGACCGGCGAACCGCTCGAGATCGTCGACGCTGTGGTGCAGAACACCGGCGAACCGGCCGACGTCACGCACACCGCCGACACGGTGCGCATCACGCCGAGCCCGTCGTTGAAGTCCGGCACGGTGGTGGTCACCTACACGATTCAGGATGCGACCGAGTACGTCGACCGGCGGGTCAGCGGCACGATCACGGTCGTCGTGAGCGACGTGCCCGACCAGGTGCAGAAGCCGACGGTACCCACGCAGGGCGACGAGGGCACGGTCACCATCGGGTTCCAGCCGCCCGCCTCGAACGGCAAGGAGATCACCTCGTACGAGGTGCGGTCCTCACCCGCCGCCACCATGCCGGGTGATTGCTGGCCGCCGTCGTGCACCATCACGGGACTCACCAACGGAACGTCGTACACGTTCTCGGTCCGCGCGATCAACGAGCACGGTCCCGGGGAGTGGTCGGTCGCGAGCAACGCGGTGATCCCCTACGGCACACCGGGTCAACCGGCCCCGAGCATCGCCAAGGTCGACCAGTGGGCACCGAACGCCGTGATCCGCGGGTCGTGGGCCGGGGTGTCGTCGAACGGCGGCTCCGTCAGCTACGAGTGGCGTCTCGACGGCGGCGGCTGGCAGGCCACGACCGCGACGAACACGGGTGACCTCACGGTCGGAGCCGGATCGCACACGATCGAGGTGCGCGCCGTGAACTCCGGGGGCAAGTACAGCGCGGCGGGAACCGCGACGACCAGCATCACCGCGCAGGGCAACCCGGGGGCGGTGTCGATCTCGGGCGGCGTGAGCGGTCAGACGGTCAACTGGTCGTGGTCGGCGGCGGGCGCATCCCCCGGAGGGACGGCGAACTACCAGTACCAGTTCCGCGTCAACGGCGGGGCCTGGAGCGGGTGGGGCGGCGCGACGAGCGCCAGCCGCAACGGCCCCGGCACCTACACGATCGACGTCCAGGTGCGGAACAAGGCCGGTACCAACGGCGCCTCCAACGGCCCGCACACGATCGTGCAGCCGCGCAATCCGTCGATCGCGATCGTCGGGACGAGCGCACAGACCTACACCTGCAGCAACGGCAACTACGCCTGTAAGCGGGTCGCCGTGCAGTTCACCGACACGGGCGGCAACTACTCGATCTACATCGAGGTCGAGGGCGTCTACACGTCGAACTCGAACTCGGTGCCGGGCACGGGCGTGCGCCTGACCGGCTCGTGGCAGGCCTCGACCGGCGGACCCCGCGTGCGTGTGGTCGCGACCGGCGGACCCGACGGAACCCTGTACTCGCCGTGGCTGTCGTCGGCCCAGTGGGACGACATGCGCAACAACCACGCGAACTACTGACACGAAACGAAGAGGAAGAACTGACATGGCCGCAACGCAGGAGCAAGCGACGTGGTTCGCCGACGCCTTCCAGAAGCTCGTCGCCAACGTCGACAAGGCGATCGTCGGCAAGGACCACGTCATCACGCTCGTGCTGACCGCGCTCATCTCCGACGGGCATGTGCTGCTGGAGGACTACCCGGGCACGGGGAAGACGGTGCTCGCCAAGTCGCTCGCCAACACGCTCGACGGCACGACCAGCCGCATCCAGTTCACCCCCGACCTGCTGCCGTCGGATGTGACGGGTGTGCAGATCTACGACCAGGGCAAGGGCCGCTTCCAGTTCCACCCGGGCCCGATCTTCGCGTCGATCGTCCTCGCGGATGAGATCAACCGCGCCAGCCCGAAGACCCAGTCGGCGCTGCTGGAGGTCATGGAGGAGGGTGTCGTCACCATCGACGGCGAGGGCCACTCGGTGGGTGCGCCGTTCCTCGTGATCGCCACCCAGAACCCGGTCGAGCAGGCGGGTACCTACAAGCTCCCCGAGGCACAGCTGGACCGCTTCCTCATCAAGACGAGCCTCGGCTACCCCGACACCAAGACGGCCGTCGCACTGCTGATGGATTCGAGCACGCGCGCCCGCGCCTCGCTCGTGTCGCCCATCATCAAGCCCGAGTCGATCGTGGCGATGTCGGCGCTGGCCGCCGAGGTGCACGTCGACGAGGCCGTCATGCAGTACCTGTCGGACATCGTCGACGCCACCCGCAAGCACCGCGATGTGGTGCTGGGTGTGTCGATGCGCGGCGCCATGGCGCTCGCCCGCGCCGTGAAGACGTGGGCGATTTCGAAGGGGCGCACCTACGTCACCCCGGATGACGTTCGCGAGCTGGCTGTTCCGGTGCTCGCCCACCGTCTGGTCATCGACCCCGAGTCGGACTTCGCCGGCGTGAAGGCCGAGGACGTCATCTCGCGCATCCTCGTCGACATCGAGCCTCCCGCGTACCGCGCAGCCTGACCCGTGACCACCGCCCGACTCCACGACGCGGCCGCCCTGTTGCGGCCCGCGCGTGACCGCGCGCGCCGTCTGGCGACGGCGGCCGCCAACGTGCTGGCCCCCGTGGGCCGTGCGGTGTGGCGGGTCGTCGGGCCGGTGGCCCGGGTGGTGACGCCGGCGGGGTGGATCGCGCTGGCACTCGGTGTGCTGGCTCTCGTGCTGAGCGCCGCGTTCGGCTGGCAGGAGTTCGCCTTCCTCGGGTGGGTGCTGCTGGCGGCGTTGGTCGTGGCGGTGCTCTTCCTGGTGGGTCGTTCGAGCTATGGGGTGCTCATCGAGCTGAACCCGCGGCGAGTGGTGGTCGGCGATCGCGCGATGGGGCGCATGGTGGTCACCAACACGGGGGCCCGCGGCCTGCCGCCGACCCGGATGGAGTTGCCGGTCGGGCGGGGCGTGGCCGAGTTCCAGCTCCCCGCGATGACCCCGAAGCAGGAGCAGGAGGAGCTCTTCCAGGTGCCGACGAACCGTCGCGCGGTGATCGTGGCGGGACCGGCGGAGTCGATCCGCGGCGACCAGCTGGGACTGCTGCGCCGCGCGGTGAAGTGGGCCGACCCGGTCGACCTGTTCGTGCATCCGCGCACCGTCCGCCTCGCCTCGTCGGCGGCCGGTCTCGTGCGCGACCTGGAGGGTCAGGTCTCGTCGAAGATCACCAACAACGACCTCGCCTTCCACGCGCTGCGCCCCTACGTACCGGGGGACGACCGCCGGTACGTGCACTGGCGCACGTCGGCGCGCATCGGGCAGCTCATGGTGCGGCAGTTCCAGGAGACCCGCCGGTCGCAGATCATCGTCGTCGTGCCTACGAGCGCCCGCTACTACGCGGATGAGGAGGAGTTCGAGCTGGCCGTCTCGGCCGGGGCCTCCATCGCGGCGCAGATCATCCGCGACGGCACCCAGCTCGACGTGGTGAGCGACGCCGGCGCCTGGCGCACCCGCACCGTCACGTCGATGCTCGACTCCTCGTGCCGCCTCGTCTACGGCGAGAGCGGCGGATTCGGGAGCCTGCGCGAGCTGGTGCGCGAGCGCACCCGCCGCCTCCCGTCGCCGAGCGTGGTGGTGACGGTCGGCGGCTCGAAGCTGGGTCCCGGTGACATCCGCACGGTTCAGACCCTGTTCGGGGCCGACACCTCGCACCTCGCAGTCACCGTCGAGCTGGGGGCGCAGGCGCGTCTCGGCTCCGTCGGCGGAGTGCAGATGGTGACCCTCGGCCGCCTGGAAGACCTGCCGGGCCTGTTCCGGGGGCTGAGCTCGTGAGCTGGCCGAACGGGCGCACCTGGCTCGACATCACCGTGCTGCTCGCCCTCGCCACGCTGGGCGTGCTCGGCTTCACCCCGTCGTACGGCGGGTACAGCTTCCTTGCCGCGGGCGTCGGCGGTCTCGTGCTGGGCGCCGTCACCGGCATCCTCACCTCCGCGCTGCGGTTCGGGGGCCTCATGACGCTGGCCGTCGCGGTGGTCGGCTACTTCCTGGTCGGGTCGGCCGTCGCCGTGCCGAGCCAGACGGTCTTCTTCGTCGTCCCCACACTGCAGTCGCTCTCGAGCCTCGCCATCGGCACCGTGTTCGGCTGGGCGGACCTGCTGACGCTCTCCACGCCGGTGGGGGCGCCTGCCTACATCGCGGTCGTGCCCTACGCCGCCAGCTGGGTGGTCGCGCTCGTGTCGACGCTGCTCGCGACCCGGTGGCTCGCCCGCAGGCCGCGCACCGCCTGGCGGTTCGGGGTGGCGCTCGTCCCCGCGTTCGTGCTCTACCTGGCCGGCATCCTGCTCGGCACCGACGAGGCCTACCAGGCCGGTATCCGCGGCGTCGCGTTCGCGCTGCTGGTTCTGCTCTGGCTCGGATGGCGCACACCGGTCGGGGGTGTGGCCGCGTCGACCGACCGGTCCCTCCTGAAGCGCAAGATCGTCGGCACGATCGCCGTCGTGCTGGTGGCCGTGATCGCGGGAGGGGCCGCCGGGTTCTGGTTCGCGCCCGCGAAGGATCAGCGCTTCGTGCTGCGCGACGAGATCGAGCCGCCGTTCGACCCGCTCGACTACCCGAGCCCGCTCGCCGGTTTCCGCCACTTCACGAAGCAGGTGACCGACGACGAGCAGTTCACGGCCACCGGCCTGCAACCGGGTGACCGCATCCGCATGGCGACGCTCGACTCGTACACCGGCAAGCTCTGGAATGTGACGGGTGCGGCCGCGAGCGCGGGCGGTTCCGGGTCATACGAACTGGTGGGTCGCAGCCTCCCGTCGACGCCGCTCGTGAGCCCTGAAGCGCACGGGCCGGTCGAGGTGACGATCACCGGATACGACGACGTGTGGGTGCCGGGTGTCGGCTACGCGACCGACTTCCAGCTCACGGGCGGCGAATCGGAGAACCGTTCCGACGACCTGCGCTACAACGCCTCGACGGGCAGCATGGTGCTCACGACCGGCCTTCGCGCCGGCGACTCCTACCGTCTGGACTCCGTCACGCAGGAGACGGTCAGCATCGAGCAGCTCGCCGACGTGCCCGTCGCGGCCGTCGAGTTGCCGCCGGTGACCGGGGTTCCCGACATCGTCACCTCGAAGGCGCAGGAGTGGGCGGGCACCGCCACGTCGCCCGCCGAACAGCTGGAGGCCATCCGCCTGCAGTTGACGACGCAGGGCTTCCTCAGCCACGGTCGCGCATCCGATTCGGTGCCCTCGCGCGCCGGTCACGGTGCCGACCGCCTCAGCGAACTGCTGGAGCGTCCGCAGATGATCGGCGACGAGGAGCAGTACGCGGCCGTCTTCGCACTGATGGCGCGCAGCCTCAACTACCCGGCGCGCGTGGTCATGGGCTTCGCGCCCGAGGTGCCGGAGGGTGGCGGCTCGGTCGCCGTGACCGGCGACGACGTCACCGCCTGGGTGGAGGTGGCCTTTGACGGGGTCGGATGGGTGCCGTTCGACCCCACGCCGGATGAGACCGACATTCCCCAGGATCAGGTGCCGAAGCCGCAGAGCGAGCCGCAGCCGCAGGTGCGGCAGCCTCCGCGCTCCGACAAGGAGCCCGAAGACCTGCTGACCCCGGTCGAGCTCGAGGAGCAGGACGAAGAGGATGACGAGCGCGGGTTCGTGATCCCCGGGTGGGCCTACGCGGTGGGTATCGCGCTGCTGTCGCTGGCGGCCGTGGTGTTCCTGCCGATGCTCATCATCGGTGCGCTGAAGGCCCGCCGGATGCGCAAGCGCCGCACCGGTGACGCCGCCGACCAGGCGGCCGGCGCGTGGGAGGAGCTCGTCGACCGGTACTCGGAGCTCGGCTACGACGTGCCGCCGAAGGTCACCCGGTCGATGGCGGCCACGCGCCTGGAGTCCCAGTTCCCGGCCACCGAGCAGCAGGCGCCTCCGCGGCTGCGCGTACTGGCCGCCGACACCGACGAGCTGGTGTTCTCGGGCCGCGACCCGGAGAAGACCGAGACCGACGAGGTGTGGACGGCCGCGCTCGGCGCGGTCGACACGGCCCGCGCCTCCGCCACTCCACGCACCCGCCTCCTCAGCCGCTACCGCGTGCGTTCGGCACGCGACCTCGCGGCACGACTCACCACCACCCGTTCCGCCTCCCGAAGGAGCGACCGCTGAAACTCAAGCTCACCCTGCAGCGCACCGCGGGCCCCGACGCCGACGTCGTCGTCACGGCGGATGCCGGTGCGACGGTGTCCGACGTCGCGGCGGGCATCCGCGCGCGCGACCCGTACCTCGCGAAGCTCGGCTCCGCATCCGGTGCACCCGTCACCCTGAGCGTCACCGACGCGGGTGCACAGACCGCCCGCGTGCTCGACGCGGACTTCGCCATTTCGGAGGCGGCGATCGGCTCGGGTGCGTCGATCGCGATCGTGCCCGAAGGCTCGGCTGCCCCCGCGGTTCAGTCGGCGCCGGCCGCGAAGCTCGTGGTCGTCGAGGGTCCGGATGCGGGCACCGAGTTCCCGGTGGCGCCCGGCACCGTGTTCGTGGGGCGCGACGCGTCGGTGGCGGACCTGGCGCTCACCGACCCCCTCGTTTCCAAGCGTCACGCCCGCGTCGACGTCTTCAGCCACGCGATCCGCCTGGTCGACCTGAACTCGGCGAACGGTCTGGAGGTCGACGGCGGGTTGGTCTCGCGCATCGACCTGGAGGACGGCGAGTCGGTGCGGCTGGGCGACACGGTGCTGCGCGCCGTGATCTCCGCCCCCGCGGTCGCCCAGGACGGCCCGCCTCCGGGCCCGATCGCCTTCAACCGCTCGCCGCGCGTCGAGACCCGCTACCCGGGCACCGAGTTCGTCGCTCCGGCGCCGCCGACCAAGCAGGAGACGCAGCCGTTCCCGTGGGTGGCGCTCGCCGCGCCGCTCGTGATCGGGGTGGTGCTGGTCGTCGCGTTCCCTCAGCGAGGGCCGATGATGCTCGTCTTCGCGCTCGCCGCTCCCGTGCTGATGCTCGGCACCTGGTGGTCGACACGCGCCCAGCGCAAGCGCAAGCAGAAGCTCGACATCGAACGGTTCGACGCCCGCGCCGCCGACCTGGAGCAGAAGCTCACGGCCGAGGTGGATGTCGAGCGTCGCGTGCGCCGCGCCGAGAGTCCGTCGACGGCGGAGGTGTACCAGCAGGCGATCGACCTGGGCCCGCTGCTGTGGACGCGGCGCCCCGAGCACTGGCAGTTCCTGTCGCTCAACCTGGGCCTCGGCACGATGGAGTCGCGCAACTCCGTCTCGATCACCAACCAAGACACAGGCCTGCCCGAGTTCGTGGCGCGCGTGGAGAAGACGCGCGACGACTTCCGCGACATCGCCGAGGTGCCCGTCACCGAGAACCTCTACTTCTCGGGTGCCCTGGGCGTCGCGGGTCCGCAGAAGCTGGCCGCGGATGCCGCGCGCGGCGTGCTCGTGCAGCTCGCGGGGCTCCACTCGCCGGCGGAGCTCGTCGTGTCGGCGATCGTGTCGAGCACGTGGACGAACGAGTTCGAGTGGCTCAAGTGGCTGCCGCACACGGCATCCCCGCACAGCCCGCTCGAGGTGCCGCACCTCGCCAACAGCCAGGCCACCGGCGGGGCGCTCCTGTCGGCGATCGAGGAGCTCATCACCACCCGCACCGCGTCGCAGGAGCTGCGCGGGGCGAAGCTGCTCGACCAGTCGGCGCTCGTCGCGGGCGCCTCCGTCGGCGACGGGGCGGATGTGGCGAGCCCCCCTCCGGCCGCCGTCCCGGCGATCGTGCTGCTCATCTCGGACGACGCGCCCGTCGACCGCGCCCGCCTCGTGCAGGTGGCCGAGCGTGCCGCCGACGCCGGCGTCTACCCGATCTGGGTGGCCGATTCGCAGGCGCGGCTCCCCGCCGTGGCCCGCACCTATGTGCTCGTCGAGGAGGAGCGCCGCGCGCGCGTCGGCCTGGTGCGTCTCGGCGACGACATCGCCGACGTGGTGACCGAGCCGGTGACGCTCGACCAGGCGCTCTGGTTCGCGAAGCGTCTGGCTCCGGTGAGCGACGCGGGCGCGCTGGTCGCCGATTCGAGCGACCTTCCGCGTTCGATCATGATGCTGTCGCTCGTCGGGCCCACCCTCGCCACCGCGCCGTCGGCCGCGGTCGGCCGCTGGCAGGAGAACGACTCCATCCACGACCGCTCGGGCGGCCCGCTGGTGCGGCGCCGCGCGGGCAAGCTGCGCGCGATCGTCGGGTCGGCCGGTGCCGACGCCATGCACCTCGACCTGCGCACCCAGGGGCCGCACGCGCTCGTGGGCGGCACCACCGGATCCGGCAAGTCCGAGTTCCTGCAGGCGTGGGTGCTCGGTATGGCGGCCGAGTACAGCCCCGACCGCGTCACCTTCCTCTTCGTCGACTACAAGGGCGGGTCGGCGTTCGCCGACTGCGTCAACCTGCCGCACTGCGTGGGGCTCGTGACCGACCTGAGCCCGCACCTGGTGCGTCGCGCCCTCACGTCGCTGCGCGCCGAGCTGCACCACCGCGAGCACCTCTTCAACCGCAAGAAGGCGAAGGACCTGCTCGACCTCGAGAAGCGGGGCGACCCGGATGCGCCCCCCGCGCTGGTGCTCGTCATCGACGAGTTCGCGGCCCTCGCGGGCGAGGTTCCCGAGTTCGTCGACGGTGTCGTCGACATCGCACAGCGTGGACGCTCCCTCGGCATCCACCTCATCATGGCGACGCAGCGTCCGGCCGGTGTCATCAAGGACAACCTGCGCGCGAACACGAACCTGCGCATCGCGCTGCGCATGGCCGACGAGTCCGACTCGATGGATGTGGTGGGCGACAAGATCGCCGGCACCTTCGACCCGTCGATCCCGGGCCGCGGTATCGCGAAGACCGGCCCGGGACGCCTCACGCCGTTCCAGTCCGCCTACGCCGGCGGGTGGACGAGCGACACCCCGCCCGCGCCCAGCGTCGAGGTGGCCGAGCTGCGGTTCGGCGCCGAGCACCTGTGGGAGCTGCCCGGCAAGGACGAGGTGGCGGCTGCCGAGACGCAGGCCGACCCCGGCCCCACCGACCAGGCGCGACTCGTCGCCAACCTGGTGGCGGCCGCGCAGGAGGCACGCATCCCGGCCCCCCGTCGCCCGTGGCTGGACGAGCTGGCACCGGTCTTCGACCTGACCCGCCTTCACCAGCGCACCGACGAGGAGCTGGTGCTCGGCGTCGCCGACCTGCCGCAGCTGCAGCGTCAGCAGGAGGTCGTGTTCCGGCCCGATGTCGACGGCAACATCGCCTACTACGGCGCCGGTGGCGCCGGCAAGACGGTCGCGCTCCGTTCGCTCGCCGCCGCGGCCGGCATCACGCCGCGCGGCGGCCCCGTCGACGTCTACGGGCTCGACTTCGGTACCGGCGGACTCCGGATGCTGGAGGCGCTGCCGCACGTCGGTTCCGTGGTCTCCGGCGACGACCCCGAGCGGGTGGTGCGGTTGCTGCGGATGCTGCGCGACGAACTCGAGCGTCGCAGCGCCGCGTACACGGCCGTGGACGCGGGGTCGATCGTCGACTACCGCCGCATCGCGAACGCACCCGACGAGCGCCGCATCCTGCTGCTGGTCGACAACTTCCCCGGCTTCAAGAACGACTTCGAGATCGGCGCCACCCGCGCCCCCTGGTATGCCGTGTTCCAGCAGATCCTCGGTGAGGGTCGAGGGCTGGGCATGCATGTGGCGATCACCGCCGACCGGCCGGGCAGTGTGCCGACGGGCATCGCATCCACCTTCCAGCGCAAGGTGGCGCTGCGTCTCGCCGACGAGGGCGGCTACATGCTGCTCGACGCGCCCGCCGATATCCTCTCGTCGACCTCGCCCCCCGGCCGAGCCGTGATCGAGGGTGCGGAGGCGCAGCTCGCGATCGTGGGAGGAGCGGCGAACGTCGCCGACCAGGCCAAATGGATGGCGTCGCTCGCCGAGGCCATGTCGCGCACCGGCCGCGCCCCCGCGCGCGAGGTGGGCACGCTCGCCGCCGAGATCCCGGCCGCCTCGCTGCCCGACCAGATCGAGGGGCTGCCGGTGCTGGGCGTCTCCGACGACACCCTCGCGCCGATTCCGTTCGAGCCGTCGGGTGCGATCGTGCTGGCAGGCCCGCCCGCATCCGGACGCACCAACGCACTGCGCTGGCTGATCGCGTCGGTCGAGCGTGCCGTGCCGAAGGTCACCAAGTACTACTTCGGCTCGCCCCGCTCGGTCATCGGGCAGCAGCCGGGCTGGGAGGCGAAGGCGGTCGCCGTCGAAGACGCGGGCCCGCTCGCGAAGGAGATCGCGGCCACCGTCGCCGAGGGCGGATCGGGGGAGCGGATCATCGTGGTCATCGAGCAGATCGGCGACTTCCTGTCGACGTCGGCCGACTCGGCGATGGTCGAGATGATCAAGGCGATCAAGCGCAGCGACCACCTCCTCATCGCCGAGAACGAGAGCGGCGGCTGGGGGTCGTCGTGGCCGCTCCTGCAGGAGGTGAAGGCGGCCCGCACCGGCTTCCTGCTGCAGCCGGAGTCGCTCGAGGGCGACACGATCCTCAAGACCTCGCTGCCGCGGGTGTCGCGCGCCGACTTCCCGCCTGGTCGCGGATTCTTCGTCGCGCGCGGCAAGGCCGTGCGGGTGCAGCTGCCCCTGGCGCCGCCGGTCGAATAGCACGGACCGCCATGGGGAGTCATCCCCATCGACCCTTCCTCAACAACTCAATACAGTCGAAGACACCAGCCCCCGCGCCTCGCGGGAAACCAGAAGGAGCATCATGGCCAACCTCAACGTCACCTACGACGAGCTTCGCGACGCCGCCCGCCGCCTCCAGGCCGGCAAGGACGAGCTGCAGCAGAAGCTCGCCGAGCTGTCGAACCTCGTGCAGAGCCTCACCGCGAGCGGCTTCCAGGCTGAGCAGTCCTCCGCCGCGTACCGCGACTCGTTCGAGCAGTTCCGCACCGGCACCTCGCAGGCGGTCGACGGCCTCGACGGTCTGGCCAACTTCCTCGTGTCGGCCGCCGACGCGCTGCAGCAGACCGACGAGGGCCTCGCCAACGCCATCCGCGGCTGACGCGACCACCGGCCGGCCCCCTCGGGGGCCGGCCGGCCCACTAAACACCCCCCCCACCCGGGAAGGATCAGCGGATGGCCAGCCAGCTGAAGGTCGACTACGACCAGCTGAACGCGCTTCACCAGCGCCTCACGACCGCATCGGACAACATGCGGGACGACTCGCACACCATGCAGGCTCTCGCCTCCGCGGTCGGGGATGAGCGGCTCGCCGACAAGATCCGCGACTTCGGCCACGACTGGTCGGTGCACCGCGCCGACATCCGCGAGAACATCGACTGGCTGAACGACAAGGTGCGTCAGATCGCCGAGGAGCTCGAGAAGATCGACGGCGACCTCGCGAAGGGTCTCACCGATCCCGCGCCCAGCAGCCCCGCCCCCGGCGGACGTGGACCGGTGGCAGCGGTATGAGCATCAACGACCCGATCCCGGCGCCGCTGCCCGGCAGCCCAGCCACCGTCAACGCGAAGGCGCGCGTCATGACCGCGACCGCCGACGCCCTCCGCACCGCCATCACCGAACTCCGCGCCCTCTCCAGCGAGACCGTCACCATCAGCGACGCCGTCGACGAGCTGCGCGGCAAGGCGGATGGCGTGCGCACCGACATCGACAAGGTCGAGACCCGCTACCGCGGCGCCGCGACCGCGATGGTCACCTACCACTCCAGCCTCGACTCCGCCCAGGCTCGTGCCGAGCGGGCCCGCCAGCGCATCGCCGACAACAACACGGATGCCGCCTACTGGCGCCGCCACGAGGACACCCTCGAGCAGCGGGTGCGCGCGGGCGAGAGCTCGCAGGAGCTCCTCGACGAACTGCTCGACGTGCAGCGCCGGGTGCGCGGCTACGCGGGCGAGTTCACCGCCGCGATGGACGAGTACTACGCGGCCGAGGGCGACAAGCGCGACGCGGTCGACGTCGCCATCTCCGCGTTGCAGAACGCCGCCGACACCGCGGGTCTCAACGACGGCTTCTGGGACCGCGTCGGCGCGGTCGTGGAGGTCATGTACGAGTGGGCGCAGGAGCACCTGGGCCCGTTCATCGAGCAGCTGCGCGCGGTGCTGGAGATCATCAAGGGCATCATCGACATCCTCGCCCTCATCGTGGGTGTGCTGTCGCTGTTCCTCCCGTTCCTCGCGCCCCTCGCCACCGCGCTCACGCTCGTGTCGCTGGGCCTCGCCGCCGCGATCCTGCTGTGCTCGCTGGTGCTGTTCGCGCTGGGTCGCGAGTCGCTCGGACGCGTGCTGTCGGATGCGATCGGTGTGGCCACCAGCATCCTCACCTCGAAGATGGGCGGCCTGAACGTCTTCAAGCCGGCCGACAAGCTCGCCGGCCTCACCCAGGTCGTGAAGCCGTCGGTGTGGTCGAGCGGGATGCAGGCGGCGAAGTTCGACTTCCTGTTCAGCCGGGCCGTGCTCGGCACCGGCGAGGCGGTCGGCACGTACGGCATGGACATCGCCGGCAAGCTGTTCCCGCCCGGGCGCACGGCCGTGAAGCTGCTGAGCGGTGTGGGTGCCGGGTTCGTCAGCGGCGGCACGGATGTCACCTTCGACCTGTTCCCGGAGAGCGGCCCCGGCGGCTTCGACGGCGGCTGGGATCTCAGCGGTGAAGACGTGCAGAAGGCGATCTTCAAGCCGATCGCCA
Organism: Actinomycetes bacterium; assembly: GCA_023386365.1. Taxonomy (GTDB): domain Bacteria; phylum Actinomycetota; class Actinomycetes; order Actinomycetales; family Microbacteriaceae; genus Homoserinibacter. Next base: position 47,663 of record JAEWJX010000069.1, on the reverse strand, counting down.
ACACGCTGTCGGGCGGATTCGGCAACCCGTCGATCGCGATCGTCACCGGCGTGCAGACCCTCACCGGAGGCGCATCGTGACCGAGGAGCAGTCCGACTTCACCCTCTCCATCGACCGCGCGTGGTGGCCGCTGGGGGATGGCACCGACCCGATCGAGCAGGTGCTCGACGTCGTGCTGGCGCACAACGCACCCGAGCTGCCGCCCGCCGAGGAGCGGGGACTGCGTGCGAGCCTCGCGGTGCATGCCGCCTGGGCGGCCTCTCTGGCCCCGGGGCAGCGTCAGAGCTTCGCGCTCGTACGGGACGCCACGACGGCACGGGCGGATGCGCTGCTCAGCTGGCGCCTCAGCGAGGTCGACGCCGGCGCCTACGACCGCTACCTCGAATCGGCGCGCGAGCTCGCATCCACCGACACCGTCGAGCTCGTGAATCCCTCCGTCGAGGAGGCGACCGTGCCGATCGGCCGCGCGATCGTGGTGCACGACATCGCCTACACCCGCACCCCCGGCGTGCAGAACCCGGCGCGGGAACGGTGCGTGGTCGCGGTGTTCCCCACCGGCACGCCCGCTCTGCTCGAGATCACGGTCTCCACGATCGAGCTGTCGCTCTTCGACGACCTGCCCGACTACGTGCTGCGTCTCGCCTCCGGGGAGGAGCTCGGTGTGCCCGGCTATCGTGAGAGCGTCGGAGGAGGAGCATGAGCCGCATCCGTTTCGCGTTGCCCGGCAGCTGGGCTCGCATCCCGCTCGAGTCGGAAGCCGAAGCCCTCCGTTCGGTGCGCAAGCTCACCGAGCAGGTGACGGGACGCAAGGAGGAGCTCGCCACCCTGCGCGCGGAGCTGCGGTCGCGGTTCACGACCGTCGTCGAGGCTGCCCGCGAGGGCGGCGCCGAGGAGCTCTACATCGGTCTCGAGCTGGTGCCCGGCATCCCGCTCCCCGCGTGGGCGGCCGTCTTCCCGGCCGACCCCGACACGCTCGACCTGGCCGCCGTCGGCTTCTCCGACCTGGCCCGCGGCCTCGACTTCGCCGTCGGAACGCCGCCCGAGGGCGGCACCACCGAATCCTCCGACGACCCGTCGGGGCGCGTGCACGCGGTGCGTCACGCCTGGCGCCGCAGCACGCAGGTGGCCTCCGACGGTGTGGAGCGCACCTTCGACCTTATCGAGGCCGACTACTGGATCGCCGCATCCGAACCCAACCGGGTGGCGCTGATCACCTTCTCGACCGCGCTCGCGGAGTACAAGGAGGAGATGCTGGAGCTCTTCGACGCCGTCGTCGGCACCCTCCGTTGGCCCGCTCCCGTCGAGGAGACGGCGACCGCGTGACCCTGCTGGCATCCGGGGGAGTGCTGCTGCTGCTTCTCGCGCTCGTCGTGTCCGTGGTGGCGCGCGTGCGCCTGTGGGGCGCGCGTCTCGCCCCCGCGACGGCGTCGCCGGTGCCTCCCGCGGGGTCGCTCGCGCTCGCGTCCCGTTCCGAACGCGGCGCGTTCTCCGAGCTGGTGCCGCTGCTCGCGCACTGGCAGCTGCACGGCATCCTGCTCACCGAGAAGTCGGGTCCGTCGCTGGTGGCCGCGCCGCCCACCGCGTCGGCCGGGCCGGTGTGGCGCTTCACGGCGGGGCCTGCGGTGAACTCGGCCGACCCCGTCGATCTCATCGTGATCGGCGCGATGCTCGGCACCCAGCACACGGTGGTGGTGGAGCGTGAAGACATCGGATGGCGCACCCGCGTGCAGGCCGCGATCGACGCCGCCGTGACGACCCAGCGGGCCGGCTTCGGCACGGAGAAGCCGCGGGCGTGGGCGCTGCGTCCGTTGCTCGCGGCCGTGTCGGTGCTCAGCGGCATCGCCTGCCTCGTGGGCGCCTTCCTCTCCTCGTCCGACACCGCGGGCCTCGCCTGGCTGACCGTCGGGGTGATCGTCACGGTGGCCGTCACCCTGCTCGTGGCGCTATGGCCGGCGAAGTCGGGGGCCGAGCGGCGCTACCTGCAGGCCGTGCGTGACCTCGGCGCCTGGGTGTCGACGACAGATCAGCCGACACCTGCGCTGGGTGGTTGGGCGATGATCTGGAATCTTCCCGGCGCCTGGCCCGCTGTGCTGCCGGAGAGCGTGACGGGCCTGCTGCGTATGGATCGAAGCTTCCTGCGGGCCGACTTCTCCCGCACCATCCCGGAGCCGTTCTCACTGGGCTGACCCGCCCCACTCGGTTACGCTCGGTGGGATGGCTGACACCGACGACGACGGCTTCATCACCCTGCCGCCGGGCATCTTCGACTCGGGAACGCTCAAGCTCCCCCCGAAGACCGAGCGCCCGCAGCGCGACGAGATCGTGTTCGTGCCGACCGTGCCCGGGGCGCCCGTCGCCGAACCGGTGTCGTACGAGACGCGGCGCGAGCCGTTCGATGCGGCCGACGCCGCCCCGCTCACGGCGGAGGTCCCGGTCGTTCCCGCCGAACCGGCCGTCGCAGCCCCCGCACCGGCCCCGGCATCCTGGCGGCTCCTGCTGCCCGAAGGCGGCGAAGCCGTCGTCGCCTCGACGCTGCTCGTCGGCCGCAACCCCGCCCCGTTCGACGCATACCCCGGCGCCGCGTTGCACGCCGTCGACGACTCCACCCAGTCCGTGTCGAAGACGCACGCCGCGTTCGAGGTGGACGAGCAGGGACTGTGGGTGCACGACCTCAACTCCACCAACGGCGTGTGGGTGGTGCGCGGCGACGACGTCACCGAGGCGGTGCCCGGACGACGCGTGCAGGTGCTCGACGGCTCGAGCGTCGAACTGGGCGACTACGTGCTGGCGGTGGCGCGCAGGTAACGCCTGGCGCGCGGTGATATCCTCGCAGGATGCTCCGCCGGCGCCTTCTCCTTCGTCGCCGCGACGAGGCCTAGTCACCCCGGCCTCCCTCGTCGCGGAGTCCGTCGCGGGCCGATCTCCATCTTGAGAAGGAATCGACACACTCATGAGCATTGTCTCCACCGAGACCCCGCGCCCTCGCACCCTGGCTGAAAAGGTGTGGGATGCGCACGTCGTCGCCAAGGGCGAGAACGGCGAACCCGACCTGATCTACATCGATCTGCACCTCGTGCACGAGGTCACCAGCCCGCAGGCGTTCGACGGCCTGCGCCAGGCCGGCCGTCCGGTGCGGCGCCCCGACCTGACGATCGCCACCGAAGACCACAACACCCCGACGCTGGCGATCGACCGACCCATCGCCGACCTCACCAGCCGCACCCAGATCGAGACGCTCCGCCGCAACGCAGAAGAGTTCGGCATCCGGCTGCACTCGCTGGGCGACGTCGAGCAGGGCATCGTGCACGTCGTAGGGCCGCAGCTGGGGCTCACCATGCCGGGCATCACGGTGGTGTGCGGCGACTCGCACACCTCCACCCACGGGGCGTTCGGCGCGATGGCGTTCGGTATCGGCACCAGCGAGGTCGAGCACGTCATGGCCACCCAGACGCTGCCCCTCAAGCCGTTCAAGACGATGGCGATCAACGTCGAGGGCACGCTGCGCCCCGGCGTCACCGCGAAAGACATCATCCTCGCCGTGATCGCGAAGATCGGCACCGGAGGCGGGCAGGGCTACGTGCTCGAGTACCGCGGCAGCGCCATCCGCTCCCTCTCCATGGAGGGTCGAATGACGATCTGCAACATGTCGATCGAGGCGGGCGCGCGTGCCGGCATGGTGGCGCCCGACCAGATCACCTACGACTACGTGCAGGGCCGTCCGCACGCCCCCGCGGGCACCGACTGGGACGACGCCGTCGCCTACTGGGAGACCCTGTCGACCGACGAGGGCGCCGCGTTCGACGCCGAGGTCTTCCTCGACGCCGACACCCTCGAACCGTTCGTCACCTGGGGCACCAACCCCGGGCAGGGTGTCTCGCTGTCGGATGTCGTGCCGACACCCGACCACTACAGCGACCCCAACGACCGCGCCGCCGCCGAACGCGCGCTCGAGTACATGGACCTCGAAGCCGGCACCCCGATGAAAGATATCCGCGTGGACGCGGTGTTCATGGGGTCGTGCACCAACTCGCGCATCGAAGACCTGCGCGCGTTCGCATCCATCGTGCAGGGCCAGAAGAAAGCCGACCACGTGCGCGTCATGGTGGTGCCGGGGTCGGCCCGCGTGCGCATCGAGGCGGAAGCCGAGGGGCTCGACAAGGTGTTCGAGGAGTTCGGAGCCGAGTGGCGGTTCGCCGGATGCTCCATGTGCCTCGGCATGAACCCCGACCAGTTGGCGCCCGGTGAGCGCTGCGCGTCCACCTCGAACCGCAACTTCGAGGGCCGCCAGGGCAAGGGCGGACGCACCCACCTGGTGTCGCCGCTGGTCGCCGCGGCGACCGCCATCCGCGGCACCCTCTCGTCCCCGTGGGATCTGCAGACCGAGTCGGAGGTGTCGGCCTGATGGACAAGATCACGACCATCGAGGGCGTCGCGGTTCCGTTCCGCCGCTCCAACGTCGACACCGACCAGATCATCCCCGCGCAGTTCCTGAAGCGCGTGACGAAGACCGGGTTCGACGACGCGCTGTTCTACCAGTGGCGCCAGGACCCCGACTTCATCCTCAACCAGCCCGCCTACCAGGGTGCCAAGGTGCTCATCACCGGTCCCGACTTCGGCACCGGTTCCAGCCGCGAGCACGCGGTGTGGGCGCTGCGCGACTTCGGATTCCGCGCCGTGATCTCGCCCCGCTTCGCCGACATCTTCCGGGGCAACTCGGGCAAGCAGGGGCTGCTCACCGGCACCATCCCCGAGGAGCAGGTCCAGCAGCTCTGGGAACGCCTCGAGGCGCAGCCGGGAATGAACGCCACCGTCGATCTCGTTGAGAAGACGGTGACGGTCGGCGACCTCAGCTTCGGTTTCGACATCGACGATTACACTCGATGGAGACTGTTGGAGGGGCTCGACGACATCGGCCTCACGTTGCGCGACGAAGCGCGGATTACCGAGTTCGAGGGCTCCCGCGAGAGCTGGCGACCTCGAACCCTCCCCGTCCGCTAGCCCCACCGGGCACCAGGCAAGGCAAATAGGTATCAAATGGTTGATTCTGTCGCGATGAACCTCGCGCGCGACGCCCAGAAGGCGGGAGAGCGCGTGGGCCTCACCACGGAACGCATCGTCGTCGACGGCGGCAAACCGCTGCGCGGACGCATCGAGGTGCGCGGGGCCAAGAACCTCGCCACGAAGGCCATGGTGGCGGCGCTTCTCGGCGACACCCCCAGCCTGCTGCAGAACGTGCCCGAGATCAGTGACGTGCACGTCGTCGAGCGCATGCTCGGCGCGTACGGCGTCGCTGTCTCGCACCCGGCCGAGGGTGAACTGCTGCTCGACCCGGCGAACGTCGAGAAGGCGCACTTCGCGCAGATCGACGCGCTCGCCGGCTCCAGCCGCATCCCGATCCTGTTCTGCGGGCCCCTGCTGCACCGTCTCGGCGAGGCGCTCATCCCCGACCTCGGCGGCTGCCGCATCGGTGACCGCCCCATCGACTTCCACATGGATGCGTTGCGCGCGTTCGGCGCGGTCGTCGACAAGAGCTACGAGGGCATCCGCATCACCGCCCCCGAGGGGCTCAAGGGCGCCTACATCGACCTCCCCTACCCGAGCGTCGGGGCCACCGAGCAGGTGCTGCTGACCGCGGTGCGCGCGGCGGGGGTCACCGAGCTGAAGAACGCGGCCATCGAGCCCGAGATCATGGACCTCATCGCGATCCTGCAGAAGATGGGCGCGATCATCTCGGTGGAGCCGAACCGCACCATCTTCATCGAGGGTGTCGACCGCCTCGACGGCTACACCCACAAGGCGATCTTCGACCGCAACGAGGCCGCCAGCTGGGCGTCCGCTGCGCTCGCCACCGACGGCGACATCTTCGTCGGGGGTGCGAAGCAGCAGGAGCTGATGACGTTCCTCAACATCTTCCGCAAGGCGGGCGGCGGGTTCGACGTGCAGGAAGACGGCATCCGCTTCTTCCGTGCCGGCGCGCTGAAGCCCGTCGTCGTCGAGACGGATGTGCACCCCGGCTTCATGACCGACTGGCAGCAGCCACTGATCGTCGCCCTCACCCAGGCCGACGGCACGTCCGTGGTGCGCGAGACCGTGTACGAGAACCGTTTCGGGTTCACGAAGGCGCTCGTCGAGATGGGCGCCGACATCGTCGTGCACCCGCAGGGGTACGACTCGCCCGACTGGCGGGTGCCGCGTCGTCCGCTCGAGCAGGTTGCCGTGATCACCGGCCCGTCGCAGCTGCACGGTGCCGACGTCGAGGTGCCCGATCTGCGCGGCGGGTTCAGCTACCTCATCGCCGCCCTCTCGGCCGAGGGGCGTTCGACGGTATCGAACGTCGGCATCCTCACCCGCGGCTACGAGCGCATCGTCGAGAAGCTCAGCCAGCTCGGCGCCGAGTTCACCCTCGGGTGATGGCCGAACCGGCTGCGAACCCGCGACCGAAGCGGGAGAAGACCTTCGGGTGGCGGGTGCTCGCCGGGTTCGTGATCCCGTTCCTGCTGCTGCTGGGGCGGTACCACATCCGTCACCCGGAACGCGTGCCCGCCTCGGGTGCGTTCGTGTTCGCGCCCAACCACTACACGAACTTCGACCCGCTGACGACGGCGTACGTGCTGTGGAAGTTGGGTCGCGTGCCGCGGTTCCTCGCCAAGGCGAGCGTCTTCAAGATCCCGGTGGTCGGTGCGATCCTGCGGGGCACCGGGCAGATCCCGGTGGAGCGCCAGGGCGCCGGCCACAACCGTCAGCCGCTCGCCGCGGCCGCGAACCTGGTCGAGGACGGACTCGCCGTGGTCATCTATCCGGAGGGCACGCTCACCCGCGAGCCCGACCTGTGGCCCATGCGCGGCAAGTCGGGGGCGGTGCGTACCGCGCTCGAGCACGACGTGCCCCTCATCCCGATGGCCCACTGGGGGGTTCAGCAGATCCTTCCGCGCTACTCGAAGAAGTTGAGCCTCTTCCCGCGCAAGGACGTGCAGGTGGTGATCGGCGAACCCGTCGACCTCGACCGTTGGCGCGGCAAGCCGATTGATCAGACCGTGCTCGCCGAGGCGACCGAGGCGCTCATGGTCGAGATCACGAAGCTGCTGGAAGGCATCCGCGGCGAGACGGCTCCGCTGGAGCGCTGGGACCCGGTGAAGCGGGGTCAGTCGGAGACGGGGCGCTTCGAGTCCTGAGCGGACTCCTGCGGGGGCGAGAACCCGTCGGATTCGGTGGCCAGGCGCGCGAGGATCGTCGCCCCCGCGACCGCGGCCGGCATCACCAGGATCGCCCCCATCGGCACCGCGTAGCAGAGGTGCACCGCCACTCCGAAGCCGATCAGGCGCGGGTTGCGGGTGCGAAGCACGCGTGCGCGCTGCGTGCGGGTGAGTCCGCGCGCCTCGAGCGGCCGCGCAGTCAGCTCCAGCCCGACCAGGCGCCCGGTCACCAGCGCGCCGCCGACCGCCGCGATCGGCGGTCCGATGAGCGGGATGAGTGCGACGAACGCGACCACGACGGCCGCGAGTACCGTCTGCAGCACGATGCGACCCGAGTCGCCCACCGTGCGCCAGAACCCGGCCTCGTGGGTGGGGGGATGGCCGCCGAGGTCCTGCTCCACCGCCCGCCAGATCCGGGTGTACACCGGCTCGCCGAGCAGCAGCGACAGGGCGGTGAAGGCGAACACCGCCAGCACCGCGACGATCGCGATGACCGCCGCCCCCGCGCCGTAGGCGGCGATCTCACTCCACACCGGGTCGAGGTGGTGGCTGAACGGGCGCACCAGCCCGTGGCCGATCCCGTAGATGTTGACGACGATGAGGGTGAGCACCACGGCGATCACCGAACCGACGATGAGCGCGGGGATGAAACCCAGCAGCATCAGGCGCGGGTGCCGACGCCAGGTGGCGAAGCCCCGCCCCAGCACCACGAAACCCGCGACGAACTCACCGAGGACGCCGTGGCGGGGCGCGTTCGCTGCGGGCGGGTCGCTGCTCACGGCTCCACGGTAGCGGCCTGAGCCGCAACGGGGCACCGGTGGGGGAGAATAGCCGGGTGACTTCCGACGAAGGCGCTGAGCCGCGCCGCATTGCCGTGCTCGGTGCCGGATCGTGGGGCACCACCTTCGCCAAGATCCTCGCCGACGGCGGGGCGCGGGTGGCGCTCTGGGCGAGGCGCCCCGAGATCGCCCGCGAGATCACCCAGTCGCACCGCAACTCCGACTACCTGCCGGGCATCAACCTGCCGACCGGCCTGTCGTCGTCGAGCCGCCTGCCGGAGGTGCTGGAGGGCGCCGAGCAGGTGTACCTGTCGGTCCCCAGCCAGTCGCTGCGCGAAAACCTGCGGATCGTGCGGGAACTGATCCCCGACGGCGTGCCCGTCGTGTCGCTCATGAAGGGCGTCGAGAAGGGCACCCGCTACCGCATGAGCGAGGTGATCGCGCAGGAGCTCGAGGTGGGCCCGGAGCGCATCGCCGTGGTGTCGGGCCCCAACCTGGCGCTCGAGATCGCGAAGGAGCAGCCCACGGCGGCCGTCGTGTCGTCCGCGACTCTCGACACGGCATCCGCGGTCGCCTTGGCGGCCCGCAACCCGTACTTCCGCTCGTTCGTGAACACCGACGTGGTGGGCACCGAGTTCGGCGGCGTGCTGAAGAACCTCATCGCGGTGGCGATCGGCATCGTCGACGGCGTCGGCTATGGCGAGAACACGAAGGCGTCGATCATCACGCGTGGGCTGGTCGAGATGACCGACTTCGCGGTCGCCTTCGGTGCGCGCCCCGAGACGCTCAGCGGCCTCGCCGGCCTCGGCGACCTCATCGCCACCTGCGAGTCGCCGCTGTCGCGGAACAACACCGCCGGACGCCTGCTCGGGCAGGGCTACGACTACCACGAGGTCATCGCGCAGATGAACCAGACCGCCGAGGGCATCTCGTCGGTGGCGCCGATCCTCGAACTGGCGGCGGAACGCGGCGTCGAGATGCCGATCGTCAGCCAGGTGGCCGAGGTGCTGGCGGGTACGCTGGACCCGCGGGACATCGCCCCGCATCTCACGACCGACACCGACGTGCCGCAGGGCGAATGACCCGGGCCGTCCAACGCCTGGAGGCCGCATGATCCGCGTCGCCCTGCTGTTCGGCGGACGCTCCAGCGAGCACGGCATCTCCTGCGCCACCGCCGCGGGCGTGCTGTCGGCCATCGACCGTGGGCGTTTCGAGGTGGTGCCCATCGGCATCACCCGCGACGGCGCCTGGACCCTGCAGCCCGACGACCCGGACCTCTTCAGCTTGCGCGCCGACCTGCCCGCCGTGGTTGACAACGGCACCCGGGTGCGTCTCCCGGATGCGGCGGGGTCGCGGCGGTTCACGCTCGTCGCGGCCGACGGCACCGAGTCGTCGCTCGGCGACATCGACGTGGTGTTCCCGATCCTGCACGGCCGGTTCGGCGAAGACGGCACGGTGCAGGGGGAGCTGGAACTGCTCGACCTGCCCTACGTCGGGAACGGCGTGCTCGCATCCGCCCTCGCCATGGACAAGCACATGACCAAGTCGGTGCTGGGGGCTGCGGGCGTCGAGGTGGCGCCGTGGGTGACGTTGACGCCGGCCCGCTGGACGCGTGACCGCGAGCTGTTCGAACGGCGCGTGCGTGCGCTCGGGCTGCCGGTGTTCGTGAAGCCGTCGCGCGCCGGGTCGTCGGTGGGGGTCACGAAGGTCGCCGACTGGGCCGAGCTCGACGCGGCCGTCGAGATCGCGTTCGAGGAAGATACGACGGTGCTCGTCGAGGCGGCGATCGTGGGCCGCGAGGTGGAGTGCGCCGTGCTGGAAGGCCGTGACGGCGCCGCGCCGCGGGTGAGCGTGGCGGGCGAGATCGTGGTGACCGGGCGCGAGTTCTACGACTTCGAGGCGAAGTACCTCGACCCGGATGCGGCACAGCTGATCTGCCCCGCCGACCTCGGCACCGGCGAGCTGCGGGAGATGCAGCGGATCGCGGCGCGCGCGTTCGAGGCGATCGGCGGCGCCGGCCTCGCCCGGGTGGATTTCTTCCTGGGTGGTGAGGGCTTCATCGTGAACGAGATCAACACGATGCCCGGCTTCACGCCGATCTCGATGTTCCCCAGCTGCTGGCAGGCCAGCGGCATGAGCTACCCGGAGCTCATCACCGAGCTCATCGAACTCGGCCTCGCCTCGCGGCGTTAGCCGCCGGTCGGTGACGGGGTCGGCACGGGGGTCGAGTCCTCGACGCCGACGCACTCGTGGCCGTTCGGGCGGGTGTACGAGATGGCGCGACCCAGGTCGGTGAGCGCCGGGAAGGTGCCCACCTGCTCGGTGTCGATCACCACGTCGATGGCCGGCTCGCGCCCGTAGAGGCGGAACGTGTAGGTGGGGGCCTCGGTGGCGTCATCGTCGCGCAGCCAGAACACCCCATCCACCTCGACGCAGGTGTAGGTGGATGCGCTCGGCACCTCGACACCGCAGTACAGCAGCACCCCGGTGGGGGAACCCCAGGCGCCCGTCGCCTGCGCGTTCGTCTCGCGCCGCTCCAGGTCGCCGACGGTCTCGGGGAGCCGCACGATCACATCCGCGCACCCCGGGTTGTTGGCGTCGGCGGCGGGCTCCATCGGCACGATCGAGGCGCAACCGCCGAGGGTCGCCATGGCGACCGCCGTCAGGAGGACGGCGCCGGCGGCTCGGGCTGTACGCATCCTCTCCAGGCTAGCCTTGCCGGGTGGACGTCGCGGACGAGACCCTCGGATCCCTCGGCGAGGGGGCGGTGCTGCGGCGCATCTTCCCGCGGCTGCCGGATGCGGATGCGGCGCTGCTCGGCCCGGGCGACGACGCGGCGGTCGTCGCCGCCCCCGACGGGCGCTTCGTGGTGACCACCGACACGCTGGTGCACGGGCCCGACTTCCGTCTCGCCTGGTCGAGTGCCCGGCAGCTCGGCTGGAAGGCTGCCGCCTCGAATCTCGCCGACGTCGCCGCGATGGGTGCACGTCCGACGGCCCTCGTGGTGGCGCTCGTCGCGCCCGTCCAGACCCCCGTGAGCTGGTTGGAGCAGTTCGCCGACGGTCTGCGGGAGGCGTGCGCGGCACTCGCGCCCGGATGCGGGGTGGTCGGCGGCGACCTGTCGGCGTCCGACACGCTCACCGTCGCCGTGACGGCGTTCGGCGACCTCGAGGGGCGTGCGCCGGTGCTGCGCTCCGGGGCGCGCCCGGGGGATGTGGTGGCGGTCAGCGGCGACCTGGCGCTCGCCGGCGAAGGCATCGCCCTCCTCTTCGCACGGGCGGTGGATGCGGACGGCCTCCCCGACGCGGCACTCGCCGCCGCCCTCCGCCCCGAGTTCGATGACGCCCTCGACGCGCAGCTCGCCCCCTCGCCGCCGATCGGCGACGGCGTGCGGGCAGCACTCGCGGGAGCCACGGCCATGATGGACGTGAGCGACGGGCTCGCCCTCGACGCCCGCCGACTCGCCGAGGCGTCCGGCGTGGTCGTCGACCTCGACTCGGCCGCGGTCGGGTCGCCGATGGCGCTCACCGGCGGCGAGAACCACGCGCTGTTGGCGACATTCCCGAATGCGGCGGACCTGCCATCCGGGTTCCGTGCGATCGGGCGGGTGCTGCCCGCCGCATCCGCGCCGCTGACCGTCGACGGACGCCCCTTCGATGCCCGCGGCGGCTGGGACCCGTACGCCGACTGGGACGGAGCCGCCGGCTAGCCCAGGTCAGCTGGGGGAGAGCCAGAACACGGCGGTGTCGCCGTAGGCGGTGCGCCGGTCGAGGGCGAGACCGGTCGGCCACGCGGGCTCCGGGTCACGAGCTGAACGCTCCACCACGATCACCGCATCCGCGGCGACGCGCGGGGCCAGCAGCAGCAGGTCGTCGACGAGTACGGCGCCGTTGAGGTCGTACGGCGGGTCGAGGAACACCAGGTTCCATCCACCGACCGCGCCGGTGAGGAACGCCTGCACCGGCTGCACGACCGTACGAACCTGCGGGATCGCGCGAGCGGGCGCCGCACGGGCGACCCGTTCGGCGTTGCGGCGCGAGACGGTGGCGGCCTCACGGGAGCTGTCGACCAGCGTCACCTCGGCGGCACCCCGGGAGGCGGCCTCGAGGCCCAGGGCTCCCGATCCGGCGTACAGGTCGAGCACGCGTGCCCCCGCCACCAGCCCGCGGGCGTCGAGCGCCGAGAAGATCGCCTCGCGCACGCGGTCGCTCGTGGGGCGCGTACCCGACTTGGGGACGGCCAGCGCGAGGGAGCCGGCGAATCCGGCGATGATGCGGGTCACGCGCTCAGGCTAGCGAAACCGGGGCACCTCATCCGTCGATCTGCGCCCGCCGCTCGGTGACGAGGCGGCGGATGAGGTCGTCGGGCAGCGGGGTGTCGACGGGCGTGCGGATGGTGCCCTTCGCGTGGTCGACCCCGTCGAGCAGGTCGGAGACGGCGGTGATCGCGTCGGGGCTGAACGGGTAGATGCCGACGTGCGCCTTGGCGCGCATGACCGACAGCAGCGGCTTGCCGCGGTAGACGAGGGCGGGCATGCCGTAGCCGAGGCCCTGCTCGGCGTCGGGGACTGTCTCGCGGGCGATGGAGTAGATGTGCTCGACGGTGGGCCGCGCGGTGTCGTCGAGGCTGGCGAGGTAGTCGTCGACCGTTCCCATGCGCCGATCCTGGCACGCGGCGGCGACATGCGGGCCGCCGATTCTCCGGTGGCCGCAGACGCGGCCTGTGCGCTGGAGGAGGATGCCGCCATGACTGTGGGGTTCGCCGGGATCGGCATCATGGGCGCGCCGATGGCGGGCAGGCTGCTCGACGCGGGGGTTCCGCTCGCGGTGTGGAGCCGTCACACCGAGTCGTGCGCGGGGCTGGTGGCGCGCGGTGCGGCGCTCGCCGCCGATCCGGATGCCCTGTTCGCGGCATCCGACACCGTGATCCTGATGCTGCGCGACGAACCGGCGACGGATGAGGTGCTCGGCCGGGGCGGTGAGGCGTTCGCGCGCCGCGTCGCGGGTCGCCGGGTCGTGGTGATGGGCACCAACTCGCCCGCCTACTCGACGGCTCTCGACGCCGAGATCCGGGCCGCGGGCGGACGCTATGTGGAGGCGCCCGTGTCGGGGTCGCGGGTTCCCGCCGAGCAGGGCCGGCTCGTGCTGATGCTGGCGGGCGCCGACGACGCCGACCTCACCGAGACCGCGGACCTGCTCGCGCCGCTCGGGGTGGCGGCGGTGCCGTGCGGCCCGGTGCCGGGGGCGCTGCGCACGAAGCTGGCGGTGAACCACTACATGATGGCGATGGTGGCGGCGCTCGCGGAGTCGATCGCGACCGCGGAGGCCGCGGGCGTCGACCTCGACGCGATGCTGCGGGTGCTGGAGGCCAGCCCGATGGACAGCGCCATCGGTCGGGTGAAGGGCGCGAAGCTGGTCTCCGGCGACGAGTCGGCCCAGGCGGCGGTCTCGGATGTGGTGAAGAACTGCGGCCTGTCGCTGGACGCCGCGCGGGCGGCCGGCGCGACCACGCCCATCCTCGAGCTGGTGGCGTCGCTGTACGGTCGCACCGCCGAGGCCGGGTTTGCGGATGCCGACATGGTGGCCGTGGCGCGGCTGTTCCGTTCGGGAGGGTGACGCGCGCCGGAGCGGACGGTCGCAGGCGCTCGGTACGCTCGGAGGGTGGATTCGCCGCTGGATGCCAAGCTCGCGTCCGCGCTCGGCGGTCGCACGGCGCAGGTGCTCGAGAAGGCGTTCGGGCTGCGCACGGTGGGCGACCTGCTCGCCCACTATCCGCGCCGCTACGCCCGCCGCGGCGAGCTGACCGCGCTCAGCGAGCTGCGCATCGACGAGCCGGTCACCATCGTCGCCGAGGTGCGTTCCGTCACCGAGCGGCGCATGCAGAACCGGCGCGGGTCGATCCTCGAGGCGACCATCAGCGACGGACTTGGCTCTCTCACGCTCACGTTCTTCAATCAGCCGTTCCGCAAAGCCGAACTGCGGCCCGGGGTGCGCGGCATCTTCTCCGGCAAGATCGGCGCCTACCGCGGCACCCGGCAGCTGACCCACCCCGACTACGAGCTCTTCGATCCGGAGGTCGCGGCGGTCATGGACGCCGACCAGGCGAAGCGTTGGGCCGAGACGCCGGTGCCGCTGTACCCGGCCACCGCATCCTTCCCCAGCTGGAAGCTGCAGAAGGCGGTCGAGACGGTGCTGGATGTGCTGCCGGCGCTGCCCGACCCGGTTCCGGATGAGGTGCGGGCGTCGCGCGGGCTGATGGGTTACCGCGACGCGATCGAGAAGGTGCACCGCCCGCAGACCGACTCCGACTGGCGGCAGGCCCGCGACGCGCTGCGGTTCCAGGAGGCGCTGGTGCTGCAGTTGGCGCTGCTGCAGCAGCGTGAGGCGCGGCGCTCCGTCACGGGTCCCGCGCGCATCCCCGGCCCGATCTCGCAGGGCTTCGAGGCGTCGCTGCCGTGGCCCCTCACCGCCGACCAGCGGGAGGTGGGTGAGCAGATCGAGGCGGAGCTGCGCGACGGCATCCCGATGAACCGGCTGCTGCAGGGCGAGGTCGGCTCCGGTAAGACGCTCGTCGCGTTGCGGGCGATGCTCGCCGTGGCGGAGTCGGGCGGCCAGTCGGCGTTCCTCGCCCCCACCGAGGTGCTCGCCGGTCAGCACCTGCGCTCGATCGTGGCGATGCTCGGCCCCGACCTCGCGGCACGCCTGCGGGTGACGCTGCTCACCGGCCAGCTGCCGACCGCCGAACGCCGCAAGGCGATGCTGGCGGCGGCATCCGGGGGCGCGGCGATCGTCGTCGGCACCCACGCGCTGCTCGGCGACAACGTGACCTTCGCCGACCTGGGCCTCGTAGTGGTCGACGAGCAGCACCGGTTCGGGGTGGAGCAGCGCGAGGCGATCCGGCTGAAGGGGCAGGCGCCGCACGTGCTCGTGCTGAGCGCCACCCCCATCCCGCGCACCGTCGCGATGACCGTCTTCGGCGACCTCGACGTGTCGACGCTGCGCACCCTCCCGGCGGGGCGCGCGCCGATCACCTCCCACGTGGTGCCGCTCGCCGAGCACCCCGGGTGGGAGGGGCGGGTCTGGGAGCGCCTCTCGGAGGAGTTGGCGGAAGGTCGCCAGGGGTTCGTGGTGTGCCCGGCGATCGAGGCCGGCGAGGTGGAGGAGGCGGATGCCGAGGCGCTCGCCGAGGCCGAGGAGGGTGTCGAGGTGAAGCTGCCACCCGCCGCGGTCGACGAGACCCTCGCGCGCCTGCGCACCCATCCGTCGCTGGCCGGTCGCCGCATCGAGCCGCTGCATGGACGCATGTCGGGGGAGGAGAAGGACCGCACCATGCGCGCCTTCGCCGCCGGCGATATCGACGTGCTCGTCGCCACCACCGTGATCGAGGTGGGGGTGGATGTGCCGAACGCCTCGACGATGATCGTGCTCGACGCCGACCGGTTCGGGGTGGCGCAGCTGCACCAGCTGCGCGGGCGTGTGGGCCGCGGCGGGGTGCCCGGGATCGCGCTGTTCGTGACGCGGGCCGAGCCGACCACCCTCGCCCGCGAGCGGGTCGACGCCGTGGCGGCCACCCTCGACGGGTTCGAACTCGCCCAGGCCGACCTCGAACTCCGCCGCGAAGGGGATGTGCTGGGTGGTACCCAGTCGGGCAGGCGTTCGTCGCTGAAGCTGCTGCGGGTGGTGGAGGATGCCGAGGTGATCGCCGACGCGCGCACCGCCGCCGAGGCGCTGCTGGCATCCGACGACGCGCTGGCGCCGTTCGAGGCGCTACGTGCCGCCGTGGCGCGTCGTTTCGACGACGCCGAGCGCGCGTTCCTCGGCAAAGCGTGACGCGTCCGCGTCTCGTAACGAAATGGTCACGTAGGGCCGATACGCTGAACCCATGACCAGGATCGCCGTCGTTCCCGGCTCCTTCGACCCTGTGACGTTGGGGCACCTCGACGTCATCGAGCGTGCCGCCCACCTCTTCGACGAACTTCACGTACTCGTGGTGCACAACCCCGACAAGTCGGCCCTGCTGCCGATCGCGCAGCGGGTGTCGCTGATCCAGGAATCCGTCGCCGAGGCGCGGATCCCGGGCAGCATCCTCGTGACCAGCTGGAGCGTGGGTCTGCTCGTCGACTACTGCACGGATGTGGGGGCGAGCGTGCTCGTGAAGGGCATCCGCTCCCAGGTGGATGTGGCCTACGAGACGCCGATGGCGATCGTGAACCGCAACTTGGCGAAGGTGGAGACGATCTTCATGCTGCCCGACCCGGCGCACGCGCACGTGTCGAGCTCGCTGGTGCGGCAGGTGGCTGCTCTCGGCGGCGACGTGTCGCCGTACGTGCCACGGGTGGTCGCGGACTTCCTCGAGCAGCCGCGCTGAGTCAGTCGGAGAAGTACCAGCTGATCTGCGAGCCGTCGTCGGAGACCTCGAAGATCGCCGGGTGCCCGACCTCGTTCGCGTCGTACCAGGTGCACTCGAAGCTCGCGCCGGGGCTCGTGTCGGGCGCCACAGGGCACTCCGCCGACACGACGCCCACCAGGTCGGCGTTCACGTCGGACATGATCGCCTGTTCGGCCGCATCCGCGTCCCACGCGTAGGTCGCCGAGGCGAGCACCGCCATCACCACGGCGCCGACCATGACCGCCAGGGTCGCGAGACCGAGCAGCATGCCGAAGATCGACGCGGGGAGCCCGGTGCGTGCACGCCGGAACCGCACCGCGCCGATGATGCCCTGCACGATCGCGGCGACCGCGAGGATCGCGGGCCACCCGCCGATGCGGTCGGTGACGAACACCCCCACGAGGGTCAGACCCAGGGCGATCGCACCGCTGCTGAGCGCCGACCACGCGACCTTGTTGGTGCCGGTGCCGGTGGCCATGGGCGGCGGTGTGTACCCGCCGGGCACGGCCGGGTTGTAGGCGGTTGCGGCGCCGGGTCCGAGCGGGCTGCCGGTGGGCAGCGGCATCCCCTGCCAGCCGGGCTGGTTCGGGGATCCCGCGGCCGGGGCGCCGAGCGTGGGAAGCGTGCCGGTGAGCGGCGACCCCATCGGGTCGGCGGTGTCGGGAGTGGGCTCCGGGTTGTGCAGGGCCTGGCGGTAGCGGTTCGCCACGTTCGGGTCGGCCGACGAGGTGTAGCCGACGGGCGGCGGGGCCGGAGGTGCGGCGCTGGCAGGTGCCGGGATCTCGGGGACGGCTTCCGCGTGACGCGCGCCCGACTGCTCGGCGCGGGGCGCGGTTTCGAGGATCGGCGCCGACGGCATCACCAGGCCCGGGTCGGCCGGGAACGCGGCGGGAACCGGGGGCAGCGACGGCACCGAGGGCATGACCGGGGCCGACGGAGCCTGGAAGGCGGGCTGGGCCGGCGCCGGCAGGAACGCCGGCACCACCGGCACCGCCGGGAGCGCGGGCTCGGCAGGCGTCTGGAACGCGGGCTCGACCGGGGCCGGCGCAGGTGCGACGGGGGCGATGGGTTCGACGGGCGGAAGCGACAGGGCTGCCGGGACCGGCGGGAGCGAGGGGGCCGGTGCGACCTCGGGCTCGTGCGCGGCGGGTGCGGGTGCGCCGTAGCTCTTCGGCTCCCAGGCCTCGGCGACGGGCGCAGCCTGCTCGTGGACCACGGCCGCTTCGGCGGGCGCCGGGGCTGCCGCCGCGGCGAGCAGCTCTTCGAACGTCGGCAGGGTGGGGCGGCGCGGCTCCTCGGCCACCGGCGCGACGGGCGCGACCGGCTCCACGGGCGCGGCCGGCTCCGGTTCGGCGGGCGTCATCGCGAACACGAATGCCGGTTCCGCGGGGGCCGAAGGCTCCTCGCGGGGGGCCGTGCGGTGGTGCTCCGTCCATGATTCACCCGACCACCAGCGTTCCTGCGCGGGGTCCCCAGGATCGGGGAACCAGCCCGCGGAGGGCGCAGCAGTCGACAAAGTCATATGACTACCGTCTTTTACTCCACGGGTGCACCTCTAGCCCCCGAACGGGTGAGCACCGTTCAGTCGAGCCCCGCGGTGCGTCGGGCCGCATCGACGAAAGCGCTGCGGACGCGGTCCCATCCGTCGAGGTATCCGCCCACCATCGCGGCGTCGCGCAACAGTACGAGCTGTGCGGCCCGCTGTTCCGGGGCGTCGATGCCGCTCGCGGCGAGCAGCTGCTCGAGGGTTTCGCGGAACCAGGCGCGGTGGCGCGCCACCGTCTCACGGACGCCGCTGGTCGCATCCGGGTACTCCGCCGACGCGTTGATGAACGGGCAGCCGCGGGTGTGGTTGCGGGCGACGTCGTCGGCGAGGCCCTCGATGACGAGTTCGAGCAGGCGGCGGGGGTCGTCGCTCAGCTCGCCGGCGGCCGCGAAGGCACCGCGGATGTGCGAGTCCTCGACGCCGAGGTAGGCCTCGACGAGGTCTTCCTTGCCGGGGAAGTGCCGGTAGAAGGTGGCGCGCGTCACGCCCGCTTCGTTCACGATCCGGTCGACCCCGACGGCGTGGATGCCTTCGCGGTAGAAGAGCTCGGATGCGGTGCGCAGCAGGCGCTCGCGGGGTTCTGAGATGGCCATACGAAAAAGAATAGAACGATCTTTCTCTTTTTGCTTGACATTGGCTTCGAGGGGGTCTACCTTCGGGAACATCAAGAAAGAACGATCGTTCTACAAGGGAACGACGAACCTCAAGGAGAAGGAATCATGACCACCACCAAGACCCCCATCGTCCTCGTCCACGGCCTCTGGATGACCCCGAAGAGCTGGGACACCTGGGCTGCGTACTTCGAAGCCCGCGGCCACCAGGTGATCCGCCCCGGATGGCCTGGCATCGACGACCGCGAGGTCGCCGACATCCGCAACAACCCGGAGGCGCTGAAGGGCGTCGGCCTGGCGCAGATCGCCGACTACTACGAGCGGATCATCCGTGCCCTGCCCGAAAAGCCGATCATCATGGGCCACTCGTTCGGCGGACTGCTCACCCAGATGCTCGCCGACCGCAACCTCGGCGTCGCCTACGTGGGCGTGACCCCCGGACAGCCCGCCGGCATCACGACGCTCCCCGCGTCGACGCTGCGCACCGGCTTCCCGATCCTCGCCAACCCGTTCGACAAGAACGGCGCCAAGCCGCTCTCGAAGGCGCACTTCCACTTCACTTTCGGCAACGACCTCACCCGCGCCGAGTCGGATGAGCTGTGGGAGGAGTTCGCGGTGAACTCGTACAACCGGGTCTTCTTCGAGGGCGTCGCGGGTGCCTTCAACGAGAAGGGCGGCGTCAGCCACGTCGACTACGCGAAGACCGACCGCGCGCCGCTGCTCGTCATCACCGGCGAGATCGACCACGTCGTCCCGCCGGCCATCGGCAAGGCGATCGTGAAGAAGTACCAGGCCACCGGCAGCCCGTCGGTCGTCGAGTACAAGGAGTACGCGGGCCGCACGCACCGCATCGTCTCGCAGGACGGCTGGGAGGAAGTCGCCGAGTACGCCCTCACCTGGGCCCTCGAGCACGCGCAGGTCAACGCCTGAGCGTCCCCTCTCGCGACAAGGCGCGGCACCCTCCGGGGTGGCCGCGCCTTTCGCGTGTCCGGGGGTGCTGCCACACTCTCGGCATGGTCACGGATGCGGAGCGCCAGGCGGCGGATGCGGCGCGGGCGCGCCTCGAACGGCTCGCGCAGCCGTACCTCGACCGGCCCGGGGTCACCTGGGGCCGCATGTTCTCCACCGACGGCCTCGGCATCCGCGGCAAGATCTTCGCCGTCGTGCCGCACGCCGGCGGCCTCATGGCGAAGGTGCCGGAGGCCCGCGCCGACGCGCTGGTGGCCGCGAGGCTGGCCGAGCGCATGGTGATGCGCGAACGCGAGATGCGCGAATGGGTGGTCATGCCGGATGCGGCGAGCGACGCCGACTGGGTCGCCCTGCTCGACGACGCCTACGCGTACCTCGACCGGATCACGCCGGAGTAGGTGACCGCACCTCTCAACTCAAGGACCGCACCTCTCAACTCAAGGACTTCGTGTGGCCAGAGTTGCTGGCGAGCCGCGGTAGCCCCATCCGCCACGCCACCTCCTTGATTCGGGCGGCAGCGTCCTTGATTTGTGCATCCGCGCGGGCCGCATCCGCCGCACAGTAACCATCGCGAAATGTCCACGCGCAGAATGGACCCATGACTCTTCCTCTTCGTCTCGGGTACAAGGCTTCGGCTGAGCAGTTCGCGCCGCGTGATCTCGTGGAGTTCGCGGTCGCGGCGGAGGGGCACGGGTTCGAATCGGTGACCACGTCCGACCACTTCCAGCCGTGGCGTCACGAAGGTGGGCACGCGCCGTTCTCGCTCACCTGGATGGCGGCCGTGGGGGAGCGCACCTCCAACGTGCTGATCGGCACCTCGGTGATGACGCCCACGTTCCGCTACAACCCGGCGGTGGTCGCGCAGGCGTTCGCCACCATGGGGGTGCTGTACCCGGGCCGCATCTTCCTCGGCGTCGGATCGGGTGAGGCGCTGAACGAGATCGCCACCGGTTGGCGGGGCGAGTGGCCCGAGTTCAAGGAACGTTTCGCACGCCTCCGCGAATCGGTCGACCTGATGCGGGCCCTCTGGACCGAAGATCGCGTCAACTTCGACGGCGAGTACTACTCCACCGTCGACGCCTCCATCTACGACCGGCCGGAAACCCCGATCCCCGTCTACATCGCCGCCGGCGGCCCGATGGTCGCCCGGTACGCGGGGCGCGCGGGCGACGGCTTCATCTGCACGTCCGGCAAGGGTGCCGCCCTCTACGAGGACGAGCTGCTGCCGGCGGTCGCCGAAGGGGCGGCGAAGGCCGACAAGACCCTCGACGACGTCGACCGGATGATCGAGATCAAGCTCTCCTACGACACCGACTACGACACCGCGCTCGAGAACACCCGCTTCTGGGCGCCGCTCGCGCTCTCCAAGGAGCAGAAGCACGACATCACCGACCCGGTCGAGATGGAACGCGCCGCGGACGCCCTCCCGATCGAGCAGATCGCGTCCCGCTGGATCGTCGGCAACGACCCCGACAAGGTGGTCGCCGACATCAAGCAGTACATCGACTGGGGCCTCAACCACCTGGTGTTCCACGCGCCCGGCGCCGACCAGCGCCGCTTCATGGAGCTCTTCGAACGCGACCTGGCGCCGCGCCTGCGCGCGCTCTGACTGTTCGTTCGGGAGGATGACGCGCCGGGCGGGGGCCCGGATGCGGGCGCTCGCGGCGTGTCATCCTCCCGAACCTACGCGCGACTAGCCGGCGTTCGCCGACCAGGCGGGCAGCTCCTGCACGGCCCACGTGTTGCCGTCGGGGTCGGAGAAGAACACGAACCGGCCCCACGGCTGGTCGTCGATGTCGCTCGTCTCCACGCCGCGGGCGCGCAGGTCGGCGAGGGCCTCATCCGCCGACGACACCACCACCTGCAGTGCGCGCAGCGACCCGGCCGGCATGTCGCTCACGCCCTTGCCGAACGCGATCGAGCAGCCCGACCCGGGCGGGGTCACCTGGATGAAGCGGATGTCGTCGCTGACGACGTGGTCGTGGTCCACCGACCAGCCGAGTGTCTCTCCGTAGAAGGCTTTCGAGCGGTCGGGGTCGGCGACGGGGATGCCGACGAGTTCGAGGCGGTAGTCGACCATGGTGTGCTCCTTTGCTCCGTGATTCGGTACCCCCAGGCTACGAACGAACGCGGACGAAAGCAGTCCTCATTTGAGATCGGCGTAGCCTCGTTCCATGCACGCCACCCTCATCCACGCCCCCGGTGACATCCGCTTCGAGGAGGTACCGGATCCGGTGCTCTCCACCGGCGGCGACGCGATCGTGCGGGTGGTGGCGGCGTGTGTGTGCGGTTCGGATCTGTGGCCGTACCGCGGCGTGACCGAGACCCCCCGTCCGAAGCGGATCGGGCACGAGTTCGTGGGCGTGGTCGAGGAGGTGGGGCCGCAGGTCGAGAAGATCAAGGTCGGCGATTTCGTGATCGCCCCGTTCTACGACTGCGACATGACGTGCGTGAACTGCCGCAACGGCTTCAGCACCTCGTGCCTGCACGGCGGATGGTGGGGCTCCGACGACAGGCTCGGTGGTTTCGCGGATGGCGGCCAGGGCGAACGGGTGCGGGTGCCGCATGCCGACGGGTCGCTGGTGGCGACGCCGTCGCAGCCGACCCCCGAACTCGTGCCGCACCTGTTGACGCTCGCGGATGTGATGGGCACCGGCCACCACGCGGCGCTCTCCGGTGGCGCGGGCCCCGGGAAGTCGGTGGTGGTCGTGGGCGACGGCGCCGTCGGTCTCTGCGCGGTGCTCGCCGCGCGACGGCTGGGTGCCGAGCGCATCGTCGCGATGTCGCGTCACGCCGACCGTCAAGCTCTCGCCCGCCGGTTCGGCGCCACCGACATCGTCGAGGAGCGCGGGGCGGAGGGCATCGCCCGCATCCGGGAGCTGTTCGACGGCGTCGGGGCGGATGTGGTGCTCGAGTGCGTCGGCACGAAGGAGTCGATGGATCAGGCGCTGCGGTCGGCACGGCCCGGTGGCCAGCTGGGCTTCGTGGGTGTTCCGAACGGCGGGCCGGAACTGCCGCTCGACCGCATGTTCTCCACCAACGTCGGCGTGCGCGGGGGAGTGGCCCCGGTGCGCAACTATGTGGAGGAGCTGCTGCCGGAGGTGTGGGACGGCCGCCTGCAGCCGGGCGCCGTGTTCGACCTCGAACTGCCGATGAGCGAGGTGGCGGAGGCGTACGCGGCCATGGATGAGCGCCGCGCCATCAAGGTGCTGTTGCGCCCCTGAATCCGGGGGTTATCCGGGGCGACGCCGACCCGCCGCATCCGTATCCTGTTCATCATGACCGAGGCGAACGCGACCCCCATCACCGCGGCCGAGCAGTCGGCGATCCTCAACGCCGAGGTCGCGCGGCTGGCATCGCAGGGGTGGACGGTGAACAGCGTCTCGGGCGGCCAGGGCATCGTGCAGCGCAAGAAGCGCATCGGATGGTTCTGGAACACGATCCTGGTGCTGATCACCGCCGGCCTCTGGCTGATCGTCATCGTCGTGCGCGTGGTGAACCGCAAGATCGAGACACGCATCGTCACCGTCGACCAGTTCGGCACCGTCCGCGTCAGCTGACACCACCGCGGTGTCAACGCTGACACCGCGTGACACCATTCGGGCTTGACATGACACCACGGTGGTGTCACTATGGTGTCATGGAACTTGAGCCCTACGTCCTCGACCTGCAGCGCCACCTCTCCGTGGCCGCCGACGCCGGTGGCGACACCGCGCGTGAGGTCGCCGAACGCCTGACGGCTCCCCTCGAAGCGGCCACCCGCCTCGTGCTCCTCGAAGCCCTCTCGACCGCGGCGAGCGAGATCACCCGCGAACTCGCCCCCGGATCGGTCGACGTGCGTCTGCGCGGCCGCGACCCCGAGTTCGTGGTCACCGCCGCCGACCACCCCGAATGGGCGGATGTCGCAGCCGCCACAGCGAGCCCGGCACCGGCATCCGTCGACGACATCGACGACGCCGCCACCTCGCGCACCACGCTCCGCCTCCCCGACCAGTTGAAGGCTCGCGTCGACGAGTCGGCCGCGGCCGAAGGCATCTCGGTCAACGCCTGGCTGGTGCGCGCCGTCGCATCCGCCCTCGAGGCGCCGAAGCCGGCGCCCCGCACCGCCACCTCCAGCGCCCGCGAGATCCGCGGCGACCAGTTCACGGGGTGGGCCCGCTAGCCCGGCCCCTCCGCACCATCCCTCAGCCCGCGCACCCCGCGGAACGATCCGGCACGCCCCGGCGCGCCCGAAAGGAGTACCGTCATGCCCGTTTTCACCACACCGAAGCCCGTGCTTCTCACCTTCTCGGTGCAGGCCGGCAACGTGGAGCTCATCGCGAGCGACCGCGCCGACACCAACGTCGAGGTGCTGCCGATGAACCCCGCCAAGCGCGGCGACATCAGCCTCGCCGAGGCGACCACGGTCGACTTCACCGGCGACCGCATCACCGTCACCGCCCCCAAGCGGTTCAGCGTGATCGGCCCCACCGACTCGATCCTGCTGCGCGTCGAACTGCCCACCGGCTCGCGCGCCGAGGGGGATGTGGCCTACGGCGGCATCCGCGGACGCGGCCGACTCGGCGACGTGCGCATCAAGACCGCCTTCGGGGAGCTGACCTTCGACGACACGGGCGCCGCAGAACTGCGCACCGGCGGCGGTGACATCTCCATCGGCACCATCACCGGGGATGCGCGCCTCACCGTCGGCAACGGCGCCGTGCGCGTCGACGTGATCGACGGCTCCGCGTTCGTGAAGTCGTCGAACGGCGACATCGTCATCTCCGAGGTCTCCGGCGAGCTGGAGGCGAACACCTCCAGCGGCAACATCGACGTGCAGTTCCCCGGAACCGTCACCGCCGTGAAGACCGCCTACGG
Source organism: Actinomycetes bacterium (assembly GCA_023386365.1). GTDB lineage: Bacteria > Actinomycetota > Actinomycetes > Actinomycetales > Microbacteriaceae > Homoserinibacter. The sequence continues at coordinate 23,320 of JAEWJX010000069.1, read as the reverse complement.
CAAGGTGCGCGTCGGCGACGCCCCCAGCGGCTCGCTCAAACTCGAGACCTCGTACGGCGAGATCGAGGTGGGGGTGCCGGAGGGTACCGCCGCCTGGCTCGACGTCAGCTCCGGTCACGGGTTCGTGCGCAGCGAGTTGGCCGCCGACGACGCCCCCGGCGCCACCGACAGCACCGTCGAGGTGCGCGCCCGCACCAAGTACGGCGACATCCTCATCCGCCGCCCCATCGGCCGCCGCCCCGGCGACCGCCGCGAGGGCCGCACCACCCACCGGAAGGACACCGAATCATGACCACCGCATCCGCAACCACCGAGCGCCGCACCGCCACCGCATCCGCGATCGAGGTGACGGGTCTGCGCAAGAGTTACGGCGACAAGGTCGTGCTCGACGGCGTCGACCTGACCGTCGCCCCCGGCACCGTGTTCGCCCTGCTCGGCCCGAACGGGGCCGGCAAGACGACGATCGTGCACATCCTGTCCACGCTGCTGCGCCCGGATGCCGGGGTCGGCCTGGTCGACGGCCACGACGTGGTCCGTGAGAGCGACCGGGTTCGCGCGGCGATCGGCCTCACCGGCCAGTTCGCCGCCGTCGACACGGTGCTCACCGGCGAGGAGAACCTGATGCTGATGGCGAAGCTGCGCCACCTGCCGAAGGCGGAACGCGCCCCGCGGGTCGCCCAACTGCTGGAGCAGTTCGACCTCGTCGAGGCGGCCAAGAAGCCGCTCGCCACCTACTCAGGCGGCATGAAGCGCCGACTCGACCTGGCGATGACGCTCATCGGCAAGCCGAGCATCATCTTCCTCGACGAGCCCACCACCGGACTCGACCCGCGCAGCCGCCACACCATGTGGGACATCGTGCGGCGCCTCGTGGCCGAGGGGGTGACCATCTTCCTCACCACCCAGTACCTCGACGAGGCCGACGAGCTCGCCGACCGGATCGCGGTGCTCGACGGTGGGCGTGTGGTCGCCACCGGCACCCCGGCCGAGCTGAAGGCACGCATCGGCGGAGGCCACGTGCGGCTCGAGTTCGCCGACGCGGCCGCGCTCGACGGGGCGGCTGCGCTGCTCACCGACGCCACCCGCGACGAGGACGCGCTCGCCCTCGACGTGCCGAACGACGGCAGCATGGCGGCGCTCCGCTCCCTGTTCGACCGCCTCGACACCGCAGGCGTCGAAGTGCAGAACCTTACCATCCACACCCCCGACCTCGACGACGTGTTCTTCGCGTTCACAGGCCGGGCGGCATCCGCTTCCGTGGAGGAAGCGGCCGACACCACCCAGGAGGTCGCATCATGACCACGCTCGCCCACTCCACCACCGACTCGATCACGATGTTCGGGCGCAACGTCACCCGCGCCATCCGTTCGGGCCTCATCGCCTACACGATCGGCATGCCGCTCGTGATCCTGCTGCTGTTCGTCTACGTGTTCGGCGCCACCCTCGGCGCCGGCATCACGCCGGGCGGCGGCCAGCAGGAATACCTCGCCTTCGTGCTGCCCGGGATCCTGGTGTTCACCATCGCGGGGCTCATGCAGCTCATCTCGATCGCCGTCTCGCAGGACATGACGGAGGGCATCATCGCCCGCTTCCGGTCGATGTCGATCTCGCGCGGCGCCGTGCACGCCGGCCACATGTGGGCGGGCGTCGCACAGGGGGCGATCGCGTTGGTGCTGACTACGGCGCTCGCCGTGCTGATGGGGTTCCGCCCCAACGCCGACCCGCTCGACTGGCTGCTGATCGGGCTGCTGCTGCTCGGCATCCTGATCGCACTGCTGTGGATTTCGGTGGCGATCGGCACGGTGGCGAAGACGGTGGAGAGCGCCAGCAACCTGCCGATGCCGTTCCTGCTGCTGCCGTTCCTGTCGGCCGGGTTCGTGCCGGCCGAGTCGATGCCCACCTGGCTGCAGTGGTTCACCAACTACCAGCCGTTCACCCCGTGGATCGAGTCGCTGCGCGGGCTGCTGCTCGGCACCCCCGTCACCACGCTGAACGCCGTGCTGTCGGTGGCGTGGATCGTGGTGCTGGGGCTGGTCGGCTACGTCTGGTCGCGCTACCTCTACGCACGCAAGTCGGTGCGCGGGTAGTCGCCCCTCGACGATTCGGCGAAGAAGCGCACGCGGGTTACCATCCCTCGTGCGTTTTCTTCGTCGCGCCGGCATCGTCGCCGTCGCCCTTGTTGCTGTCCTTCTCGTCGGCGTCTTCGGGGTCTACCTCTGGCAGGCTCCGATCCTCCTCACCGGCACCGGGTACGCCGCCCACAACGCCTGCGCGGTGACGCAGGTGGCGGGACGTGACGACCCCGCTTCCGACCTGCCCGACAACCCGCTCGTGCCGTACCTCGACGTGCAGACGGATGGGGATGTCACCACGGCGACGGTCTTCGGTTTCGCGGCCGGGCAGCAGGCGCGCTTCACCGACGGGTTCGGCTGCACCCTCGCATCCGCCGACCTGACGCTGGGGGAGTCGACTCCGATCGACGGCTCGGCGAACCCGTTCACCGACGCCCCGTCGCCTGCCGCGAACGAGCGCCTCGACGGTGCGATCGATCGGGCGTTCGGCGGCGACCTGTCGGTGGAGGAGGCGGCAGCCCTCGGCACCCGCGGTGTGGTGATCGTGAAGGACGGCGAGCTGGTGGGGGAGCGTTACGCCGACGGCTTCGACGCATCCACCCCGCAGTTGGGCTGGTCGATGTCGAAGAGTGTCGCGTCGCTGCTCACCGGCGTGCTGGTGAAGGAGGGTGTGGTCGCGCTCGACGACGACCACCTGCGCCCCGAGTGGACCGACGGCCGCGCCGACATCACCGTCGAGGATCTGCTGCGCATGCAGTCCGGCCTCCGCTGGGATGAGACGTACGACCTCGGCACTCCCATCACCCGGATGCTGTACCTGGAGGGCGACATGGGCTCGTATGTGGCGAGCCTGCCGCTCGACCACGAGCCGGGTACGTACCAGCAGTACTCGTCCGGGTCGACGAACGTGCTGTGCTCGGTGCTGGCGTCGCGCACCGGGCTGGGGGCCGACCTGCCGCGGCAGAAGCTGCTCGGGCCGTTGGGGCTCTCGTCGGCGGTGTTCGAACCGGATGCGGCGGGCACGCCCGTGTGCTCGTCGTACCTGTGGGCCACCCCGCGCGACTGGGCGGCGATCGGTCAGTTCGCGCTGCAGGGGGGTCAGTGGAACGGCGAGCAGCTGCTGCCGATCGACTGGATGAAGACGAGCCTCGAGGTGCCGGATGTCGCGTCGACCGACGACGAGGGCTACGGCATGGGCTGGCGCGTCAATGTGCTGCCCGACGGGTCGCTGCGCTGGCCGGAGCTTCCGGACGACACGTTCTACGCGAGTGGGCACGACGGTCAGAAGGTGATCGTGGTGCCGTCGGAGGGTCTCGTAGTCGTGCGGATGGGCTTCACGCCCGCCTACGACGACGCGCCCACCGAGGTGCAGCTCGTGGCGGAGGCGATCGACGCGCTGCGGTAGACCCACAGCCGGTCGAGGAGCGCCGCGCACAGCGCGACGCGTCTCGAGACCCCGACGCGGGATGATGGACCGGTGACCACCGCATCCCGCCCGCACATCGGCTACGCCGCCATGCTCGAGCGGTTCCCGCCGAACGACATCATCGCCCTCGCGCAGCAGGCGGAGGCGGCGGGCTTCACCGGGGTGATGGCGGCCGACCACTTCCAGCCGTGGGTGCCGCAGCAGGGGCAGGCGAGTTTCGTGTGGAACGTGCTGTCGGCGCTCGGCCAGGTCACCGCCGGCGACCTCGGCACGGGTGTCACCTCGCCGAGTTTCCGCTGGCATCCGGCGATGGTGGCGCAGGCGTCCGCCACGCTCGCCGCCATGTACCCGGGCCGCCACTGGCTGGGCCTCGGGTCGGGTGAGGCGATCAACGAGCACGTCGTCGGCCAGTACTGGCCCGAGGCGCCGGAACGCATCAACCGGATGTTCGAAGCGGTCGACATCATCAAGAAGCTGTTCTCGGCATCCCTCGCCGGCCGCGACACCCGCCACGAGGGGCAGCACTACAAGCTCGAATCGACGCGGCTGTGGACGATGCCGCCAGCCGCCCCACCCATCCTGATCGGAACCGCCGGTCCCGTCACAGCGAAACGCGCCGGGCGCACCGTCGACGGCATCGTCGTGGATGGCGCCCCCGTCGAGAAGGTCGCCCCGCTGCTGCAGCGGTTCGCCGAAGGGGGGCGCGAGGTGGGGCGGCGCCCCGAGACCCAGACCCGCATCATCCGCCTGCACCTCAGCTGGGCGCCCACCCACGACGAAGCGGTCGCGAACGCGCTGCGGGAGTGGCCGAACGCGGGGATGCGGTTCCCGAAATCCGACATCCGTTCGCCGTTCGAGCTGGAGCAGATCGCCCGCACCGTGCGCCCCGACGACTTCGAGGGTCGGGTGCTCATCTCGGACGACCCCGACGTGCACCGCACCCACATCCAGCGCTACCTCGACCTCGGCTTCGACCGCATCTACCTGCACGACGTCTCCCGCGAGCAGTCCCGCTTCCTCGAGGTCTTCGGCCGCGACGTGCTGCCGGCCCTCACCCGCTGACCTCCGCGCACCCCGTCGCGCACTCCGACGCATCCGCTCGATCAACGGCACCCAGCGCCCGAACAGCCGTATCCGTCGGAGTTCGCCACAATTGGGGCATGCTTCCCGCCAGTTTCAGCGTGTTCGCCGTGCTCGCCCTGCCCGAGTTCCGCCCAGGCGACGACGTGGGTGCGATCATCGGCGACGCCGTCGCGGGCACCCTGCAGGACGGCGACATCCTCTCCATCACGAGCAAGATCGTGAGCAAAGCGGAGGGGCGGATCGTGGCCGCCCACGACCGCGAGGATGCGATCACCGCTGAGACGGTGCGGGTGGTCGCGAGCCGCACCCGCGCCGACGGCCAAGGCACCACCCGCATCGTCGAGAACCGGCAGGGGCTGGTGATGGCGGCGGCCGGCGTCGACGCCTCGAACGCGCCTGACGGCCACGTGCTGCTGCTGCCGGTGGATCCGGATGCGTCGGCCCGCCGCATCGCCGAACAACTGCGCGACCGGCTCGGAATCCGCGTCGGCGTGATCCTCACCGACACGTTCGGCCGTCCGTGGCGCGACGGCCAGACCGATCAGGCGATCGGGGCTGCCGGCGTCCGGGTGATCGACGATCTCGCGGGAACGACGGATGCGAACGGCAAGACCCTGGAGGTGACCGCCCCGGCGATCGCGGACGAGCTGGCCGCCGCGTCCGAACTCGTGAAGGGCAAGGCGGGAGGGCGTCCGGTCGCGGTGATCCGCGGTCTCGGCCATCTCGTCACCGACCTCGACGCGCCCGGCGCACGCGCGCTCATCCGCCCCTCCGAGCGCGACATGTTCCGCCAGGGTTCCCGCGAGGCGTACGAGGAGGGCTTCGCCGCGGGTCGTCTGTCGGCCGAACCGTCTCAAACTGCTCCTTAAAGGCCCTCGCTCGCGCAGTTTGCGACGGTTCGGCCGACCCTCCGCCCGAGAGTCCGCCGCAAGAGGCTGACGGATCATCGAGTCCGTGGGAGACTCGGACGATGGAACGCCTGCCCGAATCCGGGGAGGAGGTCGGCATCGACGCTGACACCTCCACGGGAGCCCTGTCCACCGCCGAATTCCTGCTCGACTCACGTGCGGTGATGGCTGCCGTCGAGACGGTGATCGACGGCAAACGCGACGCCATCGAACTGGCCACGACCGTGCTGCTGGCCGAAGGTCACCTGCTGGTCGAGGATGTGCCCGGCGTCGGCAAGACGATGCTCGCGCGTGCGCTCGCGAAGAGCGTCGACTGCACCGTGAACCGTGTGCAGTTCACGCCCGACCTGCTGCCTTCCGACATCACCGGCGTCTCCGTCTACAACCAGGCGGAGCGCGAGTTCGAGTTCAAGCCGGGCCCCATCTTCGCCAACATCGTCATCGGCGACGAGATCAACCGCGCCAGCCCCAAGACGCAGTCGGCGCTGCTGGAGTCGATGGAGGAGCATCAGGTCTCCGTCGATGGCGCCACCTACCTGCTGCCGGAGCCGTTCACCGTCATCGCCACCCAGAACCCGGTCGAGATGGAGGGCACCTACGCCCTCCCGGAGGCGCAGCGCGACCGGTTCATGGCCCGCATCTCGATGGGGTACCCGGATGCGGCGAACGAGGCCGCGATGCTGCGCACCCGTGAGCAGGGCAGCCCCCTCGACACGCTGAAGCCGGTGGTCACCATCGAGCGTCTGCGGCAGATGATCCTCACCGTGCGCGACGTGTACGTGAGTTCGGCGGTGGAGCACTACGCGGTGGCGATCGCCGCCGCCACCCGTGTCGACCGCGAGCTGCGTCTGGGTGCCAGCCCCCGCGCCACCCTGCAGCTCGTGCGCGCGGCGAAGGCTCGCGCGGCGCTCGACGGCCGCGACTTCGTGCTGCCGGACGACATCGACGCGCTCGCCGTGCCGGTGCTGGCGCACCGCCTGATGGCGGCGAAGTCCACCGGTTCGGCGTACGGCCGCGAGGCGCTCGCCGAGATCGCGGCGCGCATCGTCCAGTCCACGCCGGTGCCGCTCGGCGCCTCCGGCACCGCCTGATTCGCAGCATCCGCCCGTGTCCGACCAGGAGTCGTCGCTGAAGCGTTCCCGCAGTCTGCGGCTGACGGTGCGCGGATGGGTGACGTTCGTCGTGGGTGCCGTCGCCCTGGTACTGGCGTACACCTGGGGTCGCGGCGAACTGATCGTGGTGGGCGCGTTCGCGTTGCTGTTGTCGCTCGGCGGGCTGCTGGTGGGCAGGATCCGCCGCCCGAAGCTGGATGTGATCCGCCTGTTCTCGCCGTCGGTGGTGGCGGCCGGGGCGGTGGCGCATGTGGGGTTGCGGCTGCACAACGCCGGGTCGGTGACGACGCCGGCGCTGCTGTGGAACGACGCGATCCCGTGGCGGGAGCGGCATGAGGCGCAGCTGCTCGCCCCGATCCGCATCGGGTCGGTGGCCCGCCGCACGGCGACGATCGACTACCAGCTGCATCCGCAGCGCCGCGGCTTGTTCCCGATCGGGCCGCTCGTGGTGGAGTACTCGGACCCGTTCGGGATGGTGCGCTCGCTGACCGCTGTCGGCAGCGCCGACCGGCTCACGGTGGTGCCCGCCGTCGTCGACCTGCCGGACGGCGGCCCGGTGCTGATCGACGGCGACGGCACCGCGCAGTTGGTGCAGCGGCGTGCAGTGGGCAACGACGACGACCTGTCGACCCGCGAGTACCGCTGGGGCGACGCGCTGCGCCGCGTGCACTGGCGCGCCTCCGCACGCCACGGCGAGCTGATGGTGCGCCAGGAGGAGCACCGCAGCCACCCCGACGCCCGCATCATCATCGACACCCGCCTGGCCGGGTATCCGGATGCCGCCCCCGACGAGGTGGGGTGGCCGCCGTCGCCGTACAGCGAGTCGTTCGAGTGGGCGGTGCGGATGCTGGCGTCGCTGGCCGTGCACCTGGACGAGGCCGGTTTCCGGGTGGACGTGCTCGAGTCGGGCAGCCCGCAGGTGGAGCCGATCGGTGAACGCTGGGAGGGCGGGCAGCGCATCGAGTCGTTCCTGACGAGCCTCGCGGCACTCCGCCTGCTCGACCGTCGGCGCGAGGGTCTGCTGCCGGCGGTCGCCGCGGATGCGGTGGGGCCGACGTTCGCGGTGCTCGCCGACCCGGACGACGAGGTCGTCGACTGGGTGCTGCGGCAGCGCCGCCCCGGCCAGGCCGGCGCCGTCTTCGCGATCGGCATGCGTCCGGCGGTGCGGGAGCGGTTCATCGACACCGGGTGGCTGTGCGTCGACGTGGAGTCGGACGATGATGTCGCGGACGCCTGGCGTTCGTCGTCGACGGAGGCGGGGTACATCCGTGGCGCTCACTGACATCCGCAGGCCGCAGGCTCAGCCGCCGAAAGCGGCGAAGGCGGCCCGCCGCCCGGCCCCCGCAGCGTCCCGTCGCGCCCCGGGCGCGAACGTGCATTGGGGCCGCGCCGGCCTCGTGTTCGCCGCGCTGGCGTCGGCGCTCGCCGGTCTGCATGTGCTGCTGCAGGGTGTGTCGTGGTGGATCGTGGGCGCCGGTTACGCGGCGGCCGTGCTGCTGGCGGCGTGCATCGCGCGCAGCGTCATGCGGTCGGTGTTCTGGCCGCCGCTGATCTCGTTCGTGGTCGGGGTGATGCTGATCACCCTCGGCTACGCACCGGGCACCGCGATCCTCGGCGTGATCCCCACGTTTGACACGCTCCCCGCGTTGAGCGGCATCGTCGAGTCGGGCATCGCCTCCATCGTCGAGCAGCGGGTGCCCGCCACCCCCGAACTCGGCATCGTGATGCTGATCGCCGTGCTGATGGTGGTGTGCGCGTGGGCGTCGGACATCTGCCTCGCCACCCGCTACCCGGCGGTCGTGGCGTTGCCGCTGGGCGTCATCCTCGCCATCCCGATGGTGGTGCGCCCCGACATCACCGACGCGCTGTGGTTCATGGTGACGGCGGTGCTGTACCTCCTGATCCTGCGGATCGGCCGACGCCCCGACAGCCGGCGCGTGACGCTGCTGGTGGGGGCGAGCGTGCTCGTCGGGTCGCTGCTGGTGCCGTACGCGCTGCCCGACATCAAGGAAGACCCGGATGCGTTCACGTCCGGCATCCGCACGGGCGTCAACCCGCTGATCACCCTCGGCGACGACCTGCGTCGGGGTGACCCGGTGCTGGCGCTCACCTACACCTCGACCGCCACCGACCCCGTGTATCTGCGGCTCACCACCCTGCAGAACTTCACGGGCGAGATCTGGGGGCCGAACGTCAGCGACCTCGGTGAGGGCGCCGACCTGGACGCGTTCGCGGATCCGCCGGGGCTCACCGACGTGATCCTGGCGAACGAGGTGCTCGCGCAGGTGAAGGTGTCGGAGGTGCGCAGCCGCTGGCTGCCGGTGCCGTACCCGTCGACGCGCGTCGAGGGGCTGGTCGGCGCCTGGTACTGGGACGAGGAGGGGCTGACGGTGCGCAGCACCGAGTCGAGCGCGCGCGGCCAGCAGTACACGGTGGGCTTCCGTGAGGTGCAGCCGACGCTGGCGCAGCTGGAGGCGGTGCAGCCGACGACGAGCGGGGTCGGGTCGGCGACGCTGGCCCTGCCCGACGGGGTCCCGGCGATCATCACCGAGACGGCTGCGACGGTCGCCGGTTCCGCGGGCAACCCGTACGCGCAGGCGCTCGCACTTCAGGCGTACCTGCGTGCCGCCCCGTTCGCGTATTCGGAAGACGCCCCGGTGGCCGACGGTTTCGACGGTTCGGGCCTGGAGGCGCTGGCCGTCTTCCTCGAGCAGAAGGTCGGCTACTGCGTGCACTACGCCTCCGCGATGGCGGTGATGGCGCGCACCCTCGGCATCCCGTCGCGCATCGCGGTCGGCTTCCAGCCGGGCGACCGGCAGGTGATCGACGGCCGGTCGGTGTTCGCGGTGAGCTCCGACGACCTGCACGCCTGGCCGGAGCTGTACTTCGACGGCATCGGCTGGCTGCGATTCGAGCCGACGCCGGGCCGCGGCTCGGTTCCCGACTACGGGTCGCAGCTGGTCGACGACCCCAACACCCCGCAGGACGAGAGCAACCCCACCCCGCTCGCCACCTCGACCGCGACGCCCGGTGAGCGGCCCGACCTGCAAGACGTCGACCCGGGTGCGGCGGGTGCCGCCGACGACCAGAGCCCGGCGTTCGGGATCGCGCTCGCGGTGCTCGCCGGTGTGGTGCTGCTCCTCGCGGTGCCTGCGGCGTTCCGGTTGGGGGTGCGCCGTCGGCGCATCCGCCGGATGCTGCGCGGGCCCGACCCGGCGGCCGCCGCCTGGGAGGAGTTGCGCGACACTGCGCGCGACTACGGGTGGTCGGCGCCTGACTCCGAGACACCGCGGGCGTTCGCCGCGCGCCTCCAGCCGGCGCTCGGCGACGACGTCGTGTCGCTCGCGGCGTTGCGGGGCAGCGTGGAGGTGTCGGCCTTCGGTCGACCGGATGCGGGCGCCCTGTCGGTGGCGGAGCTCACGGCGGTGAGACGCTCCATCGCGCGCTCGCAGCGCTGGCGCACCCGCCTGCGGGTCTTCCTGCTGCCGCCGTCGCTGCTCGCGCGCTGGCGCCCCGACGCCGAGTAGCGCCTACCGCGCCCCCACGGCCAGCAGGGGCCGGCCGGTGATCGGGTTGCGCGTCCACTGCGCGGCCACGCGGAACACGTCGCCGATGAGTTCCGGGGTGAGGGTCGCCTCGGTGGGTCCGGATGCGGCGACCCGTCCGTCGGCGATCACGACCACCGCATCCGCGTGGGCCGCCGCGATGCTCAGGTCGTGGATCGCGGCGATGACGGTGACACCCGCGGCGGTGACGTTCTCGACGAGAGCCGTGACGTCGAGTTGCGCGGCGAGGTCGAGGTGGTTGGTGGGTTCGTCGAGCAGCAGGATGCGCGGCTGCTGGGCGAGGGCACGCGCAATGAGCACGCGTTGACGTTCCCCGCCGGAGAGGGTGGTGATGTCGCGGTCGGCGAACGGGGCGGCGCCGGTACGTTCCAGGGCGTCGGCGACGATGCGGTCGGCGTCGGGGTCGCCTCCGCCGATGATCGATTCGTGGGGGCTACGCCCCAGCCGCACCACGTCGCGCCCGGTGAGCGGCAGTTCGGTCGCGGCATCCTGCTCGACGAGCGCGAGGGTGCGGGCGCGGGTGCGACGGGGGAGCGCGAGCAGGTCGACGCCGTCCTGCAGCACCATCCCGGATGCGGTGTGCTCGATGCCGGCGATGGCACGCAGCAGCGTCGACTTGCCGGCGCCGTTCGGGCCGACGAGGGCGGTGAAGCGACCGATGGGGGCGTCGAAGCCGATGCCGTCGACGAGGGTCTTCTCGCCGGCGCGCACCGTCACGTCGCGCACCTCGACGGCGCTCATACGACTCTCCGTCGACGCAGCAGCAGGGCGGCGAACACGGGAGCCCCGACGAGGGCGGTGATGATGCCGACGGGCAGTTCGCGCGGGTCGAATGCGGTGCGGGCGAGGGTGTCGGCCCACACCAGGAAGATTCCGCCGGCCAGCGCCGCGAGGGGGAGCAGGAGGCGGTTGCCGGGCCCGACGATCAGCCGCACCGCGTGCGGCACCACCAGGCCGATGAAGCCGATCGCACCCGACACCGACACCATCGCGCCGGTGAGCAGAGCCGTGGCGGTGAGCAGCATCCACCGCGTCTTCTGCACGTCGATGCCGAGGCCCGCCGCCGAGGTGTCGCCGAACGCGAACCCGTCGAGCAGCCGCCCCGAGAACAGCAGCGGGATGCCGACGACGATCAGGGCGACCCCGGCGATCACGACGGCCGGCCAGCGGGCGCCGGCGAGCGAGCCGAGCAGCCAGCTGAGCACGTCGCGGTAGGAGTCGCCCTGCGCGGTCCAGAAGATCACGAAGCTGGTGAGCGCACCGGCCAGCGACGACACGGCGACGCCCGCGAGCACAGTGCGTGACGGGGTGACCGGACCACCCGCGCGGGCCAGGGCGAGCGTGGCCACGAGCGCCAGCACCGCTCCGACGAACGCGGCCAGCGGCAGCACGAATGCGACTCCCAGCAGCAGCACGCTCACCGCGCCGAGCGACGCCCCGGACGAGAGGCCCAGCAAGTACGGGTCGGCCAGCTGGTTGCGGATGATCGACTGCATGATCGCGCCCGAGATCGCCAGCCCCGCCCCCACGAGCGCGGCAGTGATCACCCGCGGCAATCGCAGCTCCCACACGATCGCGTCCCGCAACGGGTCGGGGGCGGCGACCGGCGCACCGAGGTGGCGGAGGATGCTGGCCACCACATCCGCGAGCGGGATCTGGGCCGACCCGATGGTCACGGCGCCGAGGATCGACAGCACCAGGGCGATCGCGAGCGCCCCGGTGGTGATCCAGCGACGTGCGGTCACGGCAGGTCGTACTCCGCGACCGCCGCCGCGATCTGCGCCGCGGCATCCACGGTGCGCACCCCGGCCTCGCCTGCGGGGAACGGGATGGTGATGTAGCGCTGGTTCTTCACGGCCGACAGGGATGCGGTGGCCGGGTTCGATTCGAGCAGGGCGATCTTGTCGGCAGCGGTGTTCCAGTCGGCGTCGACTAGCACGATCACGTCGGGGTCGGCGGCGACGATCGCCTCCCAGCCGAGCGAGGTCCAGGTCTCGTCGATGTCGGCGGCGATGTTGCTGAGTCCGGCGGTCTCCAGCACCAGCTGGGGTGCCCCGGTGCCGGCGCCGACGTACGGGATGTCGGTGCCGGAGGAGTACCAGAGCGCGGTGAGGCCGCGGGTGTCGGGCTCGATCGCGTCGAGCTCGGCGCTCTGCTCCTCCAGCAGGTCCGTCGGGTCGACGCGGAAGATGGCGGCCAGTTCGCGGATCTCGTCGGAGATCTCGTCGAAGGTGAGCTTCGGCAGCGGGCCGGTGCTGCGGCATGCCGCCGGCTGCACATAGCTGGCGACACCGAGCGACGCGAGTTCGTCGCGCTCCCCGCTGGCGTCGGCGGCGAACGCCGACTCCCAGCCGGAGTAGACGAGGTCGGGTTCGAGTTCCAGCACCGATTCCTCGTTCGGCATGAACGGCGAGAGCTCGGTGAGGTCGGCCGCCTCATCCGCCCACTTTTCGGGCACGGGGCCGTCGGAGAACGCCGTGCCCACGATCCGGTCGCCGAGCCCGAGCGCCAGCAGCAGCTCGATCGAGGTCGACTTGATGGCGACCACGCGCTCCGGGGCGGCGTCGAAGGTGATGTCGACCCCGCAGTTGGAGACGGTGACCGCGCCGTCGCTCGCGGCGGGGGTCTCGGATGCGGCGGGGCCCGCGGCGCAGCCGGCGAGCAGGAGGAGGGGGACGAGCGCGAGAGGCGCGAGACGCGAGGCCATGAGGAACTCCGGGTAGGCGAAAGCGGACGGGAGCCGACCTCATGGCGGGTGCGGCGTCGGGCGGACCAGATCGGGTCCGAGTGGGTTCACTCTAGCGAAGCGTCAGCGCCGCCACCGGCGCACGGCACAGAATGGGACGGTGACCGTGTCGCCCGAAGCTCCGTGGACCCTCGTCGTGCCCGTGAAGCCGGCGCGGATCGGCAAGTCGCGGCTCGGGGCGGATGTCGGGGTGGTGCGGGCGATCGCGCTCGACACGATCGTTGCAGCATCCCGCGCCTCGCGGGTGGGGCGAATGATCGTGGTCACCGGCGACGCCGACCTCGTGGGGGCGCTCGCGGATGCGGGGGTCGCATTCGAGGTCGTCGACGACTCCCCGCCGCGCGGGCTCTCCGGGGCGATCGCCGCCGGGCTCGCCACCGCGGATGTCCGCGGCCCGCGGGCCGTTCTGCTCGGTGATCTCCCGGCGCTCGACCCGTCCGAGCTCGACGCGGCGCTGGATGCGGCGTCGGGGTCCGCACGGTCGTTCGTGCCGGATGCGGAGGGCGCCGGAAGCTCGCTCGCCACCGCGCTCGGCGGGGTCGACCTGGTCGAGGCGTTCGGTGCCGACTCGGCGGTGCGTCATCGCGCGCTCGGACTGACAGAGCTCGACGTTCCCGCTGACTCGGGCCTCCGCCGCGACGTCGACACCCCCGACCAGCTGCACGCGGTCGCGGGCGGCCGCGTGGGGCGCTTCACGCGTGCCGCGCTCGCCTCAGTGGCGCAGGTCGGCGGCTAGCGCCAGCACCTCACCCGCGAGGGCGGCGCTCGACTCCGGGTCGCGCAGCCACAGCGGCACGGCGCGGGAGGCGATGCCCGCCGCCTCGATGCCGGGGAGGAGCCCGTCGTCGACCGTGTCGACGAGCCACCCGTCGAGCACCCCGCCCGACGCGCGCGCACCGTAGTGGCGAGCCACCGCATCCGCCGCCGTCTCCACGCCGATCGCCGGCAGGCACGCATCCGCCATGCCGCGCACCACGGCACCGCCGATGATCGGCGAGACGCCCACCACGGGCGCGGTCGTGGAGCGCACGGCGTCCGCGATCCCCGGGATGCCGAGGATCGTGCCGATCGAGACCACCGGGTTCGACGGGCCGAGGATCACGACGTCGGCGTCGGCGATCGCGTCGAGCACACCCGGTGCCGGTTGTGCGGATGCGACCCCGCGCTGCACGAACGCCCGTGCGGGCAGGCTCGAACGGTGCCGCACCCACCACTCCTGGAAGTGCAGCTGCCGGGTGTCGCCGTCCGGGTCGTCGACCTCCACCCAGGTCTCGACCTCGTCGTCGGTGGCGGGGATCAGGCGAACCCCCAGCGGCCAGCGTGCGGTGAGCCGCTCCACCGCGCCGCTCAGCGGGACGCCCTCACGCAGCCAGGAGGTGCGGGCGATGTGGGCACCCAGGTCGAGGTCGCCGAGGGTGAACCACGGCCAGCCGACACCCCACGCGGTCAGCTCGGCCGACACGCGCTCCGTCTCGCCGGTGCGACCCCATCCGCGGACGGTGTCGTTGACCCCGGCGAGTGCGTACATGATCGAGTCGAGGTCGGGGGTGATCCGCAGGCCCGCCACCCACGCGTCGTCGCCCGTGTTCACCACCGCGGTGATCTGATGTTCGCCCGGCTCCGCCGCCACCCTGTCGCGCAACCCCAGCAGGAACCGCGCGCCGCCGACACCGCCGGCCAGAACCGTCACCTTCACGACGGTGAGCCTACGGTGCCCTCTCCGCTGGTTGAGTAGCGAGCCGCGGAGCGGCCCGCGTATCGAAACCCCCGCGCGCACCTACGCGTTCTGCGCCACCGCCAGCGCCGCACCCACGGTGGCGACGTCGTCGCGCACCATGCCGGCGGTGACGCGGATGTGCGGCTCCTGCGTGTCGCCGAGCTGGAACGGGGTGCCCGCGGCGACCCGGATGCCGACCGCCGCCAGTTGCACGATGGCGGCGCGCTCGTCCGCCACCCGCAGCCACACGTTGATGCCGTCGCCGCCCGCCAGCCAGCCGCCGGCATCCCGCACCGCGGCGGCCAGCGCATCCTGTCGCAGAGCGTAGGCGGTGCTCGCCGCCTCGATCTGGGCGGTGGAGGTGGGGTCGGTGAGCAGTTCGTGCAGGATCGCCTGCATCATGCGCGAGGTCCAGCCGGGGCCGAGCAACCGCCTCGCGACCACGCGATCCACGAGGGGCCGCGGCCCGCCGATGGCGCCGATGCGCAGGTCGGGTCCGTGCGATTTGGAGAACGACCGCACGTGCAGCACCCGGTCGGGCAGCCAGGTGGCGAGGGTAACGTCGGGGGAGGAGCTGATGGCGCCGGAGTGGTCGTCTTCGATGACGATGGCGTCCTGCGCGGTGCGGCTGCGGTCGAGGATGCCGGCCAGCTGTTCGGCGCGGGCGGGGGTCATGGAGATCCCGGTGGGGTTGTGGGCTCGCGGTTGCAACAGCACGATCGCGGGGGAGGTGCCGAGGGCGGCGGCGAACGCCTCCGGTCGCATGCCTTCCGCATCCAGTTCGACGCCCACCGGTTCGAGCCCGTAGTGGTCGAGCAGGTCGATGAACGGCGGGAAGGTGGGGTTCTCGACGACGACGCGGTCACCGAAGCGCACCAGGGCGGCGAGCGCCCGGTCGATGGCGTCGAGGGCGCCGTTGAGCACGGTGATCGATTCGACGGGGGCCGGCCAGGTGTCGCGCAGCAGGTCGTGGAGTTCGGGGATGTCGGGTTTGGCCTGGTAGCTGGTGGTGTCGGCGCGTGCGCTGACGCGCGCGAGGGCGGGACCGAGCGCGGGCAGCAGGTCCGGGTCGGGGGTGCCGCGCGACAGGTCGAGGCGCGCGTCGAGCTGCCCGTCGAGTCCGCGGTAGCGGCGCGGCAGCCATTCGCGGGGTTCGGCGCGCACGAAGCTGCCCGAGCGTCCGCGCGAGGTGATGAGGCCGGCCGAGTTGAGTGTCTGCCAGGCGTGCGACACGGTCGCGGGGGAGACGCCGAGGTCGGATGCGAGCTCGCGCACGGTGGGCAGGCGGTCGCCGGGGGCGAGGTCGCCCGTCGTGATGAGACGCGCGATCCCGGTCGCGATCCCGTGCGGGGTCCGCTCTTCGATGGAAAGGGCTACCGACTTCACTCAAACCGCCGTAGTTTTACGCCTACGTCACAGTGCGTAACGTCAGAGAAATGTTTACGGCACAGGATAACAAAAAGCAACAACGAGGGAGCCACCATGACCGTCGTCCGAGCCGCCATCAGCCAGACCACCTGGACAGGCGACAAGGAATCCATGCTCGACAAGCACGAAGGATTCATCCGTGATGCCGCCAAAGACGGCGCGCAGGTCATGTGCTTCCAGGAGCTGTTCTACGGCCCGTACTTCGGGATCACGCAGGACAAGAAGTACTACCGCTACGCGGAGCCGGCCGACGGCCCCATCGTGCAGCGCTTCGCCTCCATCGCGAAGGAACTCGGCGTCGTGACGGTGCTGCCCATCTATGAGGAGGAGCAGACGGGCGTGTACTACAACACGACCGTCGTCGTCGACGCCGACGGCTCGATCCTCGGCAAGTACCGCAAGATCCACATCCCGCACGTGGAGAAGTTCTGGGAGAAGTTCTACTTCCGTCCCGGCAACCTCGGCTACCCGGTGTTCGACACCGCCGTCGGCCGCATCGGCACCTACATCTGCTACGACCGGCACTTCCCCGAAGGTTGGCGCGAGTACGGTCTGCGCGGCGCCCACATCGTGTTCAACCCGAACGCCACCAAGCCGGGCCTCTCGAATCGCCTCTGGGAGGTGGAGGGTCCCGCGGCCGCCGTCGCGAACGGCTACTTCGTGCTGCAGCCCAACCGGGTCGGCCTCGAAGACAACGAGTACGGCGCCGAGGCGGTCAACTTCTACGGCACCAGCAACGTCATCGACCCGCGCGGCAACTTCGTCGGCGAGCGCGGATCGGGTGAGCACGAGGAGCTGCTGGTGCGCGACCTCGACATGAACATGGTGCAGGAGATGCGCGACGACTGGCAGTTCTACCGGGACCGCCGCCCCGAGACGTACACGGAGATCGCGAAGCCCTGACGGCCCGAGTCGCGAAGGAGCGAATCATGGCAACAACTCTCATCAAGGGCGGCACGGTGGTGTCGGCCACCGGCCGTGCCGAGGCGGATGTGCTGGTCGACGGCGAGACGATCGTCGCCGTGCTGGCCCCCGGCTCGCAGCTGCTCGGCACCGACCTCACGCAGGGCGTCGACCGCGTGGTGGATGCGACGGGCAAGTACGTGATCCCGGGCGGGATCGACGCGCACACCCACATGGAGCTGCCGTTCGGCGGCACCGCCGCATCCGACACCTTCGAGACCGGCACCCGAGCCGCGGCCCACGGCGGCACGACGATGATCATCGACTTCGCCGTGCAGACGTACGGCACGAAGGTGATGGACGGCCTCGCCACCTGGCACGACAAGGCGGCCGGCAACTGCGCCATCGACTACGGGTTCCACCAGATCATCGGCGGCGTCGACGCCGACTCGCTGGCCGTCATGCCGACGCTCATCGACGAGGGCATCACCAGCTTCAAGCTGTTCATGGCCTACCCGGGCGTCTTCTACTCGGACGATGCGCAGATCCTGAAGGCGATGCAGGTGTCGGCCGACACCGGGCTGCTCACGATGATGCACGCCGAGAACGGCCCCGTCATCGACGTGCTCGCCGCGCAGCTCGCCGAGGCGGGCAAGACCGACCCCTACTTCCACGGCATCGCCCGCGCGTGGGAGATGGAGGAGGAAGCCACCCACCGCGCGATCATGATCGCGAAGCTCACCGGCGCACCCCTCTACGTGGTGCACGTGTCGGCGAAGCAGGCGGTGGAGCAGCTGGCCGCGGCCCGCGACCGCGGCCAGAACGTGTTCGGAGAGACCTGCCCCCAGTACCTCTACCTCTCGCTGGAGGAGCAGCTGGGTGCCTCGAGTGAGCAGTGGGGCGCCTTCGAGGGCGCCAAGTGGGTGTGCTCCACGCCGCTGCGTTCGCGAGCCGAAGGCCACCAGCACTCCATGTGGCAGGCTCTCCGGACCAACGACCTGCAGATGGTGTCCACCGACCACTGCCCCTTCTGCATGAAGGGTCAGAAGGAGCTCGGCCTCGGCGACTTCCGCAAGATCCCGAACGGCATCGGCTCGGTCGAGCACCGCATGGACCTCATGTACCAGGGTGTCGTCACCGGCGAGCTGACGTTGGAGCGGTGGGTGGAGCTCACCAGCACCACCCCGGCACGCATGTTCGGCCTCTACGGCACGAAGGGCGTCATCCAGCCCGGCGCGGATGCCGACATCGTCGTGTACGACCCGAACGGTCACACGCGCATCAGCGCCGACACCCACCACATGAACATGGACCACTCCGCGTGGGAGGGCTTCGAGATCGACGGCAAGGTCGACACGGTCATCTCCCGCGGCAAGGTCATCGTCGAGAACGACCAGTACCTCGGCACCAAGGGCGACGGCCGCTACGTCAAGCGCGGCCTGTCGCAGTACCTGATCTAACCCTTTGCCGATCGAGTAGCGGAGCATATCGAGATCCATGGACTTCGGAGCAGTCATCCAGACCAACCCACCGGCATCCCGCACGGTGCATTTGGCGAAACTCGCCGAACAGTACGGGTTCAGCCACGTGTGGACGTTCGACTCGCACATCCTGTGGCAAGAGCCGTACGTCATCTACAGCCAGATCCTCGCGGAGACGCGCAAGGTGAAGGTGGGGCCGTTCGTCACCAACCCGGCCACCCGCGACTGGACGGTCACCGCATCCACGTTCGCCACCCTGAACGAGATGTACGGCAACCGCACGGTCGTCGGCATCGGCCGAGGCGACTCGGCGGTGCGGGTCACCAACGGCAAGCCGACGACGCTCGCCGAACTGCGTGAGTCGATCCACGTGATCCGCGAACTCGGCAACAGCCGCGAGGTGGAGTACCACGGCTCGACGCTGCGGTTCCCGTGGTCGCAGGGTTCAGAGCTGGAGGTGTGGGTGGCCGCGTATGGCCCGCTCGCCCTGAAGCTCACCGGCGAGGTGGGCGACGGCTTCATCCTGCAGCTGGCGGATGTCGACATCGCCAAGTGGATGATCAAGACGGTGCGGGATGCGGCGGAGGCCGCCGGCCGCGACCCCGACTCGATCACGTTCTGCGTGGCGGCGCCGTTCTACATCGGCGACAGCTCCGACCCTGCCGCCATGCAGCACATGCGCGACCAGTGCCGGTGGTTCGGCGGGATGGTCGGCAACCATGTGGCCGACATCGTCGCCAAGTACGGCCAGTCGGGCGCCGTGCCGAAGGCCCTCACCGACTACATCGAGAAGCGCACCGGCTACGACTACAACACGCACGGCAAGGCCGACAACGACCACGTCGACTTCGTGCCGGACGAGATCGTCGACCGCTTCTGCCTGCTCGGAACCGCGGAGGACCACATCGCGAAGCTCGAGGAGCTGAAGTCGATCGGTGTGCACCAGTTCGCCGGCTACCTGCAGCACGACAACAAGGAGGAGACCCTCCGCGTGTACGGCGAGAAGGTCATCCCCGCCCTCCAGGACCACCTGACGGCCAAGGTATGAGTTCACGGCAGGCTCAGGCGTCTCGCGGCTGGATCGCCGCGGGCTGGGGCGTGCTCGGGGTGATCGCGGTGCTCCTCCTCTGGGAGGCGTACAAGTTCCTGGGGCCTGCCGAGGGTGTGACGATCGGCGCGATCGAGGGCGAGTCGGGGTCGGGCGTCATGATCCTGCCGCGCACCCACGACCGCGCTATGCCGCACATCTGGGACATGTTCGGGCGCCTGTTCGAGCCGACGAGTGGTGGGTCGACCCCGCCGCTGTTCGTGTCGGTGATCTCGGCGGCGCTGGTGACCCTCGGGATCGCGGCCGTCGGCTGGCTGATCGGGGTCGTCGTCGGCGGTGTGCTGGGGCTGCTGATGCAGCGGTGGAAGCTGGTCGAGTGGGGGCTGCTGCCCTGGATCGTGCTCAGCCAGATCATCCCGCTCATCGCCTTCGCCCCCGTCGTGAACGCGATCGGCAACCAGATCGACCGCTCGGGCACCCCGTGGCCGCAGTGGCTGTCGGTGGCGGTGATCGCCTCCTATCTGGCGTTCTTCCCCGTCGCGATCGGTGTGCTGAAAGGCCTCGACGCCCCCGACCGCATCCACCTCGACCTGATGCGCAGCTACGCGGCCGGCTACTGGTCGACCCTGCGCAGCCTGCGGCTGCCGGCATCCGTGCCGTTCCTGCTGCCGGCGCTGCGGCTCGCCGCCGCGAACGCGGTGCTGGGCGCGGTCGTCGCGGAGGTGTCGATCGGCATGCGCGGAGGCATCGGCCGGATGCTGATCCAGCTCGCCGGGCAGGCCTCGAGCGACCCGGCGGCCCCGTGGGGCCCCACCTTCGGCGCCATCGTGCTCGGACTCATCGCCGCGGGCTCCGTGGCCATCATCGGACTCACGCTCAGGAACTACCGCAGAGGAGAGGCGACGGCATGACCACCGCCACCACCCCCACCACCACCGACCTCGCCGTCAAGGCGACCGGAGTCGGCAAGATCTTCCCCACGAAGGCGGGCGAGGTCACCGCGCTCACCGGTGTCGAGCTCGAGGTCGCCGCGGGCGAGTTCGTGTCGCTCATCGGGCCGTCCGGATGCGGCAAGTCGACGCTGCTGCGACTGATCGCCGACCTCGACCAGGCCACCTCGGGCGAACTCACCATCTTCGGCAAGCCCGCCCGCCGGGCCCGCATCGACCAGGACTACGGCATCGCGTTCCAGCAGTCGGGCCTGCTGCCGTGGCGCACCGTCGGCGACAACATCGCCCTGCCGCTCGAACTGCACAAGGTGGGCAAAGCCACCCGCGCCGCCCGCGTCGCCGAACTGACCGAACTCGTCGGACTCACCGAGTTCGTCGACCGCTACCCCGACCAGCTCTCCGGGGGCATGCAGCAGCGTGTCGCGATCGCCCGATCGCTCGCCGCGAGCCCGAAGCTGCTGCTCATGGACGAGCCGTTCGGCGCGCTCGACGAGATGACCCGCGAGTACCTGCAGGGCGAGCTCACCCGCATCGCCGCCGAGACGGGCGCCGCGGTCGTCTTCGTCACGCACTCCATCCCGGAAGCCGTGTTCCTCTCCGACCGGGTGGTCGTGATGAGCCCGCGACCGGGCCGCATCACCGACGTCATCGTCACCGACCTGGGTCCGGTGCGCGACGAGGCGCTGCGCGAGACGCCCGCCTACTTCGAGAAGGTCACCGCCGTGCGCGAGGCGCTGCACGGCACCAAGGTCGAGCGGGCGAACGAACGATGACCCTTCGACAGGCTCAGCGCGGCGGTGCGGCATCCGGCGCGACCGAACGCGAGCTGCCCAACTGGGTTCGCTTCGCCGCGCCCGTCGCCGTGGGCCTGCTGATCGTCGTCGCCTGGACGCTGTACGTCGAGTTCGGCGACGCCCCCCGGATGCTGCCCAGCCCCGCCGCGATCGGCTCCGAGTTCGTGCTGCGGTGGGACATCATCTGGGAGGACATGCTCGTCACCGGCACGAACGCCCTCATCGGGCTCACCGTCGGCTCGGTGCTCGCGGTCATCTTCGCCGGCCTTGCCGCCGCGTGGCGTCCCGTGGACGGCATGCTGGCGCCGCTCGTGGCGATGCTCGCCGTCGTGCCGATCGTGGCGATCACCCCCATCCTGAACACCATGTTCGGGGCGTCCAGCCAGTTCGGCCGCCAGGCGGTGGCGACGATCGCCGCATTCATCCCGGTGTTCGTCAACGTGCTGCGTGGGTTGCGCCAGACCCGCCCCGTCCACCGCGACCTGCTGCGCGCATCCGCTGCCACCGGTGCGCAGACGTTCCGCTTCCTCACCCTGCCGACCGCCCTCCCGTACCTGATGACGGGCCTGCGGATCGCCAGCTCACTCGCCGTGATCGCGGCTCTCGTCGCCGAATACTTCGGCGGGCCATCGGACGGCATCGGCACCTCGATCGCGACCTACGCGAAATCGGGGCGCGCGGCGCTCGCCTGGGCCTACGTCGTCGGGGGCATCATCATCGGCCTCGTGTTCTACCTCGTCACCTCGCTGCTCGAGCGGATCGTGACGAGGCGGTCGCCGGTCTGACCGGCAGCACCACCCGCACCACCCCTGCACCATCCCTGCACCACCTGCACCACCTGAACACAGAAGGAAAGGGAACAGCATGAGACTCAGCACCAAGCGCGGCCTCGCTCTCGTATCCGCCGCGACCGTCACAGCGCTCGCGCTCGCCGGCTGCGGCGCGGGCGGCGACACCGACTCCGGTTCCGGCGACGGCGACTTCGAGCCGCTCACCTCCATCAAGCTGCAGCTGCAGTGGCTGCCGCAGGCCCAGTTCGCGGGCTACTACGTGGCGCTCGACCAGGGCTACTTCGAGGAGGAAGGCTTCGACGACGTCGAGATCGTCCCCTCGGGCGGCGACATCGTGCCCCAGGACGCCCTCGTCGCGGGAGACGTCGACTTCGCCGTCGCGTGGGTTCCGAAGGTGCTCGGCACCCTCGAAGCCAGCGGCGTCGAACTGACCGACATCGCGCAGGTCTTCCAGAAGTCGGGCACCACCCAGGTGTCGTGGAAGGGCGACGGCATCACCGAGGTCGCCGACTTCGAGGGCAAGCGCATCGGCTCGTGGGGCTTCGGCAACGAGTGGGAGATCTTCGCGGCCATGGCGGCGGACGACCTCGACTCCACCAGCGTGTCGATCACCACGCAGGACTTCTCCATGAACGCCCTGCTCGACGGTGACGTGGACGCCGCCCAGGCGATGACCTACAACGAGCTCGCACAGGTGCTCGAGACGGTCAACCCCGCCACCGGCGAGCTGTACACGATGGACGACCTCGACGTCATCTACTACGAGGACACCGAGGGAGCCATGCTCCAGGACGCGCTCTGGGCCGACACCCAGCGTCTCGCCGACGACCCGGCGTACGCGGATGCGGCGGTGCGTTTCCTGAAGGCCGTCACCAAGGGCTGGCTGTACGCCCGCGACAACCCCGAGTACGCCGCAGCCATCGTGTACGACATCGCCT
The DNA here is from genome assembly GCA_023386365.1 of Actinomycetes bacterium. GTDB lineage: Bacteria > Actinomycetota > Actinomycetes > Actinomycetales > Microbacteriaceae > Homoserinibacter. The sequence goes on along the minus strand of JAEWJX010000069.1, from coordinate 357 downwards.
CCAACGCCGAGGCCGCCTTCCCGGTGGGCCCCGTGCACCAGCTGTGGATGATGAACGAGGTCAACAAGCTCATCTGGACGGGTGCCGAGTTCGGCGTCATCGACCAGGCGGCGTGGGACAAGACGGTCGCGGGTGCGCTCTCGGCCAAGAACCAGGACGGCCTCGAGCTGATCACCACCGAGCCGGCGGAATCCGCCTTCTCGAACGAGTACATCCAGAAGGCCCTGGAGGAGCTCAAGGCCGACGGCGTGACCGTCGACGGCGAGTACACGCCGATCGACGTGGTCCTCACCGAGGGCGGCCAGTAACATCCCTGGTCGGGCGGCCCGGCGGACCCGCGGGCCGCCCCGCCGCCCC